>DASUSR010000030.1:0-5580 GCA_036375015.1 Gemmatimonadales bacterium
ATTGCGTTTGGATCGGGAATTCCAGCGGTGAGGTGTGAGATGGAAGTTCGGGTGACTGCCCAGTCCCAGAGCCACCGGCTCCGGGAGCGGATGGCCGAGGCCCAGGTGCGGCACGGCCAGGAGATCAGGGCGGATCTGCGCGGCGTGCGGGTGGAGGTCACGCCTGCCGCCTGGTACGGCGGGCGGGAGAAGGTCAGGGCGGACGTGTTCTTCTGCACGATGGGGCCGGTGCACGTGCGCCGGGTGGCCATCGAGGGCGACGGCGGGTCGCTGCCGGAGCGCGCGGTGGTGCAGGGCCTCCAGGTGGCGCACGAGGGGACGTACGACCTGTTGAACGTGCTGGTCCGTTCCAACGGGGACCTGCGGCTCATCATGGACGACGCGAGCCGGGTGGAGGCCGCGCCTCCGTCCCGGCGGACGGTGGTCATGCTCTAGTGAAGCGACCGCTCGCGGCCACCGCGCTCGCCCTCTGCAGTCTGGTCGCCACCGGTCTGGCGCAGCAGCCCGCGTCGCCGGTGGCGGCTGCGCTGCGCTCCCGCGCGGAGCGTGCCGGGCGCAATCTCGTGGCAGCGGCGGAGCAGATGCCGGCCGATCGCTACGGCTTCAAGCCCACGGCGGCGCAGATGAGCTTCGGGGAAGTGGTCGCCCACGTCGCGGCCGGGAGTGACGCCCTGTGCTCCAGCATCGGCGGCGTGGCGGCGCCCAAGCGCGCCGAGCCGGCTGCGGGAGCCGCCAAGGACCAGCTCGTGAGCCGGCTGCGCGAGGCCTTCCGCTACTGCGAGTCGGCCCTCGCCCGGGTGGACGACACCATGCTGAGCGACGAGGTGCCGTACTTCGGGGCCGGGCAGATCTCCCGGGCCGACGCGATGTTCGCCGCCGCGGAGGAGTGGGCCGGTCACTACAGCCAGCTCGCCGTCTACTTCCGGCTCAACGGCCTCCTCCCCCCGACGGCGAGACGCTGACGCAGCGCTACGCCTGCTCCGCCGTCTCCAGCCCGAACGCGCCGTAGGTCGGCACGCCCGCCCGCCGGTAGCTGTGGACCACGACGCCGGTGCTCGTCGTCCTGGTGCCGATGAGCCTCAGGGCCGCGGGTCGGGCCCCCGGCTCGAACAGCCGCTTCCCGCTCCCCAGCACCACCGGGTAGGTCCACAGGTGGCACTCGTCCACCAGGTCCTCGGCGAAGAGCAGCCGGGCCAGCGCGCCGCTGCCGTGCACCTGGATCTCGCCCTCGTGGCGGCGCTTGAGGTCGGCCACCTGCTTCGCCACGTCGCCGCGGATCACCGTGGTGGGGCTCCACTCGGGCTGCGCCAGCGTCTTCGAGACTACGTATTTGGGCAGCCGGTTGAGCGCGGCAGCGACCTGGTCGGCGGGATCGGTGACCCGGGGCCAGTGCGACGCGAAGATCCGGTAGGTCTTCCCGCCGAGCAGGAAGGCGCTCGCCTTGCCGAAGGCCTCGTCCACGATCGGCCCCATGTCCTCGTCGAAGTAGGGGACCAGCCAGCCGCCGTGCTGGAAGCCGCCGTCCCGATCCTCGTCCGGGGCCCCGGGCGCCTGGTAGACGCCGTCCACTGTGAGGAACATCGTCACCGTCAGCTTTCCTGCCGTGCTCATGGGCTCGACTCCTTGATGGGTTCCATCTTTGTGTCGAACGGCGGCGGCCGGAATCGACATGAAACGGCCCGGACGGGCCCGCCGTACCGGGAACATGCCCCCGCGAGCCGTGCTTCGCGTCCCGTTCCGCGTCCTGGCGGCGCTCGCCTGCGTCCCAGGGGCCGCGGCCCAGTCCGTCGTGCCAGCCGAAGTTCGGTTCCCGCTCCGCGACTCGCTCGCGGTGGTCGCGGATGTATATCGCGGCCAGGCCGGCGCGGCCGGACCCACCATCCTGCTCTTCCACCAGGGCGGCGGCAGCGCGCGCGGGGAGTATCGGAGCATCGCACCGCGGCTGCTGGCAGAGGGGTACAACGTCGTCGCCGCCGACATCCGTGGCGGCGGCGACCGGTTCGGCGACTCCAACCGCGTCGCCTTTCCCCCGCCGGACGGCTTCAGCTACTGCGACGCAGCGGCCGAGATGGACGCCGCGGTGAGCCTCGCCCGGGTGCAGGGGTTCGCCGGCCCGCTCGTGCTCTGGGGCAGCAGCTACACCGCGGCCCTGGCGCTCCAGGTGGCAGCGCGCCGCGCCGCGGACGTGCGCGCCGTGCTCGCCTTCTCCCCGGCGTCCGGCGAGCCGATGCGCGGCTGCGAGCCCGGACCATACGTGAGTTGGCTCGCGCGGGCCGGCGTGCCCACGCTCGTGCTCCGCCCGCGAGTGGAGATCGAGGACTCGAGCCGCGCTGCCGCCCTGGAGGCGATGCGCCGGGACGGGGCGGCAATCTTCGTCGCCGAGCAGGGTGTGCACGGCTCCTCCATGCTCGACAGCGAGCGCACCAAGGCCAGCATCGATCCACAGTGGAACGCGGTGATCGCGTTCCTGCGCAAGTCGCTCGCGCCCCGCCCGGCGGCGCCCGGCGAGCGGGCCGTCTCCATCCCGAGCGACGGCTGGAGCCTCCGCGGCGACCTCCGACTCCCCGACCGCTCGCCTGCCCCGCTCGTCGTCCTCCTGCACAAGGCCGCGGGCCACCGCGGCACCTACCGCGACCTCGCGGCCCGGCTCGCGGCCGCGGGGATCGGGTCGCTGCGGGTGGATCTCCGGGGGCACGGCGAGAGCGTGGACCGCGGCCGGTTCGTGCCCGGTCAGCCGGTCACCGCGCTCGACGGGACCGAACGCGACATCGCCGCCGTCTGGCGCTTCGTCCGCGGCACGCCCGGCGTAGACACTTCTCGCCTCGGCACCGTGAGCGGCAGCTACAGCAGCCAGGCCGCGGCGCTCGCCGCCCGGGAGGCCGGGTTCGGCCGGGCGCAGGTGGCGCTCTCCCCCGGCGACTTCAGCGACGAGTCGTTCCGCGCCGCCGCCGGCAGCGGCGCCGCCTGGCTCTTCGTCCGCTCCGACGCCGAGCGGTTCGTGGGCGACTGGCTCGACGCGAAGATCCGCGCGCTCATATCCGCGGCCGAGCTGTGGGTGGTGCAGGCCGGCTCGGCGCACGCGACCGACCTGCTCGCCGCCGACTCCACGCTGCCCGCGCGCCTCACCGAGTGGCTGCGGGCGCGCCTAGCGCCCTGAGCCACCCGGCTATTGCGGATTCGGGGTCCTGCTCCCACGCTGGGCGCGCCATATTCCGGCTCGAGATGGATCGGGCGGGGGTGGCCGACGAGCTGAAGGGGCTGTACGACGTGGTGCTGTACGGGGAGTACCGGGCGCAGCTCTAGGGGTGGACCGATTTGTCCCGCTGCCAGCCTTCCGGCACCAGCGTGAGGGTCTCGACCAGCCTCGCGCTCGCACCGGCGTTGAGGTCGGGCAGGGCCTGGTAAGCGGAGGGCCAGCAGCCGTGTACGTCGTAGGCGAGGACCGGCACCCCCGTCGGGTCGAGCACCTCGATCCGGACGGGCTTGCGGTAGCCGGCCGTCAGGTCGCGCACCTGGTCGGCCCAGCTCTCGAACGCGCTGTCGGTGCCGGTCGGCCGTTCGAAGGTGATCGGCTCGTACACCAACCGGCCCGGGTTGCGCCGGACGAGGTGCGGCGAGGCCCCGTCGCGATACTCCACGATCTCCGTGCTCCGGCGGAGGGCGGAGATCCGCGTGACCCCGGCGATGGGCGCCCCGTCCCAGCTCACCCGGAACTTGAAGTTGCGGTAGGGGTCGGTGCGCGAGGCGTAGAAATCGAGCTGCCCGGCGAGCCAGGCCTGGACCCCGAGGAGGGTGACGCCGGGGTCGGAGCTGTTGGGGTCCGTCCAGGAGGGGTCGTGGCGGCGGACCACCGAGGCCAGCTCCCGGGCGAGCGCGGACGGGGTCGGATCGGGCTGGGTCATGCGGCAGGTGCCGGTGAGGTGGCGGACATGGCCAATAATGTGAAAGGGGGAGTGGCCGGGCAATAATGGGCCCGATGGCCGGTCCCGAGCGGCTCCTGCGCATTACAGAGAGCCGCCGCGCGGCGAGTAGCTCCAGACGAGGTGTGATCCATGCCGTACGCCATCGAGACCGCCGGTCTCGTGAAGACCTTCCGCTCCACCCGCGCCCTCGACGGCGTGAACCTCCGGATCCGCCAGGGCTCGGTCTTCGGCCTCCTGGGCCCCAACGGGGCGGGGAAGACCACGACCATCCGCATCCTGGCCACCCTCCTCCGGCCCGACGCCGGCACCGCGCAGGTGCTGGGGCACGACGTGGTGCACGAGGCCCGCAAGGTCCGGGAGAAGGTGAGCCTCACCGGCCAGTACGCCTCGGTGGACGAGGACCTCACCGGCTACGAGAACCTGGTGCTCATGGCCCGCCTGCTCGGCTTCTCCTGGCGCGCCGCCCGGGAGCACGCGGTAGAGCTGCTCGAGGCCTTCGGCCTGGCCGACGCCGCGGGCCGGCAGGTGCAGACCTACTCCGGTGGCATGCGGCGGCGCCTCGATATCGCGGCGAGCCTGGTGGCGATCCCCGAGATCCTCTTCCTCGACGAGCCGACTACCGGCCTCGACCCCCGGAGCCGCAACCAGGTCTGGGAGCTGGTGCGCCGGATCGCCGCGGAGGGGACCACCGTGCTGCTCACCACCCAGTACCTGGACGAGGCCGACCGCCTCGCCGAACGGCTGGCGGTCATCGACCACGGGCGGGTCATCGCCGAGGGGACCAGCCGCGAGCTCAAGGCGTCGGTCGGCTCGAGCGCCCTGCACCTGCGACTGGTCAGCGCGGACCAGCGCGGCAGGGCTCGGGAACTGGTCTCGCGGGTACTGGGCGACGGGATCCTTCCGGCGGCGGCCCCGGACTCGGTGAGCGCCCGGCTGGCGAATCCCTCTCAGGCCGCGGCCGTGCTCGCCGCCCTGGCGTCGGACAGCGTGGACGTGGCCGAGTTCTCGGTCGGGAACCCGAGCCTCGACGAGGTGTTCTTCGCGCTCACCGGCCGGCCCGCGGAGAGCCCGGCCACGGAGGACACGCCATGACCGCCGACGTGCTGCCCAGCGGCGAGCGGACCCACCAGCTCCTCGCCCTGCGGAGCCGGCCGCGCCCCGCCTCGGCGCCTGCCGCCGTAGCGACGCTCGCCTGGCGCGCCATGCTCAAGATCAAGCACGTGCCGTTCCAGCTCTTCGACGTGACCGTGATGCCCATCATGTTCACGCTGCTGTTCACCTTCATCTTCGGCGGCGCGCTCGCGGGGTCGCCGCGGGAGTACATCCAGTACCTGCTGCCCGGAATCCTGGTGCAGACGATCGTGTTCATCACGGTGTACACCGGGGTCGGACTCAACACCGATATCCACAAGGGGCTGTACGACCGCTTCCGCTCGCTCCCGATGTGGCAGCCGGCCCCCCTCTTCGGCGCCCTCGCGGGGGACGTGTTCCGCTACTCGGTCGCCTCGGCGCTGATCCTCGTCGTCGGGTTCATCCTCGGCTTCAGGCCCCAGGGCGGCGTCGTGGGCGTGCTCCTGGCGGTGCTGCTGGTCATGACTTTCTGCCTTGCCCTCTCCTGGTGCTGGATCATCGTCGGTATGCTGGTCCGGAACGCCGA
>DASUSR010000031.1:0-2208 GCA_036375015.1 Gemmatimonadales bacterium
GGCGACCGCCGCCCAGGCCTCGGGCAGCCGCGCGGCCCGCGCCTGCCCTCCGCGGGCGATGTTGGTGCGCCATCCGTCGGCCCGGCGCTCGATCGCCCCGAGCACGTGCCCCCCCAGCACGAAGACCCGGTGGTCGCGGCCCCCGTGGTCGATCGTGCGCTGGAGGTAGTACACCCCGCGAATCGTCTCCACGGTGCGGAACACCCGGTAGGCCATCTCCTCGTCCGCCACGCGCACCATCCCCAGGCCCATGGAGCCGAACAGCGGCTTCACGATCACGTCGCCGAGGTCGCGGAACGCCGCCATCGCCTCCTCCGGGCTCTCGCAGACCACGGTGTCCGGGGTGGGGATCCCGCACTGCTCCAGCAGGCACGAGGTCCAGAACTTGTCCACCGTGCGCTCGATGGCGCGCGGCGAATTCATCACCCGCACCCCCCGCTCCTCCAGCCGGTGGAGCGCGTCCACCCGGAAGATGATCTGCTCCAGCGAGCCCGAGGGAATGATCCGGGCCAGCACGGCGTCCGCCCGGTCCAGCTCGGCGCCGCCGCTCCGGAGCCCGGGGCGGCCGCCCACCGACGCGGTGAGCCCCTCGTAGGGCACGATCGTCCCCCCGTGCCCCCGCGCCTCGAGCGCGCGGGTCAGCTCCCTGGTGTGCCAGCCCTGGCGGGAGGCGAGGACGACGACGTGCACCGCTACCGGGTCTCGACCGCGATGAGCGCGTCGAGCCCGCCGGTAGCGAAGTTGGCCAGATCGTCGGCCACCTTCTTGAAGCCGGCCGTGGCGGTGCCCTTCTTCAGCGCGTCCATCGACGGAAAGTAGAGCTCCGCCTGCCGGTGGAGCGCCGGCGGGGAGCCGTCCAGGTTGGACTCGAACCTGGTGAGCTCGGCCCGGGTGAACCCGATCTCGGGCTGGTTCGCGGCCACCAGCGGCACGTGGGTGTCGGCGTAGTACTGCTCGAACGCCGCGGTGTCCTTCGGCTGCTTGTAGATCACCGTCACGATGGCCATCGGCTCGCCCTCGGAGGCCTCCGAGGCCTCGCTGGTCTCCACCGCCACCAGTCCCATCAGGCCTCCGGTCGCGAAGTTGGCGAGGTCGTCGCCCACCTTCTTGAACCCCGGCGTGGCCGTGCCCTTCCGGGCGGCGTCGAGCGAGGGGAAGTACAGCTCCGCCTGGCGGTAGTAGGTCGGCTTCTTGCCGTCGAGGTTGCTGGTGAACCTGGTCAGATCCGCCCGGGTGAAGCCGATCTCCTGCTGGTTGGCCGACACCAGCGGCAGATGGACGTCGCGGTAGTACTTCTCGAAGGCGGCCGTGTCCTTGGGATGATTGTAGATGACCGTGACGATCGCCGCCGGTCCGGTCGGAGCGGCGGGCTCCGCCGAGGGCGCCGCGTCGGCGGGGGCGTCCGCCGGCCGGTCCGAGGTGCCGCACGCCGTGGCGAGCGCGAGGGAGGTGACCAGACGCCAGCTCGAGAGACGCCGCATGAGAAAGCTCCTGTGGATGGGGGAGAACCTACGGCCGGGGATGCAGGCTCGCCTCGAGGATCTCGGCATTGAGGTGTCCCGCGTGGAACGTGCGTCCCGTCTCGGTGCTGGTCAGCCACACCTCGGCGGGGCTGAAGAGCAGGGGGTCGATCTTGTAGAAATCCCCCTCGTAGCGCTGAAAGATGTCGTAGAACGGCGTCCCGTAGTCGCGCGAGGCGGCGGCCGGCACCTTCGAGACCAGCTCGGCCAGCTCGTCGTCGCCGGCGTGCACCGTGTAGCGGGCCTGGCCGCCGTAGAGAATGCAGTCGTTGGTCCGGCCGATGGCGCGGAGGTCGTTCTTGGAGACCGGGGGGATCGGCGCGACGCCGTATCCGCTCACCACCCGGCGCACGTCGAAGCCGAGCGTCTCCATCTTGTGGAGGCCGGTCTCCAGGATCCGGGCGGAGATCTGCACCCCGCCGGCGAGGCTCGCCGTGGGCGCAATGACGAAGGTGAGCCGCGCCGGCGGCAGCTTCGCCTTCTCGGCCACCCAGGCGGCCACGGCATCGGTGGGAGGAGTCCGGCCCTCGAGCACGAGCACGCCGCCCGCCGCGGTCTCGCGGTAGCCCAGCTTCTCGAAGAGCTCCTTCTCCACCCGGGCGTGCGCCCGGAGCGGTCCCGACCCCATCGCGAAGAACTTGTCCACCGTGATCGCCCACCCGGCATACTGCGATGCCATGCAGGAGAT
>DASUSR010000032.1:0-7425 GCA_036375015.1 Gemmatimonadales bacterium
CGCGGCCGACAGCACCTTCGGCCTGGCGCTCCGGCGGATGGGCTACGTGATCGGGTGGGGCCCGGCGGCGTCCGGTGATTACCTCGACGGGGCGACGTACATCGAGCGCTCGGTGCTGTTCGGCCGGGGATTGTCCCGCCGCGAGAGCCTGCTCTTCACGGCGGAGTCGCTCTCCGTCGCGCTCGCGGCGGCGCGCGACCCGGGGACCCTGGTCCGCCACGCGTTTGCGGCGGTCGGCGTGCTCGAGGAGGCCGCGCGCCGCTACCCGGACGACCCCGAGGTCTGGTATCACCTGGGCGAGGTGCTGACCCACTGGTCGCCGCCGCTGGGGGGGCGGCCGGCAGCCGCGCTCGACGCCTTCGAGCGGGCGGTGACCCTCGACTCGGGCTTCACGCCCGCGTACGAGCACACGGTCGAGCTCGCCATGCAGCTCCGCATGCCCGAGCGGGCCATGCGCTATGCCCGGGCCTACGCCGCCCGGAACCCGACGGAAGCGAGCGCCGAAGCCCTGCGGCTCGTCGCGCTGGTCTTCGACTCCGGGGGTGTGGCCGCGCCGGCGGTCGCCGCGGCGGTGCGGGCCGCCCCGGCCAACACCATCTCCCGGGTGTATGACCACCTCCAGTGGTGGACCGACTCGGCGGAGACGGCGATCGCGCTGCGCCGCTCGCTCCGGTCGGGCCGCCACGACGTAACCGGCGCGCCGCCGTTCGTCGCCGACTCGCTCATGTGGGGACAGTATCTCGCGCACGCGCTCGCCTTCCGCGGCCGGCTGCGCGAGGCGGTGGCGGCGCACGGCCGGCTGCTGGTCGATCCCGGGGCCGCCGCCTCCAGCGCGATGAGCGATCCGTTCCTGGATCTGGCACTTCTCGGGGCCGTTCCCGACACGGCGGCAGCGCGGGGGTTCGCGAAGGGTCTGGCCCGGGATGCGTCGTGGGATGGGTACAGGATTCCTCGATACCTGCGGGGCCTGCCCTGGTGGCTCGCCCGGCGGGACACTGCCGCCATCGTCCGATTCGCCGGCCGCGCGGCCGAGGTGGAGCGGGAAGCGTCGGCCCCGCGGGCCCGTCTCCGCGCCCGGTACCTGCGGGCCGCGGCGGCCGGCTACCTCGCGCTGGCACGCGCCGACACCGCCGATGCCGTGCGGCGGCTCGCCGCGATCCCGGACACGCTCTGCGTGGCGGGCACCTGCTTCGCCGAGAAGCTCCTGCTCGCCCGACTTCAGGCGGCGATGGGGGACGACCGCAGCGCGGCCGCGGTGCTCGACCGCTGGATGTGGGTGGAGGGCAGCACCCCCTCGTTCGTGCTCGCCGCGCTCGAGCGGGCTCGTATCGCCGAGCGGCTGGACGACCGGCCGGAGGCAGTGCGCTGGTACCGGTTCGTGACCGAGGTCTGGCGACGCGCCGACCCGGGGCTGCGTCCCTACGTGGAGGAGGCGAACGCGCGACTGGAGCGGCGCCCTGGGTGAGAGGCGCCCTTGGCCTCGCCCTCGCCGGCGTAGCCGTCGGCCTCGTCTGCGCCGAGCTGCTGTTGCGCGCCGCCGGGTACAGTGTGCCGGTGTTCCATACGCCCGACACAACGCTCGGCTGGGCGCTCCGGCCCGGCGCCCACGGCCTGCAGACCAGCGAGGGCCGCGCGTGGGTGCGCATCAACAGTGCTGGGATGCGGGACCGCGAGCACGCCGTGGCAAAACCGCCCGGCACCTACCGCATCGCCGTGATCGGTGACTCCTACGCCGCGGCCGTGGAAGTCGACCGGGACAGCACCTTCTGGGCCCGGTTACCCGGCCACCTCGCCCCCTGCGGGTTTGCGGGCGGCCGGGCGATCGAGATGCTGAACTTCGGCGTGCCCGGCTACGGCACGGCCCAGGAGTACCTCCTCCTGCAGACCCGCGCGTTGCGGTACGATCCCGACCTCGTCCTTCTGGTCATGACGCTCGGGAACGACCTCGAGAACAACGTGCGGGAGCTCGAGCCCGTCGCCGGCCGCCCCTTCTACGAGCTGACCGGGGACGGTCGCCTGCGACTGGATCGGTCGTTTCGCTCCACGTGGGACCAGTCCCCCATGGGGCTCTTCGTGTGGGATGTGTTCGGCGCACTCGTGGACCGAGTCCGGCTGCTCCAGCTGCTCCACGATGCGCTCGCGAAGGCCCGTGCGGCGGGTGCGCGCTCGGCGGGCGTTGGCGCGGAGCTGGCGCCTCCACGGGACAGAGCGTGGATCGATGCGTGGCGCGTCACTGAGCGCCTCGTCCTCGCCGCGGATACCCTCGCCCGTTCACACGGCACGAGGCTTCAGGTCGTCGTTGTCTCCTCCCCGGTCCAGGTCACCCTCGACACCGGGGTGGTCCGGCAACTCGCGGACTCCCTGGGCGAACCGGATCTGTTCTATCCTGACCGCCGACTGGCCCGCCTCGGCGCGGCGCGCGGGATTCCGACGGTCACCCTCGGGCCGGCCATGGCGCGGATCGCGCGAGCAGAGCGGCTCCATCTGCACGGATTCGGCCCGACACTCGGCAGCAGACACTGGAACGAGGCCGGACACCGGGTCGCGGCCCTGCTCATTGCACGGCACCTCTGCACGAAGTCGTCTGCCTGACCTACAGGCTCTTCAGGAACTCGACCAGATCCGCCTTCTGCCCCCGGGTGAGGGAAAGACCCTGCAGCTCGACGTAGTGCTCGACCACCTCCTCGAGCGTGGCCGCGCTCCC
Organism: Gemmatimonadales bacterium; assembly: GCA_036375015.1. GTDB lineage: Bacteria > Gemmatimonadota > Gemmatimonadetes > Gemmatimonadales > GWC2-71-9 > CAVVWJ01. The sequence goes on from DASUSR010000032.1 coordinate 2,705, forward strand.
GTCGTGGAAATATGGACCCGCCAGCTGGGGCGGCTGCCACAGCCCGCGCAGCGGCGTCGTGCGGTACCGCTTCGTCGCGCTCCGCTCGGCGTAGGCCGGGTCCTGGCCCACCTCGGCCGGGGTATGCAGCCGGCCGGCATTGACGTCGGTGTAGACCGATCCGAGGTGGCAACTCGCGCACCGCGCGACGCCGTTGAACACCGCGCGCCCGCGCCGGGCCGCCTGCCGGTCGAAGCCGCCGGAGGGCTCGGGGGTCTCGAGGCTGAACTGGTAGGCGCGCAGGGCCTCGAGCTTGGAGGATACGAGATCCGGCGGGTTGTTCACGCTCACCCCGATGCGCGGGTCCGCGAATTGCCCGTGGCCGTGCATCTGGGTGATGGCGACGTAGCTGTTCCAGTACGACACGGGACCGTCGCCGGTGTAGATCTCCCGCTTCACGTGCCGCAGTCCGAAGGCGGGCGGGATCACGACCGGGATGTTCAGCCCGTCGAGGTTGAATCGCGGATCGTACAGCCCGGGGCTCCACGACTCGTATACCGCCCGCTGCGCCGGCGTCAGCGCCGGGGAGAGGGCCACGACGGCGCCGACGTCGAGATCGCGATTGGGCCAGCCGTCGAGGCGCCTGCCGATGCCCGGCGCGAAGGAATTGTCCACCGTGGAGTGGCACAGGGCACAGGTGGTTCCCACCGCCGTGAGCACGCCGTTCGCGTTCACCTGGCCTACGAGCCCCACGACGGCGTTCAACTCGAGCAGCGCGACGGTGGTGGCCGGGTCGTCGAGGTCGAGCGCTCCCGCCTGCAGGGCCGACCTGACCGCCGCCGGGAGGGCGTCCGCGTCCACCTTGAGGCCGAGCCCCAGGGCTGCCGTCGGAGAGACGGAGGTGCGGATGACCTCGTGCAGCCGAAGGGTGTCGGTCCAGAAGGTCTCGTCGCCATAGGTGTCGAAGCGGAAGATCTCCCGCCCCTGTGCGAGCAGGCCCGGCTTCATCGGTGTGCGGGAGGCAGCCTCGGGACCGGTCCGCGGCGGGCTGGTGGGCTCGTCGTGGCATGCGGTCAGAATCGAGGCCACGATCCCGAGCACGCCGAGGATTCTGTTTCTCACCATCCTGGTACTCTCTTTCCGGCCATCACGGGCATTCCGGGGTCGGCGTTTGGACCGGCGCCCGTTCGGGTCTTTCTTTGGGAGGGCTTCCGGGGAAAGGCGTCCGTTTCTCCCACAAAGTACGATTGTGCATGAAAATCTGCAATATCTTTCCAAGTAGCTTTCAAAACGACACTTGAGCGTGAGGGCACAATGCGGGAGTTCCGGCCCACCCGAGGTTTGTACGACACCGCCGCCGGTCGCATCATGGGACTGCTTCGGCGGGGGAGCATGACCGTGGACGACCTGGCGGCCGCCCTCGACTTGAGTGGGAACGCGATCCGGGCGCAGCTGGCCCTGCTGGAGCGCGATGGCCTGGTGAGACGGGTAGGGCAGCGGCCGGGGACCAGCAAGCCGGCGCGGCTCTATGCGCTCACCAACGAGGCGGAGCTGCTGTTCTCGCACGCCTACATCCCGGTCCTGACCGAGCTCCTCCACGTGCTCAACGCACGCCTGGGCCCCCGGGATTTCGACGCGATGATGCGGGACGTCGGCCGCCGGCTCATGGCCGACCGGCCGCGTCCGACCGGAGACCGCCGGCAGCGGGCCGAGGCCGCGAGCGAGCTGCTCAACGCATTGGGGGGACTGGCCCGGGTGGAGGCGAACAACGGCAGCCTGATGATCCGCAGCGATGGGTGCCCGCTCGCCGCCGCGACCAGGCGTCACCCCGAAGCGTGTAACGCGATGGAGAGCCTGCTCAGCGAGTTCACCGGCCTCGAGGTCGCCAAGTGCTGCGACCGCGAAGAGCGCCTGCGCTGCTGCTTCGAGATCGGCGCGGCCCCGGCGGTCGCGTGACGGTCGCCTGCCTCATCGGAGGCCACCGACGCGCCCGCCTCAGTCGGTCCGCCGCAGCTCCGTTCGCCGGTTCTGGGCCCGCCCCGACGCCGTCCGGTTGCTCGCGACCGGCTGATCCCACGCGTACCCCTGCGTGGTCATCCGCTCCGCGGCAACGCCGTTCTCGATCAGGAACGCCTTCACCGCCTCGGCCCGCTCGCGGGAGAGCCGCTCGTTGAGCTCGCGCGGCCCGGTGTTGTCGGTGTGGCCGGCCACCTCCACGGTCACCTCGGGATTGGCCACCAGCGACCGGGCCACGTCCAGCAGGATCTCGCGGGAGATCGGGAGCAGCGTCGCCTTGTTGATCTCGAAGTTCACCCCGCGCAGGGTGACCCGCGCGGCGCGGGTCGCGACCAGCACCCGCAGGCTGTCCCGCAGCGCCACCCGCGCGAGGCTGTCCTCGAGCGCCGCGATCCTGGCCCGGTCGCGGGTGAGCCGCAGGCTGTCGCGGAGCGCGACCGCTCGAAGGCTGTCCTCCCGCGCCGCGGCGACGAGGCTGTCGCGGAGTGCCTGCGCCCGCGCGGTCCGCTCCGCCTCCACCCGCGCCACGCTGTCCCGCTGGGCCTGCGCGAGGCTGTCCCGCACCGCCTGGGCGCGCGCCGAATCCGCCTGCGCCCGGCGGAGGGAGTCCGCGCGCGCCGCCTGGGCGAGCGAGTCCTGCCGCGCCGCGAGGGCCGCGGAGTCGGGCTCGGCGACCGCCTCCTCGGCGCGCGCGCCACGGTCCACCCCGGTGAGGAAGCTCAGCCCGAACTGCAGGCCCCAGTTCCAGTTCTCGCCGGCCCCGTTGGCCGGCGACGGCATGAAGTCCACGTAGCCGTTGATCCGCAGCGAGGGAAAGCCCGGGATGCCGAGTCGCACGCCGAGCAACGCCGTGCCGCCGTCGTCGCTGGCGTCGAGGTCTCCGCGGTACTCGTTGTGGACGTAGCCGCCGCCGAGGAGGACGCGGGTATGCTCGCCGGCGGGGAGGTTGAGGAGGAGCCGCGCGCGCGCCGGGAAGTAGTCGACCTCGAGGTCGCCGGCCGCGGTGGTCGGCACGAAGGCCCCCTCGGCCTCCACCTCGAGTGCCGGGGTGATGAAGAATCCCAGGCGGGCGCCGCCGCCCCCGCTGCCCTGGTCGAAGCGCAGGGTGCGGTCGAAGTACGTCGGCTGGGCGAAGGCGCCGATCTCGAAGCTCCCGGTGGACTGGGCGGGGAGCGTGGGCGCCAGGGAGGCGAGGAGGACGGCGGAGATGCCGGCCGAGGAGAGAGCGCGCATGGGGCTGCCCGTGGCAAGGGGAGCGAGTGAGCCGAGGCGAATTAATGGGCGGGCGTTGCGGTCTGCACCGTGACTCCGCTCACACCGCGGCTCGAGGTGCGGAGGCCCGGCTCTTGACGCCGCGCGAACCGGCCCCGATACTGGGGCCCTCAGATGCTGTGAACCCGGGTGCAGTCAATTGGTCGCCTACGCACCCGGCGGAGCGAATCGCGAAACCGGCTGAGCAGCCACTTGCTCTGCCGGTTTTTTTGTCGCCTCCTCTGCTCAGCCTGAAACTGGAGGGAGAGATGTACGCGATCATTCGCAGATACACCACGAAGGGGACGGTCACCGAGGACACCATAAAGGACCTCAAGCGCCGGATCGAGGACGGCTTCCTGCCCATCGTCCAGGACGTCCGCGGCTTCCACTCCTACTATGCCCTGACGGTCGGCACCAGGGAGTTGGTGACGGTGGGCGTGTTCGACGACAAGGCGGGAGCGACGGAGTCCACCCGCCGCGCGGCGGACTTCGTCAAGAAGGATCCCATGAAGGATCAGCTCGGCAGCCCCGAGGTCATCGAGGGCGACCTGCTGGTCTCCAGGGAGGTTGCGGTCGGCGCGCGCTGACCCGCGCGACTCAGGGTAGGAACGGCCCGCCTCGCTTCGGGGAGGCGGGCCCCCGAGTCGCGGCCCGCCCGTCCTTCACCGCCGTCGCCCGGCGCGTACCCTCCGGCTTCTACTTCCGCCCCCACTCCAGCTTCACCGACCTGGCCGGTCGCCGGCGAAGGTCACCCGCTTTTCGTCCGGCGCGAGGGCCACGTCCCAGTCCCGGGTCGGATGGTCGGTGACCTTGGCATCGCGGTGTCTCCTTAGGGCAGCGCCGCCCAGCCCGAGACGGCGGTCGGGCTGCTGCGGTGCGCGGCCCGGGCTACTGGGGATCGACGGCGAGCAGCAGCCCGTCGATCCAGCAGGGCTCAAAATCACCCGCCGCCGGGAAGAAGAACGCCTGGAGCCGGAAGCGCAGGCACTCCACGCCGCAGACCTCGAAATAGGGCGCGCCGAGCTTCGGCTGGACCACGTCGCGCTCCAGCACGATGACCAGCGTGCCGGTGACCGAGGTCGTCACCCCGCCCTCGGTCCGGGTGCCCGTGACCGGCACGGCGATGGTGCCCTGGCCCGCGACGGTGACCTGCCCGCCGGCGGCCGGGAGTGAGTGGATCAGCCCCGACCCGCGCACCCACTGCGGCTCATGATCCTGGTCCCACTGCGGCTCGATGATGCCGAGCCACTGCGGCTCCACCCCGAACTGGAACCAGCACGGCTCCTGGCCCGCGGCCGGGGCGAGCACGTCGCCGAAGCGCCCGCGCAGACCCTCGGGCAGCTGGAAGGCGAAGGTGGCGCTGCCGTCGATCTCGGAGCCGCTGTAGCTGAGGCTGGTGAGCACGGTCTGGCTGACGCCCGTGGTCAGCTGCGGCGCCTCGGGGGCCGTCGGCGTCCGGGGGGACTCCGAGC
>DASUSR010000033.1:0-3307 GCA_036375015.1 Gemmatimonadales bacterium
TAGGCCAGCCGCTCGATCTGGTCGAACGAGCCCTGCAGGGTGGAGCTGCTGGCGATGGACGACTCCATCAGGTGCACCTTGTTCAGGTCCTCGGCGCCGATCGCCTCCTCGAGGATCTGCCGGGTCAGCGCGCCGAGCACCCCGAGGGCGAGCGCCACCGCGAGCCACCCGGCCGGCGACAGCACCAGGAGGGCGGTGAGGACCACGACCACCGCGATGAGCGTGAGCAGGTAGGAGATGATCTCCCACCGGAGGATCAGCACCTTCTCGGCGTATTCCAGCTTGTCGCGCACCAGCAGGGTGAAATAGAACAGCGAGCGGGTGGCGAAGAAGTAGAGCGCCACCAGGATGGCGGCGGCGGGCAGGAAGTCGAGCGACAGGGTCGGCGAGCCGGTGAGTGCCAGCACCGCCGCGTAGGCCCCGAACGCCGCGACGAACCCGAGCACCTCGCGCCCCGCGTTGATGAGTCCCGCGCGCGGGGGCTTCCGGAGCCAGGAGTCGGAGGCGAGCACGCCGGTCCAGAGGGCGATCACGACCGGCGCGGGGCCGATCGCGACCGCGCCGACCAGAGTGGGCACGCCGGACTGGGTCAGGTAGGAGTACTTGCTGAGGCGCACCGGCACCGCGCGCAGCAGGAACACGGCGGCGAGCAGCACCAGAGTCCCCACCGGGTGCTCGAGCCAGCGCCGGTCCACCGCGACTGCCGCCAGGGCCACCAGGCCGCCGCCCCAGGCGAGCACCCGCGCGTAATGCGCGAGCACCACCGTCACCGGCAGCTTCATCGCGCCACGCTCCCTGCCGCGAGCGCGTCCCGGAGCTGCTCCAGGAACCGTCGCGCGGCCTCCACCCCCTCACGCCCCAGCACGTCCACCAGCGCGCTGCCGACCACCACGCCGTCGGCGAAGCGGCCCACCTCGGCGGCCTGCGCCGGGGTGGAGATCCCGAAGCCGACGGCCACCGGCAGCGCGGTCGAGCGCCTGACCCGCGCCGCGGATTCGGCGAGATCGTCCGCGAGGGCACGGCTCGCGCCGGTGACACCGAGGCGCGCCACCAGGTACACGAAACCCTCCGCTCCGGCCAGCGCCGCGGCGAGGCGATCGGGCCGGGTGGTGGGGGCGATGAGCCGGATGAGGTCGAGTGAGCTCCGATGCACCGCGGATTCGACCGCGGGATCGCTGCCGGCCGGCAGATCGGTGAGCAGCAGCCCGGCGATGCCGAGGGCGTCGGCGTCGGCCAGGAACCGCTCCACCCCGTAGCGCAGGATCGGGTTGAGGTAGCTGAAGATCACCACGGGCCGGGCAGGGCGGATGCGGTCCACCAGCTCGAGGGTGCGCGCGAGCGTCATCCCGCCGCGGAGCGCCTCGAAGCTCGACCGCTGGATGGTGGGCCCGTCGGCCAGCGGGTCGCTGAACGGGACGCCGATCTCCAGGATGTCGGCGGTCTCCGCGGCCGCGCGAACGGCCGCCTCGCTGGCGGCGAGCGAGGGGTATCCGGCCGTGAGATAGGGGATCAGGGCGGGCCGCCCCTCGACCCGCAGGGCGGTCCAGACCGGCGCCAGACGGGATTCAGACAAAATAGTCGCCGACGGTGAGACCATAGCGGGACGGATTGGTGACCTTCACGATCGAGCGGCGGTACGCGCCCGCCTCGTCCTGCTCCGTCAGGCTGACCAGCTCACCGGGCGGCGGCACCATCGCACCGTCGACGTCCACCGCGACCCGTACCAGCGGCCGGTTGAGCTGCTGCCCCTCGGGATTGGGCGCGGCCACGATGGCGACCTCGAATGTATCCAGGATGACGCAGGTCCCGATCGGATAGATCCCGATCAGGTTGATGAGCGCCTTCACCAGCACCTGCTCGTACCCCCGCTTGGGGTTCTCCCACATCTCCCGGAGCACCTGGTCCGGCTCGATGGGGACGGTCTGGTAGCTGCGGCGCGTGGTGGCCGCGTCGAAGCCGTCGGCTACCGACACGATCCGGCTGTACAGCCCGAGGCTGCGCGGACGGATGGTCTTGGGGTAGCCGGTGAGATCGGTCTTCATGTGATGCTCGTGGGCCACCAGGATCGCGCGGTAGGGGATCTCGTCGTGGGTGCGCAGCGAGAACAGGGTGAGCGCCCCGAGCCAGGGATGGCCCTGCATGACGCGCCATTCCTGCTCGTCCAGCCCGGTCGTCTTGTTGAGGATCTCGATCGGTACCCGGGCCTTGCCCACGTCGTGCAGCAGCGCCGCCATCCCCAGGTCGTAGAGCTGCAGCCGCGACAGCCCCAGCTTCTTGCCCAGCGCCACCGAGAAGATGCAGACGTTCACCGAGTGGGTGAAGGTGTACTCGTCGTAGTCGCGGATCGTGGTGAGCCCCACCACCGAGGTCTCGTTGTTGAGCACCTGGTCCACGATCAGTTGCACCGCGCGCTTCACCCGCTTCACGTTGGTCGCGCGACCCAGCCGCGCGCCCGTGATGACCTCCTTGGTGACCGCCACGCCCTGGGAATAGACCCGCTTGGCCGCCTGCTTGGCCTGCTCGGTGTCGGTCTCGCTCTCGTTCGGGGCGGCGCGCTCGACCTCGAGCCCCTTCACCTCGCCGCCGACGAGCCGCTCCACCAGCAGGTCGAACCGCTGGTCCTGCTCCCCCCGCTCCGCGAGGCTCAACAGGAGACTGAGGAGGATCTGCCACTCCCGACGTGCCGCCGAGGGATGGATACGGAGCACGCCGACGTCGAACGCCCGGAGCGTCGCCATGATGTTGCTGAACGAGGCGTAGTTGTCGAGCTCGAGGCGGAGCCGGGTGGAGTTCACGAAGATGAAGTCGCCCGCGAGCCGGATCTCGATGTCGGGCTCCACGGTGAGGAGGGCCCGCGACGCGGCGTCCAGGTCGTCGAGCGACTTCTGCACGGTGGCGTTCTCGACCGGGTACAGCTTGAGGCTGCGGAGCGCGGTGTAGAGCGCGAGCAGCAGGATCCGCCCTCCCTGCCGAAGCTGGCCTTCGGCCCCGCCGCGGGCCGCCTCCGCGGGGTGGCTCACGACCCGCTCTCCCGCAGCGCCCGGCTCACCGCGTTCCGCACCACGAGGTCCTTGTCGTCCGCGGCGCTGCGCAGCACCTCGCGGGCCTCGGCGGTCCGGATCCGGCCGATCGCGATGGCGGCGCAGGCCCGGGTCTCCGAAGACCCCTTCAGCTTGAGCAGCCCGCGGGGGAGCAGCAGCCCGCTCATCGGCTTGAGCCCCGCGGGACCGGCGATCGAGCCGTACGCCTCGAAGAACGCCATCTTCTCGGTGAGGTCCATCTCCTTCACCGCCTTCCCCAGCACCAC
>DASUSR010000034.1:0-2517 GCA_036375015.1 Gemmatimonadales bacterium
GGTCTGGCACGCGGAAGAGCTGACCTATGCGCTGGCGGTGCCCGCGGCGTCGATGGGCGGCCTGCGTCAGGCTTACGAGGAGATCCACCGCATGCTCCTGGCCGCCCTGCGTCGGCTCGGCGTGCCGGCCGAGCTCGCGCCGGCGCGACGGGCCGCCGCTGTGGATGCGGGTCCCTGCTTCGCCTCGCCTGCAGGCGGCGAGGTCACCGTGGGCGGGCGCAAGCTGGTGGGGAGCGCCCAGCTCCGGGAGGGCGCCGGACTGCTGCAGCACGGCTCCATCCTTCTGGATGGCGGTCAGGCGACGGTCCACCGGCTCACGCTGGGCGGCGCGCCGCCCGACCTCGCGGGGCCACTCGCCGAGGTCACCGGCCGACGGCCCGATGCCGGCGAGGTCGCCGGCGCCGTGGCGCTCGCCGCCTCGGAGCGCTGGGGCGGCACCTGGGAGCGGTGCCCGGCCGGGGCCGACCTCCTCGCCGAGGCCGCGCGTCACGAGGTGAGATTCCGCTCACCGGCCTGGACCTGGCGGGCCTGAGCGAGCGGTGCCTTCCCGACGGCCCTCCTTGTACTATTGAGTTGGTTCCTCGTCCATCGCCCGCTTCGGAGTCTCCGCCATGTCCTGGACCGCGCGTCTCGTGCTCGCGGCGGCCCTCGCCGGTGTGTCCACGGTTCGGCCCCCGCTCCGGCAGGCCCCGGGCGAGCCCGCCAGCATCGTGATCGTCACCGGCCAGCAGGCCACGACGCCGGTGCCCACGCTGATGGAGGGCCCCCAGAACACCCTCGCCAACCACGAGATCGCCGACCACCTCTTCCTCCGGCTCGCGGCCGTGGGGCCGGGCCTGGTCACGGCGGGCGACCACGGCTTCGTGCCCCTGCTGGCGAAGAGCTGGACCCGCCGGGACTCGCTCACGCTGGTCTTCGAGCTCGACCCCCGGGCGCGCTGGCACGACGGGGCGCCGGTCACCGCGCGCGACGTGGTCTTCACCATGCGCCGCGCCCGGGACCCCGCGATCGCGCCGCGGCTCGCCAATGTGCTGCGGCGCATCGCCGGCGTCGAGGCCGAAGGCGCCCAGCGCGTCGTCGTGCGCTTCACGGAGGTGTACTCCGAGCAGCTGTACGACGCGACCTTTCACTGCGGCATCCTCCCGGCGCACCTGCTCGAGGCACTCCCCGCCACCGGCCGGGAGTGGGCGACGTTCGCCGCCCGGCCCGTCGGCAGCGGCCCCTACCGCTGGGTGCGGCGCCAGGAGGGGGAGTTCATCGAGCTGGCGGCGAACGAGCGCTTCTTCCTCGGCCGGCCCGCGATCACGAGGGTCATCGTCCGGGTGGCGGTGAACGCGGACGCGAGGATCAACCTGCTCCTGGCCGGCGAGGCGGACGCGATGGACAACATCCCGCCTCCGCTCACCAACATCGCGCGGGTCGAGACCGCCCCCCATCTGCGGGTGATCTCCGTCCCCTCGAACAACCTGGGGTACCTGCTCTTCAACCACCGCGACCCGGCCGACCGGCGCCGCCCCCATCCGATCCTCGCCGATCGCGACGTGCGGCGCGCGCTGATCCTCGGGCTGGACCGCCAGCTCCTGGTCCGGGCCGTGCTCGGCCGCTTCGGCGAGGTTCCCTACGGTCCGGTCTCCTCGCAGCTCTGGATCCGGCACGGCACGCCGGCGCCGGCGCGGCAGGACCAGGCCGCCGCCCGACGGCTCCTCGACGGCCGGGGCTGGATCGACCGCGACCGCGACGGCATCCGGGAGAGCCGAACCGGCCGGCCCCTCACCCTGCGCCTGCTGGTGAGCACCTCGAGTCACGCCCGGTTGCAGATGGCCGCGATCGCCCAGGAACAACTCCGCCAGGTGGGGATCGGCCTCGAGCTGGTGCGGGTGGAGCCGGCCGTATGGCTCGAGCGCCGCGCCGCGGGGAACTTCGACCTCGACTTCTCCGCGGCCAGCCTGGATCCCTCGCCCAGCGGGCTGGTGTTCAGCTGGACCTGCGGCGGACCCGGCAACGCGGGTCGCTACTGCGATCGCGGCGCGGACTCGCTCCTGTACCGCGCCATCGCGAGCCCCCGGGCGGATCGCCGCCTCTGGCACGACTTCCTCCGCCGGGTGGAGGAGAACGCCCCCGCCGTCTTCCTCTACAGCCAGACCTTCGTGTTCGGGGTGAACCGCCGCTTCCACGAGGTGACGATCCGGCCCGAGTCCTCGTGGAGCGCGCTCTGGCGCTGGCCCGCTCCCCGGTCCTGACTTGACCGCCTGGCTCGTCCGCAGGGTCGCCCAGGCGGCCGCCACCTTCGCGATCGCCGTGGTGCTGATGTTCGCCCTCATGCGGCTGGCGCCGGGGGACCCGCTCTCGCGGGTCCAGGAAAGCCATCCCATGAGCCCGCAGGAGATGGCCCGACTCCGCCGGATCTACCACCTGGACCAGCCCATCCAGCGCCAGTTCGCCGAGTTCGTGCAGGGCGTGCTCCGGGCCGACCTGGGCACCTCGATCGAACACGGCCTGCCGGTCACCACGCTGCTC
>DASUSR010000035.1:0-8978 GCA_036375015.1 Gemmatimonadales bacterium
CTGAAGCGCGGCCCGCCGTGTCTTTGTGGGGTCCGTCAGGTGTCGGTGGTATCGGCACGCCAGGCGCAGAAGTGGCCTTCCGCCACGGGCAGCGGCGAGCCGCTGGTCCAGTCGCCGACGAAGCCGTCCGGCCGGATCTCACGGACGCGGAGGATGGTGTAGGCTCCTTCCACCCGCATCACGTCCTGCCGGTTCGCTTCGGCGCCGAGCCGGAGCAGTATCCGCCGGCCCTGCCCGCCCGCCGGGAGATCGAACGCCAGCACACCCGGCCGCGCGGCGTCCTGGGACGCGACGTCGTCGGCGGCGGCGCCCACCTCGTCCAGCCGGATGTCGCCGTAGCCGCGGAGAACATACCGGCGGGGAGGCTCCACCGGCGAGCCCCCAGCGGGCTGCTCCAGGGTCAGCGTGCCGTCGGTAGAGCTGTCGCGCCGCGGTCCCGCGCCGGCGACGAGCCGGATCCGGTACGCCCCCTCGAGTGCCGCGGCCGCGGCACTCGAATCGAGAGCGGCCGTGCTGGGCGCGCAGGTGCGGGGACCCGCGGCGGCGGGCCGCGGGCTGCAGCCGCATAGCAGTGCCAGGACGGCGAGAGCCCACCCCAGCGGGCTCACCGGTTCACCACACCGACCACGTTGCCGCTCTGGTCCACCGCGTAGATGGGGCCGCGGGCGATGTCGTCGTGGAGCTGGACGCCGCGCCGGGCGACCGGACCCATGATGCGGGCCGCCGCGCCGACGGAGTACTCGTCGGCCACCGCGAGGTTCACGGTGTATCCCTGATCGGCCAGCGACTGGACCGTCACCGCGCTGAGCGGATTCGCGCCGATCCCGATGAAGCCGGTCATGAGCTCGGTGTCGAAGACCGACTCGCGCCAGTGGCTGTCCGCCGTGCCCTGGCCGCCGGTGTCCTCTACCGGCACCTTCTGTCCGGTGTACGGCGCGCCCCCGGCCGCGTTGAACGCCCCGACCGCGAGGGGGCCGGTGAAGTGGGGGTCGGTGCCGCCTGAAAGGGAGGGATCGGTCAGCAGGTCCAGCTGGCTCCAGAGGGTTCCGATGCCCAGCACGTGTCCCATCTCGTGGAGGATCACGACCTCGAGCAGGTCGTTCGCTTCCAGGAGCTCGAGATCGTCGGAGTCGAACCGCATCTGCCCCACGATGGGAAGCGAGCCGGGGAGCCGGATGAAACAGGGGCCGGCCGCTCCGAGCACCGAGCCGGGGCCGTCGATGGGGTTGAGATTGGCCAGGATCAGGAGGTCGTCCACGCTCTCCGACAGGGCGGGGGAGCCGGTGCCGCAGGCCCCGCTGGCCGCGTTGACCTGGGCACTGGGCAGGTCCGCGCCGATGACGGCCTCCCAGCGCACCTCCGCCCGGGCGAAGGCGAGGAGCTGAGTGGAGGATGGCGTGCCCTGCTGGCGAATCCGGATGTCGAACCCCCCGGCGGGCTCCACGGTGGCGACGAACAGCGCGGGGTCGCCCGAGAGGGTCTGGCCGGGGACGGTCGCGCTCATGGTGTTGACTCCGGCGGCGCCGAGCGTCCAACTCCCGAGGGTCGCGACGCCGTTCGCGTCGGTGGTGACGAGGCCGCTGCTCACCGCGCCGCCGCCCTCGCCCACGGCAAAGGCGACCTGCACGCCGCCTACCGGCTGGCCGGTGGCATCGAGGACGCGGACCGAGGGCGGCACGGGCACGGGGCTGCCGGCGGCGGCGCTCTGCCCGTTGCCGGCGAACACCTGGAGCGTTGCGGGTTGCCCGCTCGCGGCGGCCTCGAAGGTGACACTGAACGACGTACCGCTCACCGTGGCCCGGACCTCGTGGCCCGGACCCGCTTGGGGACCAAGAGTGAAGATGGCGCCGGCGCGGCCGGCGAGATCGGTGGTGGTGCTCGCGGGGCTCACGCTGCCGCCCCCGGCAGTGACCGCGAACTCGACCGCGAGTCCGACGATGGGGTGGCCGAGCTCGTCGGTGGCCTCTACCACGAGTGGCTGCGGCAGGGGCTGGCCGGCGGGCGCCGCTTGCGCGTTGCCGGCCACCGCCTCGAAGTTGGCGAGGTTCTGGGTGACGGAGATCTGCGCCACGGCCGCGATGCCGCCCACGCCGGCGGTGACCTGCGCGATGCCCGGGCCCTGCGCGGTGACCAGTCCGGCGGGGCTGACCGTGGCGACCGCCTCGTCGCTGCTCGCCCACTCCAGCGCGGAGCCTTCCACCGGGTCGCCCCGCTGGTCGGTGATGGCGGCTTGGAGCTGCTGGGTCTGGCCCACGGCCGTGAAGCTCACGGTGGTGGGGCTGACGGTGATGGTGGTGGGGACCGTCGGGTCGGTTCCGCCGTCGCAGGCCACGAGGGCGGCGGTGCCGACCAACGCCAGCGCGAGGCGATGGCGGAAGATCGAACGCATCATTGAACACTCATCGCATAAGGCCCCGCAGGGCGACCGGCCCGGAAGCTAGGCACGGCGCCGCCCGCTCGCTACCGTTTCGGACGTGCGACTCGGGGTGTTCAGGCCGTCCAATGCCTGTTCAACCTTTGTCGTCAAGTATTTGTGGCATAATGGCATAGATGCTATCATGTAACCTGATGTGTTCTTTCGAGGAGCCGCGCTCCCGCCATGCCTGACTCGCAGACCGGCGCCGCCGGGCCCCGCACCGCCGCCGTGGACATCATCCGGCGCGCCTTTCCCGCGCTCGAGCGCCGGGTGCACCACACGCCGGTGACCTACTTCGACGGACCCGGCGGGACTCAGGTACCCCGCGCGGTGGTGGAGGCGATGGCGGACTACCTCCATCACCACAACGCGAACACCCACTGGCCCTACCCCGCGAGCGAGGAGACCGACGCCATGCTGCGCGGAGCCCGGGAGGCGCTCGCCGACTTTCTGGGTGCCGCCCCCAACGAGGTGGCGTTCGGCGCCAACATGACCACGCTCACCTTCCATGTGGCGCGCGCGCTGGGCCGGGGGTGGGGCCCGGGGGACGAGGTGATCGTGACCGAGCTGGATCACCACGCCAACGTGGCGCCGTGGCGCGCGCTGGAGCGGGAGCGGGGGATCCGGGTGTGCAGCGCGCCCCTGGTGCCGGCGACCGGTGAGCTCGACTGGAAGCTATTGGAGGACCTGATCGGCCCGCGTACCCGGCTGCTCGCGATCGGTGCCGCATCGAACGCGCTGGGGACGATCTCCGATGTCGCCCATGGAGCGGCCCTGGTGCATGCGGTCGGCGGGCTGTGCTTCGTGGACGCGGTGCACTACGCGCCGCATCAGCTGGTGGACGTCGGCCGGCTGGGCTGCGACTTCCTCGCCTGCTCGGCCTACAAGTTCTACGGCCCCCACGTCGGCGTGCTCTTCGGGCGGGCCGACCTGCTCGGCGCGCTGGACGTGCCCAAGCTCGCACCGGCTCCGGACAGTGTGCCCGAGCGGCTCGAGACCGGCACGCTCAATCACGAGGGCATCGCCGGCGCGGCCGCGGCGGTGGAGTTCCTGGCCTCGCTCTCCGCGGGGGAGACCCGTCGAGAGCGCCTGGCCCGCGCGTACGCCGGGCTGCACCTGCAGGCGCAGCAACTGCTGGTCCGGCTGTGGCGGGGACTCGCGGCGATCCCCGGCGTCCGGCTCTTCGGCCCGATGCCGGGGGTACCCCGCACGCCCACGGTCGCGTTCACGGTGAGCGGGTGGTCCTCGGAGGACGTCGCGCGGGCGCTGGGCCGCGAGGGCGTGTTCGTCTCCTGCGGAGATTTCTACGCCGCCACGGTGGTCGAGCGCCTGGGCCTCACCCGGGAGGGACTCGTCCGCGCGGGATGCGCCTGCTACACGACCGGCGAGGACGTGGACCGCCTCATCGAGGGAGTGAAACGACTCGCGGATTGAGTCGGACCCGGTTCACCCGGCCTTGACCGGAATCCGGACCCGTGAGTTCTCCCACTCGAGCACCACCGCATGCGCGTCGCCGCTCGCGGGCTCGGCCCTGATCGTGAACATCTCCACCGGCGTCTCGATCCGCTCGGCCGGCACGGTCCCGCGTCCCACCTCCTGCTTCTCGACCTCCTCGGTGTAGCGGCTCTCGTGGCCCCACTGCGCGGTGGCGCGGTTCACGATGACCTCCCACTCCCGCTCGCCGGGCACGGTGTAGAGGGAGTACAGCCCGGGCGCCACGTCGATGCCGGCGATGTCGAGCCGCACGGGGGCGTAGAAGATGGTGGGCTCGTTGGCCCCGGTGCGCCACAGCCTGCCGTACGGCACCGCGCTCGCGCCGATCATCTTGCGGCCACGGAGCGAAGGCCGGCCGTAGCAGACCTTGACCGGCTGCCCGCCGACGGAGAAGGTGAGCGAATCGAGCGGGCTCTGCCTGCCCCGCGCCGGCATCTGCTGGGGATTCTGCACCACACAGGCGGTGTCGGCGGCAGCGGCAGCGGGAGCGGGGCCGAGGGACAGGCCGGCGGCGAGACCGGCACCGAACAGGGTGATGAAGGACATGGGAAGCTCTCCGGAACAGGTCAGGTAGCGAGCGCGTCGCGCGCCTGCAATGCCAGCGCGAGCGCCCGATCGGGATCCACGGCGAGACAGTTGAGGTGCCCCATCTTGCGGCCGGCGCGCGGCTCGCGCTTGCCGTAGAGATGGAGCCGGACACCGGGTCGGCGGAAGGCCTCCTCCCAATGCGGCGTCCCGTTGCGCCAAAGATCGCCGAGGAGGTTGACCATGGCCACGGGACTCAGGAGTCGCGGCTCGGCCAGCGGCAGCCCACAGAGCGCCCGGACCTGCTGCTCGAACTGATCCGTGGAACAGGCATCGAGCGTCCAGTGCCCGCTGTTGTGCGGCCGCGGCGCCAGCTCGTTCACGAAGAGCTGTCCGCCCTCGGCGACGAACAGCTCCACCGCCAGCACCCCGATGTAGTCGAGCGCCTCGGCGACCGAGACCGCGAGCGCCACGGCCTCCCCGGCGAGCCGCTCGGAGATCCGCGCCGGGACGACGGTGGTCTCGAGGATGCCGTCCCGGTGGCGGTTCTCTCCGACCGGGAAGGCCGCCACCGCTCCGTCTCCGCCGCGCGCGAGCACGACCGAAATCTCCATCTCCAGCGCCAGCCTCCGCTCCAGCACGCAGGGGACCCCGCCGAGTCCGGCGAAGGCGCTGGCGGCGTCCTCCCGCCGCTCGACCGTCGCCTGCCCCTTGCCGTCGTAGCCGAGCCGGCTGGTCTTGAGCAGCGCCGGGAGCGCGATCGCGTCCAGGGCCGCCTCGAGCGCCGCCGCGTCCGGCACGGCGCGGAAGGCCGCGGTCGAAAGGCCGTGCTCGGCGACGAAGGTCTTTTCCCGGATACGGTCCTGCGCCACCGCCACGGCGCCGGGGGCCGGGCGCACCGGCACCGACGCGGCCAGGCGCTCGAGCGACGCCGCGGGCACGTTCTCGAACTCGGTGGTCACCGCGGCGCAGGTCGAGGCCAGCCGGTCCAGCGCCGCCGGGTCGTCGTAGGCCTCCGCCAGATGGCAGTCCGCCACCTGGCCCGCGGGGCTCGTGGGATCGGGGTCGAGCACCGCGACCCGGTATCCCAGGACCCTGGCCCGCCATGCGAACATCCGGCCGAGCTGCCCGCCGCCGAGCACGCCGAGGGTGGCGCCCGGCAGGATCACGCGGGTTCCCCGGGGAGGCGCAGGTCGAGCACCCGCCGAGTCTGGTCCCGGCGGAACGCCTCCAGCCGGCCGGCCAGCGCGGGATCCTGCAGGGCGAGGATGGCGACCGCGGTGAGCGCCGCATTCTGGGCGCCCGCGGCCCCGATGGCGAAAGTGGGCACCGGCACCCCGGCCGGCATCTGGACGATCGAGAGCAGCGAGTCGAGCCCCTGCAGGTGCCGGCTGGGAATCGGCACACCGAGCACCGGGAGCGTGGT
This sequence comes from Gemmatimonadales bacterium, assembly GCA_036375015.1. Classification (GTDB taxonomy): domain Bacteria; phylum Gemmatimonadota; class Gemmatimonadetes; order Gemmatimonadales; family GWC2-71-9; genus CAVVWJ01. The sequence goes on from DASUSR010000035.1 coordinate 5,862, forward strand.
CTTCGCCGCCAGCATGCCCGGCAGGTGGGCGGCGCCTCCCGCACCGGCGATGATGCAGCGGAGCCCGCGGCCGCCGGCTTCCTCCGCGTAGCGGAACAGCAGGTCCGGGGTGCGATGGGCCGACACGACCCTCGCCTCGTACGCCACCTCGAACTCCGACAGCCGCCGCGCGGCCTGCTGCATGACCTCCCAGTCGGAGTCGCTGCCCATCACGATACCCACCAGCGGCTGAGCCATTGCGCGTCCTCGCTCCAGGCATTGGGCGGCGGTTCGGTCGGCAGGAATAAAGACCGGGCGGCGGAGGGGAGCAAGACACCTCGGCGGGGGTCATCGGTCACCGCTCCCCCCTCTGTACCCGCGGTAGTTTGCCCGCGTTCCGCACACGGAGGGGGCATGCTGCGAGTCGAGACGGGCACCGAGCGGCTGGTGCGCGCGACGCTGGAGCACCGGGTGGTGACGTTCGTGTATCAGGGGCTGCGCCGCACGGTGGAGCCGCACCTGGTCGGCATTCACGAGGCGGGTGAGCCGCTGCTGGTGGGCTATCAGACCAGGGGCTTCAGCGGCTCCGGGGAGGTGCCGGGCTGGCGGACGTTCGTCACCACCGAGATCGAGTCGGTGGAGGCGGACGGGCCGGCATTCGAAGGGCCGCGCCCCGACTTCTCGGCCGAGGCGCACGCGATGGTGGAGATCTTCGCCCGGGCCTAGCTAGACGGTGGCCCGGGTGCGGTCCATGGTGCCGCGGGCGTTGAGCGCCGCCTGGGCGCCGGCCAGCCGGGCGATCGGCACGCGGAAGGGCGAGCAGGAAACGTAGTTCATTCCCAGTCGGTCGCAGAATCCCACCGCGCCCGGCTCGCCCCCGTGCTCCCCGCAGATGCCGAGCTTGAGGTCCGGCCGGATCCGCCGGCCGAGCTCGCACGCCATCTGGATCAGCTTGCCGACCCCGGCCTGGTCGAGCACCTGGAACGGGTCGTCCTCGATGACGCCGTGCTCCAGGTAGTAGGGCAGGAAATGTCCGGCGTCGTCCCGGCTGATCCCCCAGGTGGTCTGGGTGAGGTCGTTGGTGCCGAACGAGAAGAACTGCGCCTCCCGGGCCAGCTCGTCGGCCGTGACGCAGGCGCGGGGCAGCTCAATCATGGTGCCGAGCAGGAAGGGCACCGTGATCTGGCGCTCGCGGAAGACCTCCTCCGCCACCTGGCGCACGATGAGCGCCTGCTTGCGGAACTCGACCACGCTGGCGGTGAGCGGGATCATCACCTCCGGCATCACCCGGCCCTTGCGAGCCGCCACGGTGCAGGCCGCCTCGAAGATGGCGCGCACCTGCATCTCGGTGATCTCGGGGTAGATGATGCCGAGGCGGCAGCCCCGCAACCCGAGCATCGGATTCACCTCGGCGAGGCGGTGGAGCAGGTGCCGGATCTCGTCCGGGTCCACCTCGAGCTCGCGGGCGAGCGCCTCGATCTCCGCCGGCTCCTTCGGCAGGAACTCGTGCAGCGGCGGGTCGAGCAGCCGGATGGTGACCGGATACCCTTCCATGGCGCGGAAGATGGCCTCGAAATCGGCGCGCTGCATGGGCAGCAGCTTGGCCAGCGCGCGCTTCCGACCCTCGTGATCGTGCGCCACGATCATCTCGCGCATCGCGGTGAGCCGCTCGCCCTCGAAGAACATGTGCTCGGTCCGGCAGAGCCCGATTCCCTCGGCGCCGAAGTCGCGGCCCCGGTGGGCGTCGGCGGGCGTGTCGGCGTTGACCCGCACCCGGAGCTGCCGGATCCGGTCGGCCCAGGTCATGAGCCGCGTGAAGTTGTCGCTCAGCACCGGAGCCACCAGCGCGGCCTGGCCCGCGAAAACCTGCCCCGTGCTGCCGTCCACGGTGATCCAGTCGCCCTCGGAGATCGCGCGGCCGTTCACGGCGAGGCGCTGGCGGCGCTCGTCGACCTCGATGGCCTGGGCGCCGGCCACACAGGGCTTGCCCATCCCCCGGGCCACCACCGCGGCGTGCGACGTCATGCCGCCCCGCGCGGTGAGGATCGCCTTGGCCATCACCATGCCGTGGAAGTCCTCGGGCGAGGTCTCCCGCCGCACCAGGATCACGGACTGGCCCGCGCGGCCCAGGTGCTCCGCCCGGTCGGCATCGAACACGGCCGTGCCGCAGGCGGCGCCGGGGGAGGCCGGCAGCCCGGTGGTCAGGAGGTCGAGCTGGCTCCGCGGGTCGAGCGTGGGATGGAGGAGCTGGTTGAGGTCGTTGGGCGGGATGCGCGCCACCGCCTCCTCCTCGGAGATGAGCCCCTCGTCCACCATGTCGCAGGCGATGCGCACCGCCGCGTGCCCCGACCGCTGGCCGCGCCGGGTCTGCAGCATGTACAGGGTGCCGCGCTCGATGGTGAACTCCATGTCCTGCACGTCCCGGAAGTGCCGCTCGAGCGTGCGGGCCACCCGCTCGAGCTCCTGGTAGCTGGCCGGCAGCCGCTCCTTGAGCGTGGCAATGGGCTCCGGCGTGCGGGAGCCGGACACGACGTCTTCGCCCTGGGCATTGAGCAGGTACTCCCCGTACAGCTCCTTCTCCCCGGTGGAGGGATTGCGGCTGAAGGTCACCCCGGTGCCCGAGTCCTCGCCCAGGTTGCCGAACACCATGCTCACCACGTTTACCGCCGTGCCCATCGAGTCCGGAATGTCGTGCAGCTTGCGGTAATCGATGGCCCGCCGGGTGTTCCAGCTCTCGAACACGGCCGCGATGGCGCCCCAGAGCTGCCGCAGCGGGTCGTCGGGGAACTCCCGCCCGCTCTCCTGCCGCACCGTCTCCTTGAAGCGCCGCACCAGCGCCTGCATGGCCTCGACCGGCAGGTCGATGTCCCGCGCCACCGCGCAGCTCTGCCGCTGCTCTTCGAGGATGTGCTCGAACGGCCGCTTCGACAGATCGAACACCACGGTGGCGTACATCTGCACGAAGCGGCGGTAGGAGTCCCAGGCGAAACGCGGGTTGCCGCTCTGGCGGGTCAACCCCTCCACCGTGACGTCGTTGAGCCCGAGGTTGAGGATGGTCTCCATCATCCCGGGCATGGACACCGCCGCGCCCGAGCGCACCGAGACCAGCAGCGGATTGTCGCCGTCGCCGAAGTGCTT
>DASUSR010000036.1:0-6073 GCA_036375015.1 Gemmatimonadales bacterium
CGCGGTTCCTGCTGGCGACCGGCGCGCGCGACCGCCCCGCCCGACTCCTCACCTGGCACGAGGCCGTCCGCTGGGGAGCGACCAACCGGGAGGAGTGGGTCAACCGGACGCTGGAGCCGCTGGCTCGGCTCGAGCGCGCCCGCATAGACGAGGACGCGGGGCTCGCCGGCCGGGCCGCAGATCACTACGCCGCGTTCCTCGAACGCTTCGACCTCCCGTCCCCGGCGCTGGAGCCGCTTCGCCGCGAGGCGGCGGCCGGCTTCGCCCGGGTCTCAGGGCGATCGAGCGGGGGCGGACGATGAGGTGGCCGGCCGCTCACCGTTCACCGTTTCTCACTTCTGGGGATCGTCACCCCCCGCCCAGCTGATGAACCGCCAGCGCCTCCCGTCCTTGACGAAGACATCGGTGTACCGCCCCGTCACGGTCTCCCGCTCCTTCTTGTAGTTCTCGCTGGCCACCTGATATCGGTACTGCGCTCCGGGCCAGCACGGCGAGGATGAACGGGCTTCGCGCCGGGTCGTAGGGTGACTCGTCGTAGTCGCCGAACAGGGCCTCGATCTCGAGACCGGCTGCCCGGGCCTCGGCAGCGAGCGTCGAGACGTCGGGCAGGGCGAAGCGGATGCTCAGGCGGCGCTCCTCGACGAGATTGTCGTCGGGACCGAGCACCCGGTAGGTCTGCTCCGAGATCGCGAGATCGGCATCGATCAGCCGCCCCCGCACCAGCACCTCGAGCCGCCGGTCGCCGGCGGGGAAGGGACCCAACCGGCGCACCTCGCCGTCGAGGGTTCGCCGCCGCTGGGTCGGGTTGTGCAGGGTGACGATCGCGCGGCCCCCCGGAGCCAGCACCCGCCGCAGCTCGCGGAGCGCCACCGCGCGCTGGGGCGGCTCCACCAGCTCGCCCAGCGAGTTGAACGGAATGACCGCGAGGTCGTAGCACGCCGGGCGGAACGGCAGCGCGGTGAGATCGCCCGAGACGGCGCCGACCGGCGGCCTTGCCTCGGCGAAGCGTCCCGCCAGGCGGCGGAGCATCGCGGCCGAGAGGTCGAGCGCCACCAGCGGGTGCGTCGCGCCGGCATGCAGCGCGGCGGTGGCGCGCCCGGTGCCCGCGGTCAGCTCGAGGACCGGCCCCGCCGCGCGTGCGGCCCACCGGGTCCAGAAGCGGTGGTCGCGGGTATCGGTGACGTAGAGATCGTAGAGATCGGCGATGCTGGTGTAGTCGTTCATCGCGGCCGCTGCAGCCGCCCGTCGCTATGGTAGGTGAAGATCTGATGGACGACCTGCCGCACGGGCCGGCCGGCCTTCCGGGCCGGCCGGTAGCGCGCCACCCGCAGCTCCTCGAGCACCGCGCCGGTCCATTCGCGGCTCGTCTCGTCCACCAGCGCGATGCTGCACCGGTCGATCCGGCCTGACGGCTCGACCACGAACCGGAATACCGATCGGCCCCTGAGCACCTCCCGGACCCGGAGCGGCATGTCCTCGACCGGCAGGCGCACCGGTTCGACCGGCTGGTCCACGGAGTCGGCGTCGTACACCGAGTCGGCGGCGGGGGCCGCGGTGGTGTCGCAGCCGGTCTCCGCCGGGAGCAGTCGTCTGGGAGGGGAGTTCGGGGTTTCCTGGGCCGCGAGCGCGCCGGCCGCCGCAAGCCACAGCAGCGCGGCGGCGGGCCAGGTCAGCCGTCCAGGCATGGGTGCCTCACCTGGGTGTCACCGTCGTCACAGCGCCGAACAGCGCCGGCAGGTAGGCTCACGGAGGAGCCAAGGCAACCCATCCATGACCTCCCGAGGACACTTCCATGCGGATTACCCCCATGCTCGTTCTGATACTTGTCGCCGCGTGCGCCGGCAATCGGGAGGCCGAGACCGCACAGGCGCGAGTGCGCGACACCGTGCTGACGGCCTCGGACACGCTCACGCCTCGGGACACCCTCGACCGCGCCCGGCGAGCCATTCCGGATACCTCGGAAGGGCTCGACACCACTTCCCGGCGCTAGATCCCCGGATCCCGGCGGCGTTTGCCTGTGGGCCACCTCACATCCCGAGTCCGGTGAAAGGGTTAGCTATCCCCACAGCAGACCAGTCGCCGTGCGGAGGGGGGCTGGGAGATGACACAAGTGATGCGTGAGGCAGCACTTAGGCCGGATGCAGCGGATGAGTACCCGTACCTGCCGGTCCGAATGTGGACAGGCGCTCGCCGGCTGGCCGATCTCGTGGCGAAGTATCGCGGGATCCCGGCCGCGGCCGTCAATCGGCTGAACCGGGTGCTCTCGGACGACGATTTCATGTTTCGAGGTGGAGGCGTGGCGTCGGGGCGCGTCACGCCTCCTGGTGGTGCGCGCCGCCCGTGAACGAGGCCGCGCCGCCCTCGAAATTGAACAGGGTTTCGAACCGCCGCGCCAGCTCGCGCTGGCCTTCGACCGACACGAGCCCCTGCCGCAACACGCTTCCCAGCTCCGCGTCCTCCAGCAACAGGTCCACGAGCACCCGAGGCCGTGCGCTCACGGTGAGGGTGACCGGATACCCCGGATCGGTCATGCAGATGTCCACGTCCTGCCCCTCCTGCACCACGACCCACCAGTAGCGCCGCTGCGGCGGCACTCCCTCCAGCCGGAAGTGCAGCACGCTGCGGCCCGGCGGAAAGCTCGCCGGAACGACGTGCCGCCGGAGCGTCCACATCAGCACCGCCGGATCCAGCTCGTACGACCGATAGTCGCGGGTGATCCACTTGCGGGCCCAGTGCCCCAGCGCGTCCACGATCGGCCGAAGCTCTTCGCCGGCCGGCGTGAGGTGGTACGCCGCGCCGCCCCGCTCGCCCAGCCGCAGGATGAGCCCGTCGTCCTCCATGGACTTGAGCCGCTGCGCCAGGACGGAGGGCGAGATGAGCGGCAGCGCCCGGCGGATCTCGTTGAAGCGGTGGCTGCCCACCATGATCTCGCGCAGGATGAGGGGAACCCACCGCTGGGCGACGACCTCTGAGGCCTGGGCGACGGGACAGAAGGAGCCGTAGCTCCGCGCTGGACGGGTCGGCATGCACGCTCGGGTCGGAGGCGGTACGAATCTCATACTTGTTGCCCGACCTGGCAAACCGTACCCTGTCGCCGTCGCCACGAGGCGGCCGGGCCCCACCCGCGGTGGAAGCCCGCGGGCGGAGCCACAAGGAGAGATCACGATGGCGGTTTTGGAACAGCAGGTCCAGCAGCCGGCCGACGCGTTGAACGAGCGGGTGCGGGCCACCTGGACGGCCGGCGACTTCGGGCGGATCGCGGTCAGCTATGAGCAGGGCGCGGCGGAGTTCGTGGTGCGATTGGGGTTGCAGGCCGGCGAGCGGGTGCTCGACGCGGCCTGCGGGACCGGCAACCTCGCGCTTCCCGCGGCACGTACGGGCGCCCGGGTCGCGGCCGTGGACATCGCCCCGGCGCTGGTGGCGCAGCTCGCCGCCCGCGCGGCGGCGGAAGGTCTGGCCGTGGACGCGCGCGATGGCGATGTCGAGGCCCTGCCCTTCGCCGACCGGAGCTTCGACACGGTGATCTCGATGTTCGGTGCGATGTTCGCCGCGCATCCGAGACGGGCCGCGGAGGAGCTGCTGCGGGTGACCCGGCCCGGCGGCCGCATCGTGATGGCCAATTGGACCCCGGACTCCTTCATCGGCCAGATGCTGCGGACCACCGTGGCACACGTGCCGCCGCCCCCCGGCATGCCCTCCGTGCTGCTCTGGGGCGACGAGGACGTGGTCCGCACTCGGCTGGGCGCGGTGAGTTCCGAGCTGCGCCTGGTGCGGCGGCCCATGGTGCTCGCGTTCCCGGTGAGCCCCGAGGAGACTGTGCGGCTCTTCCGGATCTGGTACGGGCCCACCGTGCGCGCGTTCGCCGCGCTGGAGGAGGAGCGGCAGGACGCGCTCTTCGCCGATCTCGTGCGGCTCTGGACGGAGCACAACACCGCCGGCCCGGACGCCACCCGGGTGGAGTCGGATTTCCTCGAGGTGGTCGCGGTCCGCGCGTGATGCAGATCGCCGCCCGGGGAAGGATCGAGCTTCCCCGGGCGGCGGCTCCTCACCCGGCGGGAGGCTCCAGCATCGCCTGCAGCGCGCCCAGCCGTTCCGTCCACCACTCCTTCATCCGCTCGGCGGCGGGCTGGTCGGCCAGCTTCACGTGCTGCACCGCCACCTGCGTCTTCGCGGGTCCCTTGGAGACGAAGTACACCTCGACCGACGTGCCATCCGGCCAGGTGATCCGCATGGACTTGTTGGGGACCGCGGTGCGCACCGTGAGCTTCACCCCATCGAGCCAGCGGCGCCGGGTGCGGGTGTCGTGGAAGGCTCGGTACAGCCGCTCGACCGGCGCCGCGATGGTCCTGCTCTTGTTCGCCTCGTAGCCGCCGTCGCGGCGCTGTCCCACCGCCCGAAGACCCTTGATTCGCTCGTAGCCCACCGTCACCGCCTGGGTCCACCAGCTCGGCACCTTGTACCTCTCGCGCACGTAACGCGCGATCTCCCGGTGGGGCCACTCATGCGCGCCGACGTGGTCGAGCGCGCGCACCCAGCGCTCCCAGGTACAGCCGGTCTTCGTCTTGAGGGTGGCGTCGCTGATGCCGGCGAGCGCGGCGTAGTCCGGCGGCGGCGGCGGACGCTTGGCGAGGAGTCGGGCGCGGGCGGTGGTGTAGGCTTCGCCCGTCCTGGTCATGCGGGCGCGAACGAGGCGCTTGAAGTCCTTCTGGGTGGGCATGGGATCCGTCCTCTGGTCGGGCCGCGGGCGCGCTCCCCAGCAGCGGCGCCGCGCGGCGACGCAAAGGACCTTGTGCTGCGGATCCGGGAGTATGCCCCCCTTTGCCCCGCTGAGGGCCCTCGCTGGGGAAGGGTCGCCGGGGTTGGGCGCGGATCGTCCGCCCGTGGCCCCTAGCATGCAGCGCCGGCCCGTCCGGCGCAAGACGAATGGCGGGTGTCACGCGCTCCCCTCCGGCGCCTCCGGGATCAGCAGCCAGAGCAGGAGGTACACCAGGATGCCGGGGAACGCCGCCGATACGATCGAGCCCACGACGTAGGCGACCCGCAGGAGCGTGGGGTCGATGTCGAAGTACTCCGCCAGCCCGCCGACGACCCCGGCGATCTGTCGGTTGGTCCGGGAGCGCCGCAGGGGACGGGCAACGTCGGGCATGGGTCCTCCGGGGTGAAGGGTGAACGGTGAAGAGTGAAGGGGCCACCCTTCACCCTTCACTCTTCACTCTTCTCGCCTCCCGCACCAGCTCCCCGTTGTCGGCTGCCGGCGTCGCGTCCGCCACTTCGAGCGTGTCCTCGAGGCCGATTCGGGCGGCGTACTGTCGTCGGGCCGCCTCGGCCAGCAGGGGCCACGCGGTGGGTCCGGTGCCGTGCAGCAGTCTCGGCGGCGCCGCAGGAGGCGCGGGCAGCAGGGTTTCTATTTCGGCGACGGTGCGCAGGGCCTCGGCGACGGTCTTCTCCGCAGGCTCCAGCAGGATCCTGAGGATGGAGTCCAGCAGTCCCGAGTCGCGCAATGTCCGGGCGGCCGTCGCGCCTGCGAGACCCGCCTCGATGCCGACGCCGCGTGCGAGGAGCACCTGGGCCAGCTCCACCGCGCCCGGCTCGTCGAAATTGACCGAGGCGAAGTCGGGCAGGATCGGCCAGCGCCTGACCAGGTCGATCCGCCGGTGTGAGTCGGGGACGATCCAGATGCCGGTGCTCACGCCGACCGGCGCCCGCGGGCAGCGCCGGCGCACCGCATCCAGCACCGCCGCGACATCGTCCGGCTCGAGCGACTCGGCACCGTTCGCCGAGCGGACGTGCAGGTGAACCGCGTCGGCCCCCGCCTCCATCGCCTCCTCCGCCGCGTCAGCCAGCTCCGCGGCAGTGAGCGGAACCCGCGGGTGCTCGGCTCGAGTTCGGGCGCCGTTCAACGCGGCCTGCAGAAATAGCCGAGCCGCCCCTTCACCCCTCACTCTTCACCCTTCCCGCTTTCCTGTCCGTCCCTCCTCCCTCCGCCTCCGCTCCTCGTAGGCCCCCAGGCTCGCGTCCGCCGCCCTCAGGAGCGTCGCCTGTACCCCGCGCGCGTCGCCGCGCGCCAGCAGGT
>DASUSR010000037.1:0-19896 GCA_036375015.1 Gemmatimonadales bacterium
GAGGAAGTAAGTAAATATTTACTTTGCTCGCGTCAAGGGGCGGGCGCGGCGCGGTGTCGGACGGAGCCTAGGGCCCGGGCGCGATCGCGGCCGCCGGCGGCTCCGCCCACCCCGCCCACCCCTCGGGCGCGAGCAGGTACCGGCTCGCCGGCCGGTCCCCCAGGGTGAGCGTGTCCAGCCGCGCGCGGTAGCCCGGCTTGCGCCGCGCGGCGAGCGCCGCGCCCATCCCGGTCCGGAAGGCGTCGGCCGACTCCGGGTCGTCCCAGGCGAGGTACCACACCAGCGCCGCGCCGGTGAGGGTCTCCAGCACGCGGTAGCGGTCTCCGCCCCACCCCAGCGGCGACAGTGGACCCAGCCCCGGCGCCCCGCGGAGCTGGGCCGCCAGGATGTGAAGTTCCAGCTCGCCCACCACGTCCTCCGCCAGCACCCCCGCGCCGGAGTCCGTGGCGAAGCGCAGGGGCACCGGGCCGTCGCCCGCGTCGTAGCGGTCGAAGTGCAGGATCTGCTCGGTGGAGCGCGGCGTCCGCGGCCCGTAGGGGACGGTGTCCGCGTACTCCGAGGCCTGCCAGTAGTTCGCGAACTGGGCCCCGTAGATGTAGGGGGCAAGCAGGCCCTCGCGCAGCCAGAGCGGCGCCCGCCGGTAGGCCGGGCGCGACATCGGCTCGGCGCGGAGGTGGCTGGTGATGAACTCCCACAAGTTCGATTCCGCCACGATGTTGCGCCGCGGCGAGAGCAGCCGGGTGGTGGCGAAGGTCGCCTGGCCCTCGATCAGCGCGCTGAACGCGGTGCGCTCGTCGTTGTCGCGGCGGGCCTGCGCCGCCGGACTCAGGTCCACGTACTGGGCCTGAACGGCGTGCACCATCTCGTGGGCCAGGACTTCGCGCAGCTGCTCGGGGGTCACTCCCGCGACCACGAACAGCGAGTCGGTGAGCGGGTCGTAGTAGCCCCGCAGCTCCTCCGCGTGCAGGTCCACGAGGAGGCGCGAGAAGCCGGCGGTGTCGGGCAGGAGGCCGAGCAGGTGATAGGCGGCGGCGATCGCCCGCAGCCGCTCGGGGGTGTACGCGCGCGCGAGCGCCTGGTTGACGTACTCCCGGACCTCGGCGCGGGTCCGGATCCCGAGTCGCGGCGCGCGCAGGAACGTGAGCCCGCTGGCGCCCTGGACGTAGGGGACCAGGCTGTCCGCCGCGCGGACCACGGCCGCGCGCGACTGCGCCGCGGCGGGCGCCGGTCCGCGCCATGCCAGCCCCATGCAGCAGGTGAGCAGGAGGATGGCGCTCCGGACCGGTCGCATCATCGCGGCGTCGAGAGTCGGGCCTGGGGCAGGGCGTCCCACCGGCCCCAGCCGGCGGGAGCCAGCACGTAGCGGGTCGCCGCCCGGCCGTCCACCTGGAGCGAGTCCACCGCCGCCCGGTAGCCCGGACGGCTCGGCCGCCGGAGCGCCGCGCGCGCGGAGCGGAGGAACCGCGCCGCCGCGCGCGAGTCGTCCCATACCGCGTACCAGACCAGGGCCGGCCCCTGGGCGGTCTCGTACAGCCGGTACCGGTCGTCCCCCCAGCCGAGCGGGACCACGGTCTGGACCTCGTCCGACCCGGCGAGCGCGGCCAGGAGCACCCGGATCTCGTTCTCTCCCATGACGTCCTCGAACAGCGGACTCGCCTCCTCGGCGAAGACCAGGCCCAGCGGCCTGTCGCCGCCGGCGTAGCGGTCGGGATGGAGGATCTGCTCGCTCGAGACCGGCATGCGCGGCCCGTACGGCACGGTGTCGGCCATGGGCGAGCTGCGCCACCAGTGCATGAACTCGGCGCCCTGGAGGTAGGGGAAGATGAGCGCCTCGCGCAGCACCAGCGGCGCCCGGCGGAAGACCGGCATCGAGGACTGCTGGGCACGCACCTGGTCGCGGTACAGTTCCCAGAACTCCGGGTTGCCGGCGACGTCCTGCCCCGGCGCGAGCACCTCGAGCGACGACAGCGTCGCCTGCCCCTCCAGCACCGCCTGGGCGGCGGTGAGCCGGTCGTTGTTGGACCGGGCGCTCAGGATCGAGTCGAGCGGAAGGTACTGCCCCTGAAGCGCGTGGATCAGCTCGTGGGCGAGGACCAGGCGGAGCTGGCTCCGGTCCGCGCCGGCGACGCCGAAGAGCATGGCACTGTCGGGATCGTAGTACCCGGCGACCTGCTCGGTGTACAGGTCGAGGAGCAGCGCGCGCAGCCCCAGCGTGTCGGGGAGCAGGCCGAACAGCCGGTAGGCGGTCTCGATCCCCCGAAGGCGCTCGGGCGGCAGCTCCTCGTCCAGCTTGAGCACCAGATAGCTGCGGACCTGGTCGCGGCTCCGGAGCGCGCTGCGCGGCGGGCTGCGAAAGGTGAGCCCGGTGGCCTGCTCCACCGCCGGGCGCAGGCTGTCCACCAGCGCGGCGAGCGCCTGCTCCGGGTCCGCCCCGCGTCCTTGTCCCCGGCATCCGCCCAGGACCGCCGCCAGCACGAGCGCCGCGACCCGCCGAGTCACGACAGCCCCAGAGCCGGCGCCAGCTCGGCGAAGGTCTCCCGGACCCGATCGTAGCCGCCCGCGTAGGCCAGCACGCCGGCCGCGAGGGCGAGCCCGACGCCGAACGGGAGATAGCCGCCCGCGCTCAGCTCCTCCGTCGTCTCGGGTGACGCGGCCGGCCCGGCCCGGTCGGCCCAGCTCAGCGCCACGACGGCGAGCAGGATGCCCGCGGCGATCGGCTGCCAGGCACCGCCTCCCCCCACCGCGAGCCCGGCCGCCGCGCCGAGCAGCCCGCGGACTCGGGGCCAGCCGCCGCGGACCGCGCGCTCGGGCACCGCGAACCCGAGATAGTAGGCGGCGCCGGCGCCCAGCACGGCGTGGAACAGCGCCACGAGCAGCGGGGGAAAGAGCCCGGCGCGGAGCGCCACGCCCATCAGGAGCACCAGTCCGAGCCCGCCGGCCACCAGCTTGAGCACCTTCCCCCAGCGCAGCGGCGGGGGGCCCTCGGCTCCCGCGGCGTCACCCTCGCCGTGCGACCGGCGCGGCCACAGTGCCGCGATGAAGTAGAGCACCAGACTGACGAGCGCGCCCAGCGCGACGACCGGCAGCACCGCCTCCCAGCCGAAGAACGCCCCGACCATGCCCATGAGCGCGCAGTCGCCGCCTCCCATGGCCTCCTGGCCCAGGATCAGCTCGGTGATCTCTCCGACCAGGAGCACGACCCCGGCCCCGAAGAGCGCGCCCTGCACCGCGGCCCAGACGCCATCGGCCCCGGCCGCCAGCGCGAAGGCGAGCGCGATGAACGTCCCCCCGAGCGAGAACTCGTGCGGGATGATGAACGCGCGGGCGTCGCTCACCGCGATGCCCAGCAGCAGCGTCGCGGCCACCGCGAGCTCGAGCGCCGCGAGTGTCGGGCCCAGCAGCCACACCGAGCCGGCCCAGAGCAGACCGGTCACGATCTCGATCGCGGGATACAGCGGTGAGATGGGCGCGTGGCAGCCGGAGCAGCGGCCCCGCAGCGCGATCCAGGAGAGCACGGGAAGGTTCTCGTACCAGCGAATCGCGTGGCCGCAGCGGGGACAGCGCGACCGCGGGCGCACCACCGACTGCTTGGGCTCCGCTCCCCAGCGGACGATGCAGACGTTGAGAAAGCTGCCGAGCACCGTCCCGAGCAGGCCGGCGTAGATGAGGAGGAGCGGCAGGACCTCGTCACTCGGCACGGGTGACCTCGTAGAGGAGAATGCCGGCGGCCACCGCGACGTTGAGCGACTCCGCGCCGCCGGCGAGGGGAACGGATACCCGTCGGGCCGCCGCGGCCTCCAGCTCGCGACTCACCCCCGCGCCTTCGTTCCCCACGATGAGCGCGAGCGGCGGCCGCCGGTCGCGCGGCACCGCCGGGCGGGCGAGCGCCTCGCCGTCCGCCTCGGCCACCCACAGCTCGACCCCCCGCGCGCTCGCCCACGCCAGCAGCTCCGCCGCCTCGGTGGCGACCGCCGGCAGCCGGAACAGCGCTCCCATGCTCCCGCGCAGCACCTTCGGGCTGGTGAGGTCGACCGTCCCCTTGAGCGCCACCACGCCGGCCGCTCCCAGGGCGTGCGCCGTCCGCAGCATGGTGCCCGCGTTGCCGGGATCCTGCACGGCGTCGAGCACCAGGAGCACGGCCCCGGGCGGCGTGGCGATCCGATCGAGCGACCAGGCGGGCGGCCGGACCACGGCGACGATGCCCTGCGGCTGCTCGGTATCGGCCAGCGCCGCGAGCTCCGAATCGCTCATTTCCTCCAGGGGCACACCCCGCGCCGCCAGGCTGCTCTTGAGCGCCTGTCCACGGGTGGTAGCTTCCAGCCCGGGCGACACGGCCGCCCCGCGCACCTCGATGCCGGAGGCCACGGCCTCCTCCACCAGCCGCACCCCCTCGGCGAGGCTCAATCCCCGGCGCTCGCGTCCGCGGCGACGGCCGAGATCCCGAATCGTCGTCTGGAGAGTGCCCATGCCTCCGCTCGTCCCATGAAGATCGCGCTCACCATCGCCGGCTCCGACTCCGGCGGCGGCGCCGGCATCCAGGCCGACCTCAAGACGTTCCAGCAGTTCGGCGTCTTCGGGACCTCGGTGATCGTGGCGCTCACCGCGCAGAACACCCGCGGGGTCCGTGCGGTGGAGACGGTCTCCGAAGCCATGGTCTCGGCCCAGCTCACCGCCCTGGCGGAGGACCTGCCGCCGGCCGCCGTCAAGACCGGGATGCTGGCGGAGACCGGCATCGTCCGGCTGGTCAGCCAGACGCTGCGCCAGCAGGAGTGGTCCCCGCTGGTGGTGGACCCGGTCATGGTCTCGACCTCGGGCCACCGGCTCCTCACGCTCGAGGCCGAGGAGGTGGTGCGCGAGAGCTTGCTGCCGCTGGCGGCGCTGGTCACACCCAATCTGGACGAGGCCGCCATCCTGACCGGTCGAGCGGTGTACGATGTGGCGAGCATGGAGCGCGCCGGCCAGACGCTGCTGAGCTTCGGCGCCGGTGCCGCCCTGGTGAAGGGGGGTCACCTCACGGGCGACACCGTGACCGATGTCCTGGTGACGCCCCGCGGGGTTCGCCACTTCACCCGCGCGCGGCTCGAGACCGGCTCCACGCACGGCACCGGCTGCACCCTCTCCGCCGCGATCACTGCGGGCCTGGCGCTGGGCCGGGAGCTGGAAGCGTCGGTCGAGACCGCGCTCGACTACGTCCACCGCGCGATCGCTGCCGCGCCGGGGCTGGGCGGTGGACACGGCCCGCTCGATCACACCGTGCCCGCGCGTCCGGCATCACCCTGAGGCGGTCCGCGGCAGCCCGGCGACGACCCCCTCCACCAGCCGCTCGAGTTCGCCGGCCACCCGGCGGGCCACCTCCATCACCTCCGCGTGACTCAGCCGCTCGCCGGTGATGCCGGCGGCCGGATTGGTGATGGTGGAGAAGCCGAGACACCGCAAGCCCCGGGCCCGGGCGGCGATCACTTCGATGGCGGTGGACATTCCCACCGCGTCCGCACCCAGCCGCTCGACCATCCGCACCTCGGCCGGGGTCTCGTAGCTCGGTCCGAGCAGTTGGAGGTACACGCCTTCCTCCAGCCGGATGCGGCGGCTCCGGGCCACCTCGCGGGCGAGCGCGCGGAGGTCGCTGTCATAGGGGTCCGACATGTCGGGAAAGCGCTCCTCCCCCGGCAGCACGGGCCCGATGAGCGGATTGCGGAAGCTGAGGTTCACGTGGTCGGCGATCATCATGAGCGCGCCGCGGGCGAAGGTGCGTCGGACACCGCCGGCCGCGTTGGTCAGGATGAGCGTCCGCACACCCAGCTCGGCGAAGACTCGCACCGGCAGCGCCGCCAGGTCCGCCGAATGCCCCTCGTAGAGATGAAAGCGTCCGCTCTGGACCAGCACCGGCCGTCCCGCCAGCGTGCCTGCCACCAGCTCGCCCTCGTGCCCGTCGACGCTCGTGGCGGGGAAGCCCGGGATCCGGGCGTAGGAAATCCGGATCGCGTCCGCCAGCTTCTCCGCGAGCGGCCCGAGCCCGCTCCCCAGCACGATCGCGGCCTCGGGCGTCCTGGGGCCGAGCCACTCCCGGACCGCCGCAGTCGCGTGGCCGATGGTTTCGGCCCGCCCCCCCGCCCCGCCGTCGCCCTGTCCCGCGGCCCAAGTCATACCAGCATCCCCGCGAGCGATGCCGACGTGAACGCCGCCAGATTGCCGCCGATCATCGCGCGCAGCCCGAAGCCCGCGATCTCGCTCCGGCGCTCGGGCGCGAGGCCGCCGATGCCGCCGATCTGGATGGCGATGGAGGAGAAGTTGGCGAATCCGAGCAGGGCATAGGTGAGGATGATGGCGCTGCGGGGGTGGAGCGCGACGCCGCCGGTCATGTCGCCGGCGAACTGGGCGTACGCCACGAACTCGTTGAGCACCGTCTTCACCCCGATCAGCCCGCCGACGTAGGCGGTATCCTGCCAGGGCACGCCCATCACCCAGGCGAGCGGTCGCAGGAGCTGCCCCAGCAGGAGCTGCAGGCTCGTCTCCGGATGGCCGACCAGCCCGCCCAGCCAGCCCAGGCCGGCGTTGAGCAGCGCCATCAGCGCCACGAACGCCATGAGCATCGCGCCCACGTTGAGCGCCAGCTGCATCCCCTGGCCGGCGCCGGTCGCCGCGGCCTCGATGACGCTGGTGTCGGTCTTCTCCACGTCCATCGTGAGCGAGCCGCGCGTGACCGGCGTGCCGGTCTCGGGCAGCAGGATCTTGGAGAGGAAGAGCCCGGCAGGCGCGTTCATCACGCTGGCCGCGAGCAGGTGGCCCGCGATGTCGGGAAAGGTCCCCCGCAGCATGCCGACGTAGGCGGCCAGCACCCCGCCGGCCACGGTCGCGAACCCGCCCACCATCACCGTCACCAGCTCGGACTGCGTCATGCTCCGGACGAAGGGCTTGATCAGGAGCGGCGCCTCGGTCTGGCCCAGGAAGATGTTGCCCGAGGCGGAGAGGGTCTCGGCGCCCGAAGTGCGCAGGGTCTTCTGCATCCCCCACGCGATCCCCTTCACCACGAACTGCATGATGTTGAGGTAGTACAGCACCGACATCAGGGCGGAGAAGAAGATGATCGTGGGCAGGACGTTGAACGCGAAGTACGATCCCGTCGCGGCCACGTAGCCGGCGCTGGTATCGAGCCCGCCGGCCGCCCCGGGCACGCCGACCGGCACCGTGGACTGCACCAGGTTGCCGAACACGAACCGCGCGCCCTGCTCCTGGAAGCCGAGCAGCCCGGTCACCAGCCTGCCGACCTGGTGGAAGAACGCCTGGCCCGCCGCCGTCTTGAGCACGACGACGCCGAAGACGACCTGCAGCGCGAGACCGCTCGCCACCAGGCGCCAGTCGATTCGCCTGCGATCGTAGGAGAGCAGCACCGCCAGGCCGATCATGACCGCCATGCCCAGCACGCCGACCAGCCGGTGATGCAGCGGGATGTCGAGACCGGCCCGGGCTTCCGCCAGCCGCTGGGCCGCGGTCTGGAGCAGCCAGAGGCCGCTCACGCGATGGCCCGCAGCTCGGCGGTCGCCCGGGCGACGAGCTGTTGCCGCTCCGGCCAGGGGAGGAAGGCGCCCTCGAAGGCGTGGAGAATCATCCGGTCGATCTCCCCGCGGGTGAAGCCCAGCTCGGTGTGGGCCAGCCAGTACTCGTCGCTCAGCGAGATGCCGGCCATGAGCCACCCGTCGGTGCAGAGGGTGACCGCGAGCCCGGCCTCGAAGTACTGCCGCACCGGATGCGCCGCGGCGGAGGGGACCGCACGGGTCTGCACGTTGCTGGTGATGTTGATCTCGAGGAGGATGCGGCGGTCGCGGACGTAGTCCCGGAGCCGGGGGTCCTCGTACAGTCGGGTGCCGTGCCCGATCCGGTCGGCGTGGCAGCGCTGCAGCGCGTCCGCGATCGAGTCCGCCCCCGCCGCCTCCCCCGCGTGCACCGTGATGCCGAGACACCCCTCCACCGCGACGTCGAAGGCCTTGGCGTGCGCCCGCGCCGGGCGGCCCGCCTCGCCGCCGGCGAGGTCGAAGGCCACGACGCCCCGGTCCCGGTACGCCACCGACAGCCGCGCGATCTCCAGCGACACGTCGGGGTCGTAGTGCCGGAGCGAGCAGTTGATCACCCGGGTCACCACCCCGAAGTCGCGCTCGCCGCGGGCCAGGCCGCGGAGCTCCGCCTCGAGCGCCCGCTCCATGCTGAGTCCCTTTCGCCGGCTGAGCCAGGGGCAGTAGCGCACCTCGAGGTAGCGGATGTTGTCGCGCGCGGCGTCCTCAACCATCTCGTAGGAGACCCGCTCGATCGCCTCCTCGCTCTGGAGCAGCGGGATGGTGTACTCGAAGCGGGCGAGATAGTCCTCCAGGTCGTGCGCGTCGCTCACCACCATGAAACGCCGCAGCGCCTCCGGCTCCCGGTAGGGGAGGTCGAAGCCGGTCGCGCGTCCCAGCTCGATCATGGTCTCGGGTCGGAGCGAGCTGTCGAGGTGGGTATGCAGCTCGGCCTTGGGCAGGCGGGTGATCAGCTCACGAGTCGGCATCGGATGCTCCCGCGGCGCGGCGCGCGCTCACCACCACCCGCAGAATGGACCCCGCCTCGAGCGGCGCGTCGGCCGGGAGCCGGATCCCCCGCGCGTCGGTGACGTGCGCGGTGCCCGCGGCCAGCTTCGCCGGCAGCGCCGGATCGTGGGCGGCAACCGCACCCTGCACGTCCGTGCCGGGCTCCAGCTCGAGGGGGGTCCCGTTGACGAATACCCGCATGGCGGCTCAGCGTCGGGTGGACAGGAAGGCCGGCGCGCTCTCGATCTCGACCGGCTGCGGCAGGCGGCGGAGATAGGTCGCCACCGCCTCGATGTCGAGCAGGCCCCGGCGCTCGAAGGGCCGGTCCCGGAGGGCGAGGAGCCCGCCGGCCCCCAGGGCCGAGGCGTCGTCGGTGGCCAGCGTGTAGTGCTCCTCGGGCCGGAACTTCCGTCCGCCGGCGAGCGCGATGGACTTGATGCGCCGACCCGGCTTGGCCCGGGGATCGAAGCGCACCGTGGCGCCCGCCAGGTGCACGGCCGGGGTCCCGCCTTCGGCCAGGACCTGTTCCAGCAGGTCGCGCACCTGGGTGCCGGTGAGGCTGAGGACGACGAGATCCGCCGCCCCAGGCTCGACCGCGGAGAGCCGGGCATAGGTCACCGCGCCCGCCGGCAGGTCGGCGGCCAGCGTGCCGCTGCGCACCAGGCCCAGATCGGTGCGCGCCGCGTTCCGCCGGGCCTCGGCCACCAGGGTGCCCAGTGCCTCGCCCCGGCTGAGCGGGCGCTTGAGCTGCGCGAGCGGGCGCTGTCGCAGGCTGTCCGCGCGCCGCTCCAGGGGGCGGAGCGCGCGGACGATGGCGGGGGAGACGGGCGCGCCGTCGGCGAGGACCCGCTCGACCCGGGCGCGAAGTGCCCGCCCGCCGGCCGCCGTCCGCACCACGTCCACCACCGCGAGAGTGCCGCCGCCGTCGGGGCCCACCACCTGAATGCCGCCCACCCGCGTGTCCACGATCTGCCCCGAGTGCCCGGCGATGATGAGGTCCACGCCGCTCCCCGCCAGCTCCTCGGCCAGCCGGATCAGCTCGCCGCGGCAGACCAGACCGTCGCAGGCGGCTCGCTCGTGCGCGAGCAGCACGGTCAGCTCGGGCCGGTGCCGCTTCACTTCGGCCAGCGTCCCGTGGAGCGCGAGCTCTCCCGATCCGAAGCGCAGCCCGCGGGTGCGCTCGGCCGGCTGCGTGGCCTTGGTTTCGGGCGTAATGTAGCCGATCACCGCCACCCGAAGCCCCGCCGCTTCCACGAAGCCGTAGGGCGCGACCCAGTCGGGAGGACGGCCCGTCGCGCTGTCGGCGAGGTTGGCCGCCACCCAGAGCCGGCGGGACTCGCCCACCCGCCGGCGCAGCGTGTCCGCCGACCAGTCGAAGTCGCGGTCGCCGGGCACCGCGGCGGCGTAGCCCAGGCCGTCGAGGGCCGCGACCGAGGCGCGCCCCGCCGTCGCATTCGCCAGGAGTCCGCCCTGCAGCGCGTCGCCGGCGTCGAGCCTGAGCGTGGGGCAGGCGCAGTCCGCGGCCAGGCTGTCCATGGTGCGGGCCAGGGCGGGCACCCGGTGCAGGTGCTCGCCGTGGATGTCGGCCGTGCCCAGCAGGCGCAGGAGCGCCGTGTCGCGCGGCGACGTCGGGGTCGGGTCGGGGGCCACCCCGAACAGCCGCCGCACCGCGAGCGCGGCCATCTCGGGCACGATGCGCCACTCGGACGGCGGGATCGCCGCCGGGTCGAGCACGCCGCGCCGCCGGATCTCCTCGACCAGCAGGTCGGAGATGGACTCGCCGCGGTCGTAGACCACGGGAGCGCCGCGCAGCATCGTGTAGCCTCCGCTGCCCACCTGCCGGTGACTGTTGACGGCCAGGGTGAAGCTGTCGGAGGCCGAGACCGGGCGCCCGCGGACCCCGAGGTTCCGGATCCGGTCCCCAGGCTGCTGCCGGAGGTCGATGTCGTACCGGGCCCCGCGAACGAGGTCGAAGTCGTAGCCCGGCACGGTGGAATCGATCAGCACCCGGCCCGCGGCGTCGGTCCGGTAGTAGCGGGTGCTCCACTCGAGATAGGACTTGAGCTGGGCACCGCTCACCCGGACGGCGCGGAGCGTGTTGTCGTAGGGATAGAGCGCGAGCACCTGCCCCCGCCGGATCGTGTCGCCCGGGAAGCCCGCGCGCAGGTCGAAGACCGGACCGGCGGCGAGATCGGCGCCGGCGCGCCGGCGAAGCGTCTCGAGCACGAAATCGTGCACCGGCGACGGGCGCACGCGGCCGTCCCCGGCGTCGAACGGCGCGGCGGTCTCCCCGATCGGCTCGTCCACCCAGGCCTGGACCGCCGCGTGCGCGGCGGCCAGCCGCTGGGTGAGCAACGGCGCGGCCGCGCGGCCGGCGAGCGGAACCAGCTCCCCCCGTATCCGGGTCACGCCCCAGCGTCCGTCCACCCGTTTCAGATCGATGTGGACCACGGAGACCGCCTCCGCATGACGGCGCGGCTGGACGAAGTGGACTCCGTTGACGACCGAGTCGGCCATCTGCCGGTGCGAGTGCCCCACCACCACGACGTCGGGACGGAAGGGCAGCGTGGCCAGCGAGGCGGCGACGTGCTCGTCCCCCACGCCCGCCGTATCGTAGGTCGCCGCGCCGTCCATCCCGCTGTGCATCAGGACCACGGCGACGTCGGAGAGTCGTCGCACCGACCGCAGCGTCGCCTCCGCCGACGACCCGACCGGTCCGATCCGCAGCTTCCCGCGCAGCCGGTCCCGGTTCCACACCATGGTGCCGGGCGTGGTGAATCCGGCCACTCCCACCCGCACCCCGTCGCGCTGCAGCACGCGGAACGGCGGGAAGATCAGCGTATCACCGGCGGCGGCGAAGATGTTGGCGCTGACGAAGGGGAAGGCGGCGTCGGCGACGGCCCGTTCGAACGCGGCCACACCGTGGTCGAAGTCGTGGTTGCCCGGCGTCACCAGGTCGTAGCCGACCAGGTTCATCGCCTCCACGACCGGATGGGGCGTGGCCGGCGCGACCCGCCCGAAGTAGGTCGCGAAGGGATCGCCCTGCAGCAGATCGCCGGCGTCGAGCACCAGCACCTGCCCGGGATGGCGCCGCCGCAGCGAGTCCACGACCGTGGCCACGCGGGCCAGCCCCCCGGCCGAGGGCCGGCGCGCCAGGTAGTCCCAGCCGGTGGTGCGCCCGTGCACGTCGGTGGTGGCGACGAGGACGACGTGGGCACTGTCCGGAACCTGAGCGACGACGAGAGATGCTGCGAGGAGGAGCGGGAGCATCGCGAGGGAATATAGGTGGAAGGGCGGGGCAAGGCGTAAGCGGGGCGGCGGGGTCGCTTCCATATTCCTCCCGGCATATATACGTTTCCGCGCATATGACCGCGGCCGCGTCCTCGACCGACCTCCTCTTCACCGTGGCGGAGCCCACCCGGCTGCGGATCCTCAACTGCCTGGCCGCGGCGCCCTTGTTCGTGTCCGATCTCCAGGCCATCCTGGATCTGCCCCAGCCCACCGTGTCCCGCCACCTGCAGGTGCTGCGGCGCGCCGACCTGGTGCGCGATACGCCGGTCGCCCAGTTCGTGCTCTACCGGCTCCGCCGGGACTTGGGGCGGCAGGGCCGCCTGCTCTCCGCCATCCTCGACGCCATCGTGCGGGACGACGCGGGCATGCGCTCGGAGCGCGACCGGGCTGCCGACCGCAGCCGGGCGCACACCCGCGCCCGGGTCGAAGCCCCGGACACCGACAAGCCGCTCACCCGCCAGAAGAGATCGTCATGACGCACCGCATCCTCGTGGTGGACGACGAGCCGGACATCACCGCCCTCGTGGCGTACCACCTGGCCAAGGCGGGGTTCCGGGTCTCCACCGCCACCAACGGACCCGATGCCCTCAAGGCCGCCCGCGAAGAGCGGCCCGACATCGTGATCCTCGACCTGATGCTGCCCGGCGTGTCTGGCTACGACGTCCTGGCCGAGATGCGGCGGCGGGAGGAGACCCGCGACGTAGGCGTCATCCTGCTCACCGCGCGCCGGGAGGAGACCGACCGGATCCGGGGGCTCTCGCTCGGGGCCGACGACTATCTCACCAAGCCGTTCTCGCCCCAGGAGCTCTCGCTCCGGGTCCGGGGCCTGCTGCGGCGGCTCGGCTCGCCGCCGGTGGCCGCGGGCTCCACCATCACCGCGGGCCCGGTCACCATCGACCGCTCGGCCCACCGGGCGACGGTCGGTGGCCAGGAGCTCAGCCTCACCGCCACCGAGTACAAGCTCCTGCTCACTCTGGTGGAGCGCCGGGGGCGGGTGCAGACCAGGCCGCAGCTGCTCGAGACGGTGTGGGAGGCCCAGCCCGACATCCAGACCCGCACGGTGGACATGCACGTGCAGCGCCTGCGGACCAAGCTGGGCGACGCGGGCAAGCTGATCGAGACCGTGCGCGGCTTCGGCTACCGCTTCAAGGGCACCGAGCGAGGGGTGCGCACCCGGTGAACTTCGCCGCCCGGCTCGTCGTCGGGACCATCCTCGTGCTGGTCGTCACCATCGGGGTGCTCCTCTGGACCGCGGAGCGCTCCCTGCGCCGCGACCTCGAAGGCGACGTCGCCCGGACCCTGGAAAGCGAGGCTCGCCTCATCCGCGAGGCGCTCCCCGCCGACAGCGCCCGCTGGGGCGAGACGGTCCGCCGCCTCGCGGCTCAGAACCGCCGGCGGATCACCCTGGTGGATCGCGCCGGCCGGGTGGTCGCCGACAGCGACTTCCCCCCGGGACCGCTTCCCCCACTGGAGAACCACGCCGACCGGCCGGAGGTCCGCGCCGCCATCGCGGGGCGCACCGGCGTGGCGGCCCGCCGGAGCGAGAGTGTCGGGCGCCAGCTGCTCTATGTGGCGGTGCCGGGCGATCCCGGCGTGGTCCGGGTCGCGACCAGCCTCACCCAGGTGGACGAGATCGTCCACCGCTCCCAGGCCGCGGTCGCCGGCGCCGCGCTCCTCGCCCTCGCGGTCGGCGCCCTGTTCGCCTTCATCGCGGGCCGCTCCATCGCGCAGCCGCTCACCGGGATCACCGCTGCCGCCCGGGCCATCGCGGCAGGTTCCCCGCCCCGCTTTCCCCGCTCCGGCGTGCCCGATATCGACGCCCTGGTCCAGGCGCTGCGCCAGATGCACCGGCAGCTCGCCGACCGCTTCGACGACCTGCGGCGCGAGCAGGCGGAGACCGCTGCGCTGGTGGAGTCCATGATCGAGGGCGTCATCGCGGCCGACGCCCGCGGCCGGATCGTCACCGCAAACCCGGCCGCCCGCCGCCTGCTCGGCTACGGGCCCGCCGAGCCGCTGCCCGACCTCGCGGAGCTGTTCCGCCTCAAAGCCGCCCGCGAAGTGGTGGACGCCGTGCTCGCGGGGGAGCCGGTCCAGGACCGGGAGCTGGACATGGACGGCCGCGCCTTCATGGTGAACGCGCGCCCCCTCCCCACCGGCGGCGCGGTGCTGGTGATCCACGACGTCACCGAGCTGCGCCGGCTCGAGGCGGTGCGGCGCGACTTCGTGGCCAACGTGTCCCACGAGCTCAAGACGCCGCTGACCTCGATCTCCGGCTACGCCGAGACGCTGCTGGGCGAGCCGCCCGACCCGGAGACGGCGCGGCGCTTTACCTCCACGATCCTGAGCAACGCCCGGCGGATGCAGCGGCTGGTGGACGACCTGCTCGATCTCTCGCGGATCGAGGCCGGCCGCTGGCAGCCGAACCCGGAGCCGATGTCGGTCGAGGCGGCGGCCCGGGAAGCGTGGGGCGCGCTGGCGGACCGGGCGGAGCCTCGCGGGGTCCGGATGGAAGTCGCGGTGGGGGAGGCCGCGGAGGAGGTGTGCGCCGACCCCGATGCACTGCGGCACATCCTCACCAACCTGCTCGACAACTCCCTGCGCTACACGCCGGCGGGCGGCCTCATCACCTGCACCACCCGGCGCGAGGGCGGAGGCGTCGCGCTCACGGTGCGCGACACCGGGGTCGGGATCAGTCGGGAGCACCTGCCCCGCATCTTCGAGCGCTTCTATCGCGCCGATGCCTCGCGCTCGCGGGACGAGGGTGGCACCGGCCTCGGCCTCGCCATCGTGAAGCACCTGGTCGAGGCCCAGGGCGGCCGCGTCTACGCGGAGAGCGAGCGCGGGGTCGGCACCTCGGTGACCTGCTGGTTGCCCGACGCGGCCTGAGGCCGTCCCTCGCACACCTCCCGGTAGCTCTCCTCCAGTCGGTCGATCTCCCGCTCCCAGGTCAGGCGCTCGGCGGTCCGCCGGGCGCCCCGGGCGAGTCGCCGCGCGAGGGCGTAGTCCCCGGCGAGCGAGATCATGGCCTGGGCCATGGCGCCGGTGTCTCCGTCCGGCACTGCCAGGCCGTTCTCGCCGTGCCGCAGGTGGTCGGCTACCCCGCCCGCCGGGACCGCCACCACCGGCAGGCCGCTGGCGAACGCCTCCAGCACCACGAGGCCGAGCGTCTCGGTCGCGGAGGCGAAGACGAACGCGTCGCAGTTGGCGTAGAGGTCCGGCAGCCGGCTCCGGCGGTCGAGGACGCCGAGGAAAGTGACGTCGGGCGGGGCGGCGGCGCGCAGCTCCGCTTCCCGCGGGCCGGTGCCGGCCACGACCAGGTGAATGACGCCGCGGGGCACGATGCCGCTCGCGATCCGGAACGCCTCCAGTACCCTGGTGATGCCCTTCTCCGCCGCGAGGCGGCCCACGTAGAGAAAGGTGAACCGGCTCCCCATTCCCAGCGCCGCGCGCAGCTCGGGACTGCGGCGACCCGGATGAAACAGCTCCGCGTCCACGCCGCGCCCCCACACCTCCGCGTCCCGGATGCCGAGCCGGAGCAGGTCGCGCCGGGAGAAGGCGGACGGGGTGTACACGCGTCGGCTCCGGCGGTGAAAGCGTCCCAGGTAGCCGGTCACGGCGCCCCGGAGCCAGGGCGTGCCGTATGCCTCCGTGTAGCGGCCGAAGTCGGTGTGGTAGGACGAGACGGCCGGCAGCCCCGCCGCGATCGCCTGCCGCTGGCCGCTCCGGCCGATGCCGAACTCGGTCTGGCAATGCACCAGGTCGGGGCGGAAGCGGCGGACCAGCTCCGCGAGAGCGGCGCCCCGCGGCGCGGCCAGGCGGATCTCCGGATAGCCGGGCAGCGGTAGGCTGGGAACGCTGACCGTCTCCACCGCTCCCTCGGCAGGCACCGGACCCCACTGCGCCTGGGCCGCCTCGGGGTAGCGGGGCGCCACGACCGCGCATTCCCACCCCCGGCGGGCCAGGCCGGCAACCGAGAGCGCGGTGACGATGGAGACCCCGTTGACCTGCGGGGGATAGCTATCGGTGCAGTAGAGCACGCGCATGCCGGAAGCTGCCCGCGCGGCGTCACGGTCGCGTGAAGGACGGGTCTCGAATGCCCCGGACGTGCTCCCGCGCCGTTACCGGGACGTGGCGACCCGGTGGTCTGCCGGTGGCGCCGTCGGGTGAGATTGGATACGATGACGGCGCCGCTATTGGAACAGCTCGGCGCCCACGATCGGGCGCTCATGCTGCGGTGGGCGATCTCCCCGTCGGCGGGGGGAGCCTCACGCGCAGGCTGGACCGCCGTCACCCATGCCGGCGGCGGGGCGTCTTCGGTCCTGGCCACGGCCTTGCCGGCGCTGGGCTGCTGCGCCTTGCGCCGGGCAGCCCTCCTCGCGGCGGTCACCCTCGCGGTGTCCCACCTCCTGGTGCAGGTCATGAAGCGCACCATCGGGCGGGGACGTCCCTCGGCCGCGGGTTGTGCGCCGATCGTGTGCGAGCCCGACCGCTTTTCCTTCCCCTCCGGCCACGCCGCGGCGGCGATGTCGGTCGCCCTGGGCTACGGACTGGTGTTCCCGCTCTGGGCCGGACCCCTGCTGGTCGTTGCGCTGACGGTCGGGTTCTCGCGGGTGCGGCTGGGCGTGCACTACCCGAGCGACGTGGTAGCCGGGCAGCTCCTGGCCCTGCTCACCTGCCTCGCAGCCTTCGCCGTCCTGTAGCTCAGTCCAGCTTGTTGGCGAAGCTCACGAACTTGTAGATCCCGTCGCGCTCCACGATCAGCCCGAACAGCCGCTCGCCGACCGTGTCCCCGGCTGCGGTGACCCGGCGCAGCACACAGTGCCCGTAGATCCGGTTCTTCTCCTCCATCCGCACCGACTCGCACCCGTGCCCCACGTACCCCAGTGGTGCGCCCGCCCGCTCGGCGAGGAGCAGCGACGCTCCGCGCTCGCTCTGGCCCTGCATCTGGAGCCACATGATGTCCGGCGGCAGCTCGTAGGGCGGCCGCGACATCGGCGAGGCGGGGTAGTAGAGCCAGGCGAACTCGGCCGGGTCGAGCGCCAGCGGCCGCAGCGCGGCCGTATCCCGGCGCTCGAGGGCCCGCACGAACCGCGCGACCAGCTCCTCCCGGCTCCGGATATCGCCCTTGAGCCCGGTGGGCGTGGTGAGTCCGCCCCGGAATCGCTCGAGCGCATCCGCGATGGGGACGGCGCTGTCCACCACGCCCATGGCCGGCGGCCGCGCCCCCGCCTCGCTCTCCGCGCACCCGGCCGCCAGGAGCGCGAGCCCCACGGCCGTCAGCAGTTCTGGCCGCATCACACCTCCGGTGTCATGGACGGCGGGGCAGCGGGAACAGGTCCCGCTGCCCCGCCGCACCGTCACGACGACGACTCAGTCCGTCGCGTAGCTGGTCCACCCCTCGTACCACTTCGGACCCGCCGGGTCCACCGCACCGCAGTACGCCGGCAGGGTGAGTGTGCCGCCGAAGAAGTTTGCCGTGTTGTACTCGGCCGGGATCGCCACCGTGTTGCAGCCGGTCGCGGCGTCGCCGGTCGGGGTCCAATCGAAGCTTCCCGGCGTCAGGTTGGTGATGACCGAGGCGGCCGTGGCCGCGGTGCGATGGTTGTCTCCCGCGAACAGCGTGGCGAAGTCACCCTCGCTGAAAGCCGGAGTGGCCGAGGCCTCGTAGGCGACGGCGTTCTCCGCGAGGACGGAGTTCACGATGTTGGCCGAGTCGCGGACGGCGAGGGTCACCGACGTGTCGCGGACGCTCACCGCGGCGGCCGGCCACTTGGCCAGGATGAGGTTGGAAAGGAAGCCCAGGTGTCCGCGACGCAGCACGATGCCGCGGCCGCCCGAGGTCTGCGACTCGCCGGGATTCCCGACCATCGTGACGTTGGCGAAGATCGGGTTGGTGAACGGCTCGCTGCGGGTGCCGAGGTCGCAGCCGCTGCCGGCGCAGCCGTCCATCTCGAAGCCCTGGGGGTCGGTCGCGATCACGCCGGTGCCGACCGCCGGGGTGAGCCGGGTGCTCTGGAAGCCGATCGCGTGCTGCACTCGCCCGACGTACCCCTCGGAGGTGTCGAAGTGGTCGTCGCCGGCCTCGTAGGAGACGAGATACCGCGCGTCGGCCGCGCCGCCCCACCACTCGAAGCTGTCGTCCAGGCCGGCGAGCGCCTCGAGATACTCGAGCGTGGTGCCGCTGCCCACCCCGTAGAACGAGAAGGCGTTGAGCTCCGAGTTGCCGCCGCCCGACACGTCGTAGCCGGCGAACTCGACTCGGACATAGCGCAGGGTGCCGCTCGAGCTGGTGTTGTCGGTGCCGCCGCCATAGTTCTCGGCCACGCCCGCGGGCCCTTCGGTGTTGACCACGCCGCTGCGGTTGATGATGCCGTTGCCGACGATGACGAGCCCACCCCAGTCGCCGGTGGCGCGGCTGCCCTCGGGCCGCTCCGAGGTGAAGACGATCGGCGCATCCGCGGTGCCCTGCGCGTCGATCTGCGACCCGCGCAGGATCCAGAGTGAGCTGCCCGCCGTCTCCGAGTCGCCGACGATCCGGGTGCCCGGCTGGATGGTGAGCACCGCGTTGTTCGCCACCTTCACGAAGCCCTGGAGGGTATACACCGTGTCGGCGTAGAGCGTGCGGCTCTGGGTGATGATGCCGGTGAGGGTCGCCACCTTCGCACCCGTCGTGGTGACGTTCACCGTCCCGCTCGGGCTGCTGCTGCCGATGGCGTTCACGGCCATCACCCGGTAGCCGTAGGCCACTCCGGGCTCGACGTCGGTGTCGCTGTAGCTGTTGGTGGTCAGGCTGCCGCCCACCTGGGTGAACGTGCCCGGGGTGGAGGGCTCGGTCCGCTCGAGCGTGTAGCTGGTGGCGTCCGCGACGGCGTTCCAGGTGACCTGGATGGAGCCGTCGGTCTGCTCCACCGCGGCGAGGCCGCTCGGGGTCGCCGGCGCGCTCGGCCCGTTGCCCCCGTCGTCATCGTCGCTGCAGGCGGCCGCGAAGCCGACGAGCACGGCCATGGCCAGGGTACGGAAGAAAACTGCCGGAGCCTTCATGGAGCCCTCACTCTGGGATTGTGATATGGAAGCGGTTGCTCGCCACGCGGGGGAAAAGAGCACCCCGGCGTCTTCGCCGATTCACACCGGCGTCACGATCGCGTCAAGACGGTCAGCGGAGCTCCCACTTGAAGCCGAGACTGAACAGCCGGCCGGTCCGGTAGGTGAGCCGCTGGACCCGGCCCTGGAGAAACTCGACCCGCTCGTCGAGCAGGTTTCGGGCATCCAGCTTGCCGCTCATCGCCCCGGCCAGCGGGAACTGGAGCGAGAAGTCGAGCAGGTGCCGCTCCTGCTCGTAGGTGTCGGGCAGCGGGCTGATGCCCGCCTCGGTGAGGCGCGGTCCCGCGACGTTGTAGAGCAGCGTCGCGTTCCAGCGGCCGTCGTCGGAGCCGTAGCCCAGGCCGGCGTTCACCACGTATTCCGACTGGCCCGCCATGGGACGGGAGGGGTTGGTGAGGCTCGACAGGCCCGCGTTGCCGACGTCGATCTCGCTCTCCATGAGCGTGACGTTGGTGAACGCGGTAAACCGCCGGAGCCCCTCGCTCAGCACGTCCAGCCGCTTCCGGACCTCGACTTCGAGGCCGTAGTTGTTGGCCGCGTCCGCGTTGGCGAAGGTGATGTCCGGGCTGAACCCGTCGGCGTTCTGCACCAGGATCCGCTCGATGGGGTTGCGGAAGCGCTTGTAGAATGCTCCGAGGCTGATCGTCTCGCCGGGCCGGGGATACCACTCCCATCGCGCGTCGTAGTTCTGGATCAGCGCGCGCCGCAGGTCCGCGTTGCCGAACAGCCGCTGGCCGCCCAGGACGTCGTAGAACTCCACCGGCGAGAGCTCGCGGTACTCGGGCCGCGACAGCGTCTGGCTCGCGGACAGCCGGACCTGCTGGTTCTCGTTGAGGAAGTAGGTGATGCCCAGCGCGGGCAGCACGTCGGTGTTCTCCAGCCGGGACGGCACCACGCTGTCGCGGATGCCGAGAAACAGGACGGTGGCCACGTCGATCTCGGAGCGCTC
>DASUSR010000038.1:0-5881 GCA_036375015.1 Gemmatimonadales bacterium
CATCGAGGGCACGAACCCGTTGTAGAGGTGCAGGTCGGACCCGCAGATGGCGGTGGAGCTGACCTTCACGATCGCATCGCGCGCGTTGAGAATCTTGGGGTCCGGTACCGTCTCGACCCGGACCTTCTTCTTGTCGATCCAACAGGTGGCTTTCATCAGCAAGGCTCCTCGGGGCCGCGGAGGAAGAACTGCGAGGTTGCTCGTCCCGGTCCAGATATCGCCGCGCGCGACCATCGAGCGGTGAGCGGGGTCACCGCCGGGGCCGGAGTGGCGCGGCGGGACCCGGTGTGACACGGCTAACGGCTGCGGCCGCCGCAGACCGCTACTGAGCAAGGCCATGACGAGCGCCCCTACCCCCGACCTGCTGGAGCTGTTCTTCGAGACCACGGAGGACTACGGGATCATCCTGCTCGATGCCGATGGGATGGTGCGCCGCTGGAACCCGGCGGCCGAACGGCTCTTCGGCTTCCAGGCCAGGGACATGGAGGGCACCCACGGCCGGGAGATCTTCGTGGAGCCCGACCGGCGGGCCGGGGTGCCCGAGGTGGAGCTGCGCACGGCGGCGGCGCTGGGCCGCGCCGAGGACGAGCGCTGGCATCTGCGCCGGGACGGGTCGCGGTTCTGGGCCTTCGGGATCATGGTCGCGCTGCGGCGCCAGGGCGATCTGATCGGGTTCGCCAAGGTAGTCCGGGACGTGACGGAACGGCGCCGCCTGGAGGAGGCCATGCGGGAGAGCCAGAAGCTGGAGAGCATCGGCGTGCTCGCTGCCGGCGTGGCCCACGACTTCAACAACGTGCTCACCGCCGTCATCGGTAATCTGTCGCTCGCCCGGCAGGCGCTCACCCATCGCGGTGACGAGCGGATCGCCGAGCTGCTCGAGGAGGCCGCCCACGCCAGCCAGCGCGCGGCGGAGCTCGTCCGGCAGCTGCTCACCTATGCCGGCAAGGGCCGTCGCGTGGTGAAGCCGGTAGACGTGCGCCGCATCGTGAGAGACGTCCTCACCATCGTGCGCACCTCGGTCTCACCGAGGGTCGTCCTGCGGGCCGACCTGCCCGAGCGGTGCCCCACCGTGCAGGCCGATGGGGGCCAGATCCGGCAGCTGGTGTTCAACCTGGTCCTCAATGCCGCCGAAGCCATCGAGGACCGGCCCGGCGAGGTGGACGTGCGCGTCCGGGCCCGGGATCTGACCGAAGCGGAGCTCGGGGCGTCCTACCACGGGTTCGCGTTGGTGCCCGGCCGGTACCTGGAGCTCCGCGTACGGGACAATGCGCGTGGCATGGATCCGGAGACCCTGCGGCAGATCTTCGACCCCTTCTTCACCACCAAGTTCCTCGGCAGGGGGCTCGGGTTGGCGGCGGCGCTCGGGATCGCGCGGAGTCATGGAGGCGGGATCGCGGTGGAGAGCGCACCGGGCAGCGGCAGCACCTTCACCGTACTGCTGCCCGCGGAGCCGGCCGAGGAGCCGGTCCTTACGGCGGCCGAGGCCGTGGCCGGTGCCGCGCGAGGGGAGGGGCTGGTGCTGGTAGTGGACGACGAGCCTGGTATCCGTGGCCTGGTTCAGCGGACCATGGAGAGTCTTGGCTACACCGTTATCCTCGCCGAGCACGGCGGGCAGGCGATCGAGATCGCCGACCGGATCGGGGACGAGCTGGTCATTGTCGTGCTCGATCTGGTCATGCCGGTGCTGGATGGCGGGACCACCGCCGTTTGGCTCCAGGCTCGCTGGCCCGAGCTGCCGATCCTGGTGATGAGCGGTCTGGCCGACGACGACGCGCTCCGCAGCCTGGGCCAGGTGCGGATCGCCGGGGTCGTTCCCAAGCCCTTCAGCCCCGAGCAGTTGGCCCAGAGCGTCGCGGTAGCGCTCCGGCGATCCGCGACGTAAGATCAGGGGCGCCCTCTTCGTGGAGAGGGCTCCTGGCCGTTCTCCCCGGTCCCGGAGCCGTCATGTCCACGAGTCTGACCGTGTCCCCTCCTGAGGCGCCCCTCGTCCTTCCGGCCGAGCCCGTCCCGGTGCCGTACGTCCCGCGCGCCCTCCCGTTCGACGATCCCGCCTGGCTGTTCCAGCCCAAATACGAGGGGCTGCGCGGCTTCGCCATCCGGACGCCCACCGGATGCGAGATCCGGTCGGCGCGGGAGCTCCGTCCCGAGCGGCTGGCCGAGCTCTCCGAGCGCGTCGCAGCGGTGCTGGGTGCGCGCGAGGCGGTCCTGGACGGGGAGGTCGTGGGCCTGGCCCCTGATGGCCGGCCCTCGCTTCGGGAGCTGCTCAGGGGGCGCAGCCTGCTCGCCTTCGGCGCCTTCGATCTGCTCTGGCTCGACGGGCAGGACCTGAGGCCGCTCCCTCTGGCGGAGCGGCGGCGGCGGCTGGCCGCGCTGGTCCCCGAGGATACCGGGCCGCTCTACAAGATGTTCGTGCTGGAGGAGCACGGGCGCGCGCTGTTCCAGGCCGCCCGGCGGTTGGAGCTGGAGGGGATCGTCGCCAAGCGCAAGCAGGACCCGTACGGCTCGGGGACCGTGTGGTACAGCATCAGGAATCCCGGCTATACGCAGGACGATGGTCGGATCGATCCTTTCCGTCCTCGGTCTCGGGCTCGGCGGGCTGATCGGGAACCGGTGGAATCTTAGGCTTCCCGTTGGTCTCCGGACGGAACAGGGTCCGGCCGGTCTTCCGCTCCGTGTATTCCCGTTTCCAGTATCCCATGGCCGCCTCCCTCAGGTCCTGGGCTCGCGGTCGCGGTGGAACGCCGGCCGCCCGGGCCGCATTCCGGCCGGCGCGACCGGCGGGCCGACCTGCCGGACCAGCACCCCATACAGCTCGGCGAAGCTGAACGGCTTCCGCAGGAAGGGCGTCTCGGGATAGGCCGACAACAGCTCGGCCGACGCGCCCTCGACCGTGGCCGACATGAGCACGAACCGGAGCCCCGGCAGCAGGTCGCGGGCCCGCTCGGCGAGCTCACCCCCGTCCATGTACGGCATGATGATGTCGGCGAGCACCAGGCGGATCTCGCCGGGGTGTTGCTCGAGGTAGCGGAGTGCCTCGCGGCCGTTTCTCGCGCTGCGGACCTGGTAGCCCAGGCCGCGCACCATTCGGCAGATCTCGTCGCGAGGGGTGGCTTCGTCCTCCACCACCAGGATGGCGGGGGTTCCCTCCGTGGACATAGGCGCTCCCGGGCGGGATGGATCCGCCCCAGGCCCTCTCCACGAAGAGGACGTGCGGTGTAACGCGGCGCGGGATGCGCCGCCGAGGCTTAGGTTAGCCGGGCCCCCGAGGTCCGGCTGTGATCCGGGTAACGGTGATGCCCGTGAGCAACGCCGCTGCCGGGCCTGCCCGGCCCGACGAGATTCCGCCCAGGCTCTAGACCGGGAGCGGCATGGGCGGGCTCGTGCTGATCGTAAATCATGACGGCGAAGCGCGCCGGAAGTTGCGGCGCCGCCTCGATGAGCGCGGGTACGAGGCGGTGGAGGCCGCCTCGGTCGCCGCGGCGCTGGAACTCATCCAGCGCTTGCCGCGAAGCTTCCGGCTCGTCGTCGTCCGGCTCGACATGCCGGGGCTGTCGGGCGCCACGATGATCGAGACTCTCCGGCTCTTCCACCCGGCGATCCCGGTGCTCGGCACCGGGTCCCGGGAGGGTACCGCCGTGGCCATCGGCTGTCCAGAGCTGGTGGACGGAATCGAGGAGCGTCTGCACTCGGTCTCGGGGGAGAACGGAGCTGGTGCGGCGCATGTCCGGCTGCCGTTCGAGGTGGCCCAGCGCGCCCGGGAGCACTACGAGCGGACCGCCGATCTGGTCGAGGCCGCGCAGATCGTGGCCACGGCCGTCCCGCGGGTGTGAGCCTCAGGTCCCGCCCTGGCCGGTAATTCGGTGCGCCGGGTCGCCGCCCGGCGCCCGGCTCGCCAGGGCCTCGGCCGCTACGGTGAGGAGCTCCTCCCGGGTGAACGGCTTGGCGATGAACGGCACCCGCGGATCCCGCAGGCCTTGTCGGACCAGCACCTCGGCCGGGAACGCCGACATGAACACGACTCCCGCATCGGGGGCCGCGTCGCGGACCAGCCGGGCGAGATCCACCCCACCCACATCGGGCAGCACCACGTCGATCAGCACCAGCTTCACCTGTCCCCGCGCCATTCCCAGCACCTCGAGCGCCTCCGTGGCGCTGGCGGCCTCGAACACCCGGTACCCCGCCTCTGCCAGCAGCCGGTAGGTGAGGCGGCGGACCACCGGTGCGTCGTCCACCACCAGGATGGCCTGTGCGCCTGGAAGCTCGGGAATCAGGGGGTTGCGGTCTGTCATGGGCCGGCGCGGAAAAACCCACAATCAGCGCCGCCGGCCTCCTTGCGGCTGTGATCCAACTCACGTGCAACGCGGTGCACTTGGGCTACACTGGCCAGCCAGAGGGATGTGTGGCGTTACTGCGGGGGGTATCAGTGACCGGAGAGGAAATTCGGGCGGCTGCCGGCAAGCTCCTTCGCGCCGCATGCGAGCACGCGGTGGGCAGCCGGCCCCGGCGCTATCAGCCGGCCGCCGACGTTCTGGACGGGTTGCGGACGCTCGCCAGGGAGCCGGCCGTGGGGAACGACGGGTCGGAGGCAGGGGCGTGGAGGGTCGTCGAGGGGAGGCGCTGGCTGCTCAACAGGCGTCTGGACGGCCGATCGGTCCCGCTGGTCCAGCGAGACCGTGTGGCATTCGTGGTGCGCACGTGGGAGGAGGCCCGGGAGCTGGCGAAGCTGCTCAACTGGTGCAACGCGCCGACCCCGCCCCGTAGTGTCCTCGGCGTACCGCCGTTTCTTGCGACGTGAGTCCCGTAAAATCCGCCGTTCGCCTGCCGAGGCACCCGGCCGCCGGGCGGTGGATGGTGGTGTAGTCGTAAGCGGGGAAAAAAGTTAGCCGATGGCGTCGGGTAGGTACGCGGTTTGCCGGGGCAATGCGGCATGCCGCGCCGCCCGTACCTGCTGCTCGCCGGATGCCTGGTCGCTTTCGTCTCGGGCGTGGGCTTGGCACTGGCGGGGCACCGGTGGCTCCAGACGCCGGGCGCTCCGACCACTCGGCGGCAGCCCGACCTGGAGGCGATCCGGCGGGCGGTGGTGATTCCGATGGACGAGCTGTCCGACGCCGCGATCGCGGTGTTCGACAGCGTGACCCCGAAGATCTACCTCAATACCAGACTGCTGGCCCAGATCGGCCCGGATCTCGCCGCGTTCCTGCGGGCCCACGAGGAGGGCCACATCGCGTACCACCACGTGCCCGAGCGGCACTTCGGCCTGATCCGCACCGAGACCCCGGTGCCGGTGCTGCACAGCTACGAGTTTGCGGCCGATTGCTACGCGGCCCAGGCGCTGCGGCAGGACCGCCCCGCTTCCGTCCACGCCGCGATCCGATTCTTCCGAAACCGCCGCGATCTGGTGACCGACTCGGCCCACCCCAGCATGGGCGAGCGGGCGGACCGCTTGCTCGACTGCCTCACCGACCCCGAAGAGTCGCTGCGGGTCGTTTCCCGCTAGGCTCTGTCTGCCAACCAGCCAAAGGACCTGAGGGGGCTCCGGAGGGGCGCGTTAGGACGCGCAGCAGAGGAGACCGCGCGCCGTTTGCGCGGGCTCCGTCGCGGAGCGTCCGTCAGCGCCCCGGAGGAGCCCCCTCAGGTCCGCTCACGGTTGTCGGACAAGCCTAGCGGCCCAGCCTCGGGCGCCCCTCACCCGCTGGAAGCATCGCCCCCGCTGGGGAAGAAGCGCTGCCGCAGAATCGCCAGCACGTCCGCGGCGAGCCCCGGCGGATCGAGTGCGACCGCGACCTCGCGTCCGCCCTGGCGCACCACCCGTCCGCACACCGAGATCACCGTGTCCTGGTCCAGGCGAAGCTCCCCCTCCAGCCGGCTGCCCGGAGCCGGG
>DASUSR010000039.1:0-7163 GCA_036375015.1 Gemmatimonadales bacterium
GGCCTGGAGGCCGCCCACACCCGGCCCCGGATCATCCATGCCGGGGGCGACCGCACCGGGGCCGCGCTGATCGGGTGCCTGGCCCAGGTCGTACGGCACCATCCCGCCATCGAGCTGCTGGAGCACACCGAGGTCATCGGCATCCTCGAGCTGGGTGGCCGCGCGGGGGGGGTCGCCGCCCTGCCGCGGGGTGGAGAGGCCTACGCCATCCCGGCATCGGCGGTGGTGCTGGCGACCGGCGGGGTCGGCCAGCTGTACGCCGTCACCACCAACCCCAGGGTGGCTACCGCCGACGGCTGGGCGCTGGCCCACCGGGTGGGCGCCCAGCTCCGCGACATCGAGTTCCTCCAGTTCCACCCGACCGCGCTCAAGCTGGCCGGAGTGAACCCGGCGCCGCTCATCTCCGAGGCCGTGCGCGGCGCCGGGGCGCTCCTGATCGACCGGGAAGGCCGCCGCTTCGCGCTCGAGGCCGACGAGCGCGGCGAGCTCGCCCCCCGCGATGTGGTCGCACGGGCCGTCGCCTCGGCGGACGCCCGGGGGGGTGCCTGGCTCGATGCCCGGGCGATCCCCGACTTCGCCGGACGTTTTCCCGGCATCACCGCCATGCTGGCCCAGCACGGGCTGGACCCTTCGCGCGACCTGCTCCCCGTGGCGCCGGCGCTCCATTACGCCATGGGCGGCGTGCTGACCGACCTCGAGGGACGGACGAACCGTCCCGGGCTGTGGGCGGTCGGCGAGGTGGCCTCCACCGGGGTGCACGGCGCCAACCGCCTGGCCTCGAACTCGCTGCTGGAGGGGCTGGTCTTCGCCGACCGGGTGGGCCGCGCGGTCGCGACCACCCTCCGTCAGGGCGCGGCCGACCTGCCGCCGCTGCCCCCGGTCGTCTCCCCGCCGGACGGCCACGCGGACGAAAGCTGTGAGCCGATCCGCCGGGAGATGCGCGAGACCATGACCGCCGACGTGGGACTCCACCGGTCGGAAGCGTCGCTGCTCCGCGCGGAGCAGCAACTGGTCCGCCTGACGGCCGCGGCGCCGCCCGCCGCGTGGCGCACCCACAATCAGCTCCTCGTGGCGCGGCTCATCACCGGAGCGGCGCGGCGCCGGCGGGAGAGCCGCGGCGGCCACCGGCGGCTGGACTACCCGCCCGCCGCCTACCGTCGCGAACCGGCATGACCGGCCTCGCCCTGCCGGTGATCGAGCCCTCCACGGAGACCGCCGAGGAGGCCGCCGCGCTCAGCCGGGAGATCCGCGATCTCGCCGCCCGCCGCAACGCCGTCGTCCTGGCGCACAACTACCAGCGGCCCGAGGTGCAGGACGTCGCCGACTACGTCGGCGACTCCCTGGGGCTGTCCCGCCAGGCCGCCGCCACCCGGGCCGAGGTGATCATCTTCGCCGGAGTGCACTTCATGGCGGAGACCGCGGCCATCCTGTCTCCGAATAAGCGGGTGCTCCTGCCCGACCTGCGCGCCGGCTGCTCGCTGGCCGCCACGGTCACGGCGGAGGACGTGCGTCGCTGGAAGGCCGGCTTTCCCGGCTACATCGCCGTCGGATACGTCAACACCACCGCCGAGGTGAAGGCGGAGCTGGACTACTGCTGCACCAGCGGCAACGTGCTCGACGTGATCGATGCGATTCCCGAGGACAAGGGCATCCTCTTTCTGCCGGATTTCTTTCTCGGCTCCCACGTCCGGCGGATGCGGCCGGAGCGGCGCATCGAGGTCTGGATGGGCGAGTGCCACGTCCACAAGGGCATCCGCGCCGAGACACTGAACGCGGCCCGCGTCGCATACCCTGACGCCGAAGTGCTGGTACACCCCGAGTGCGGCTGCGCGGGGCAGCTCATCTACGAGATGGGCCGAGGGGACATCAGCCCCGAGGGGCTGCACATCCGCTCCACCGAGGGAATGGTGCGCGCCGTGACCGAGCGGCCGGCCGCCCGCTTCATCGTGGCCACCGAGACGGGGATCATGCACCGGATGCGGCAGGCGGCGCCCGACAAGGAGTTCATCCCCGCCGATCCCGAGGCGCAGTGCGCCTTCATGAAGACGATCACCCTCACCGGTGTCCGCGACTCGCTCGCCCTCGACCGCTTTCACATCACCGTGCCCCCGGACATCGCCGAGCGGGCCCGCGGCGCGATCGACCGCATGGTGGCGCTCGGCCGGTGACCGGGGAGGCCGGGCGGATCGCCGCGCTCGCCCTCGCCGAGGACGGTGACACCGACATCACCAGCGAAGTGACCGTCGCGGC
This sequence comes from Gemmatimonadales bacterium, assembly GCA_036375015.1. Classification (GTDB taxonomy): domain Bacteria; phylum Gemmatimonadota; class Gemmatimonadetes; order Gemmatimonadales; family GWC2-71-9; genus CAVVWJ01. Next base: position 2,251 of record DASUSR010000039.1, read on the forward strand.
CGGACTGGAGGCCGAGGCGGTCATCGAGTATCGGAGCGGCGGCGTGCTGGCGGGCAATGCCTTTGCCGACGCCGTGGCCGTGGCCTGTTCCTGCCGGATCGAGTGGCGCGCGCCCGACGGCCGCCTGATGGCCGCGGGTGCCACCGTGGGCCTCATCCGCGGCCGGCTGCGGCACCTGCTGCGCGCCGAGCGGCCGCTGCTCAATCTCCTGCAGCGGGCGTCGGGGATCGCCACCGCGACCCGGGCCTTCGTGGACGCGGTCTCGGGCACTCCGTGCCGCATCCTCCACACCCGCAAGACGGCACCGGGTCTCCGCGCGCTCGACATCGCCGCGGTGCTCGCGGGGGGCGGGGCGCGCCATCGGGCGGGGCTCGCTCACGAAGTCATGGTGAAGGACAACCACTGGCAGGCGCTGCGCCGCTCGGGAGGCACGCTCGCCGCGGCGCTCGCGGACGCCCGCGAGCGCGGAGTGCGCTCGCTTCAGGTGGAGGTCGAGACGATCGAGCAGGTGGAGGAGGCGTGCGCCGCGGGGGCCACCCGCCTGCTGGTGGACAACCAGACGCCGCAGACCCTCGGTGCCTGGGCCCGCCACGCCCGGGACCGCCGCGCCGGGATCGAGATCGAGGCCACGGGCGGGATCGCGCTGGACACGGTGCGGAGCTACGCGGAGGCGGGCGCCGATTTCATCTCGATCGGCGCGCTCACCCACAGCGCACGGGCGGGGGATCTCGCGATCGAGGTGCGGCTGTAGAGCTAAGGCTCCCGCCGCCGGTTGTCGAGGCTGTAGGGCCCGGCGCCGTGGGTGGCCAGGAACGCGAAGACGAGCGCGAAGAGCAGCGCCAGCTCGCCCCCGTTCTCGATGGGCCAGCCGCCCCGCGGCAGATGGGCGATGAAGTACGCCGCGATCATCTCCAGCATCAGCACCAGCGCGACAGGGCGGGTGAGGAGCCCGAGCACGATCAACAGCCCGCCGAACGTCTCCAGCACGCCGGCCAATCCCATCTGCGACATGAGCGGGGCCGTGGCGCCCGGCGTGCCGCCGAACCCGCCGAACATGCCGAAGAGCTTCTGAAGTCCGTGCTGCATGAACAAGATGCCCGCCCCGATGCGCAGGAGCGCGTGGGCGGCCGGAGCAAAGCGCCCGGTTGCCTCCATGACCATGATGCTCCCTCCAGTTGACATTGCCGCCTGACCCGAATGCCAACGTAAGCCCCGGTCAGGGGCCGGAGGCAAGCGCTCTATTCCGTGGCAGCCGCCACTGCCCGCGCCGTCCCGCGGCGCGCCCGCCAGGCGAGATAGACCGGCACGCCCGCGAGGATGATCCCGAAGGTGATGCCGGTGTTCACCGGGTCGGTCCACAGCGCGTTCACCACCATCCCGAGCGACGCGGCGAGGAAGAGAAGCGGAACGACGGGATACCCCCAGGTGCGGTAGGGTCGCGGCAGGTCGGGCCGGGTGCGCCGCAGGACGAACACCGCCGCCACCGCCAGTGCGTAGAACGGCCAGATGCCCAGGATGAACTTGTCGGCGAGCTGCTGGAAGTTGTTGAACAACACGTAGACGACGCCCAGCGCCGTGGCCAGCCAGATGGCCACCGACGGGCTCTGGTAGCGGGGGGAGACCCGGGCGATGGCCTCGAAGAAGAGGCCCCGGTCGGCCATGGCGAAGAAGATACGGGGACCGGTCATCATGGAGCCGTTGAGCGCACCGAGACAGGAAAACATGACGACGCCGGAGATGACCGCGCCGCCCACCCCGGCGAAGACCCGGATCCGCTCGGCCGCCGTCGCCGCGATGAGCGGCGATTTCGCCATCTCCGGCAGCGGGACTAGATAGATGTAGGCCAGGTTGAGCACGAGATAGACGGCGACGATGGCCCCCGTGCCGAGGATCAGGGCCAGCGGCAGGGTGCGACCGGGATCCTTCACCTCACCACCCATGAACGACAGATCCGCCCAGCCGTCATAGGTCCACATGATCGAGATCAGGGCGGTGGCGAGCAGGGAGAGCTGGAGCCCGCCGGTCCACGCCGGGCTGAAGTGCTCGCGGCCCCCCTCCCCGGAGGTGAAGGCGAGCAGTGCCAGCCCGGCCAGTGCGCCGTACTTGACCACCGTCATCAGGTTCATGAACCGCGCCGCGTTCCGGACGCCGACGTAGTTGAGGAGCCCCACCAGTACGATCGCGACCGCGGCCACGTAGCGGACGCCCGACGGCGTCAGCGCGAGGAAGTAGCCCAGATACTCGGCGAAGATCGTCGCGATGGCGCCCAGGGCGGAGGCGCGGATGACGGTGAGCTCCGACCAGCCGAAGAGGAACGCGGGGAGCGGGCCGAAGCCCTCCAGCAGATAGGCGAACACCCCGCCCGAGCGGGGCAGCGCCGCCGCCAGCTCGGCAAGGGTGAGGGCCCCGAAGAGCGCGATCGCCCCTCCGAGCACCCACGCCAGCATGACCGGCCCGGGCTGCTGCAGCCGCTCCGCCACGCCGGCCGGTACCCGGAAGATGCCGCTGCCGATGGTAGACCCGACCAGCACCGCGATGGCGCTCCACAGGCCGAGGTGGCGCGGAAGGCGCTCGCCCCAGGGGTCGTTCGTCGGCGGCATGGCGCCAAATATACGCTTGACAAGGGGCTCACGCGCCCGGTTTCTTTCCGGTCTATGAGCACGACCGCACCGGACCGGACCCGCCTCCTTCGCAGGCTGGCAGCAGGCGGGGCGGGCCTCGCGTTCGGGCTGATCGTGCTCGGCGGGGTGGTCCGCATCACCGGCTCGGGGATGGGCTGCGGCGACCACTGGCCCCGCTGCAACGGCGAGTGGTTCCCCCCGCTCGACCTCCCGACCTTCATCGAGAGCAGCCACCGCTGGGTAGCCGCGCTGGTGAGCCTCCTGGTCGTCGCCGTGGCGGTGGTCGCCTGGCGGCGGCACCGGGACGAGCCGGCGCTCCGGTCGCCGGCCCTGCTGGCCGCGCTGGTGCTCGTGGCCCAGGTACTTCTCGGGGCCGTGACGGTGAAGCTCGAGCTGCCGCCGTGGGTCGTCATCGTCCACCTCGCCAACGCGATGGTGCTGCTGGCGTTGCTGGTAATTCTCGCGCTCCGCGCCGCCCAGGATCCGACCGCCCGCACCCCCCTCGACCGGTCCCGGCGCCATCCCGCTCACGGCCTCGTCCTGGCAACTGCCGCGCTGGGGTTCGTGGTCATTCTGTTCGGCGCGCAGGTGGCCAACTTCCATGCCGGGCTCCTCTGCCTCGGCTTCCCACTCTGCAACGGGAGTGCCCTCCCGCCCGAGCCGCCCCTCGCGCAGCTGCACTGGGCGCACCGGGCGCTCGCGTTCGCCTTCCTGGCGATGGCCGGGCTGGTTGCGGCGCGCACCGGCCGGCGGATCGACCCCGAAGGACGTCACCTGCGGCGCTGGTCGGCGCTGCTCCTGGGCGCCACCGTGGCCCAGATCGGGGTGGCGGCGGCCATGATGCTGAGCCTGCTGCCGGGGTCGCTCCGGGCGCTGCACCTGCTGGTCGGCACCCTGGTCTGGGTGGCGCTGGTGGTGCTGGTCTTCCACTCCTACCGCACGCCGGAGCCGGCCACCAGCGGGGGAGACCGGCGGCCCTCGGTGGCGGCCGACCTGGTCACCCTCACCAAGCCCCGCATCATCTCGCTGCTGCTGGTGACCACGGTCGCGCCGATGTTCATCACCCCGGCCGGACTCCCCACCCTCTCGCAGGTGTTCTGGGTCGTGCTGGGCGGGTACCTGATGGCGGGCGGGGCAAACGCGATCAACATGTGGTTCGACCGGGACATCGACACCCGGATGAGCCGCACCCGGCTGCGGCCGATCCCGGCGGGACGCATCGCGCCCACCTTCGGCCTGGGCTTCGGCGTGGCGCTCGGCTTCCTCGCCTTCGCCGTCTTCTGGTATCGAGTCAACCCGCTGAGCGCCTGGCTGGCGCTTGGCGGGCTGCTCTTCTACGTCTTCGTCTATACCATCTGGCTCAAGCGCACGAGTCCCCAGAACATCGTGATCGGCGGGGCGGCCGGCGCCTTCCCCCCGCTGGTGGGCTGGGCGGCCATGACCGGCCGGCTCGACCTGGCGGCGATCTACCTGTTCGCCATCATCTTCTACTGGACTCCGCCGCACTTCTGGGCGCTCGCGCTGATCAAGCAGGCCGACTATGCCCGGGCTGGCGTCCCGATGATGCCGGTCGTGCGCGGCGAGGCCCGGACCAAGTACGAGATGCTGGTCTACACCCTGATCCTGCTGCCGCTCACGATCCTGCCGGTCTTCTTCGGCGCGCTGGGCCCGTTCTACGCGGTCGCGGCGGCGCTGCTCGGCGCCCGGCTCCTGTGGTACTGCCTTCGGCTCCGGCGGGAGACCCAGGTGACGCCGGTGGCCTGGGGGATGTACCGCTACTCCCTGCTGTACCTCGCCCTCCTCTTCGTGGCGATGGGCGTGGACCGGGCGCTTCCCCTGGGGGGGCCGTCCGTTCCCACCCGGGTGTACATCCTCGATCAGGCACTCGCCGAAGAGACCGGCGCCGTGCCGGCCGGCACTCACCTCGGCCATTGACCCCCGCTGTGACGCGGCGGTTTCCGGGTTGGACGGCCTCTCCCTGCCCCGCCCGATGGTGACATCGTGACAGGACCTCCTGCACCTTCAGGCTCCGCCGCGGCACCCCGGCGACGGCTTTCCCCGCCCGGTCGGCTGCTCCGTCTCCTGCCGCTGATCCGCCCGTATCGCGGCATGCTGGCGCTCGCCACGCTGGCGCTGCTCGCCAGCGCGGTCCTCGCCCTCGCGTTTCCGATGGTGGTGCGCTACCTGCTCGACGCCGCCTTCGTGGACCGCAACCGGGCGCTGCTGGACCGCATCGCCATCGGCCTGGTCCTGCTGTTCACGGCACAGGCGGTGCTCAATTACGCCCAGGCC
>DASUSR010000040.1:0-7057 GCA_036375015.1 Gemmatimonadales bacterium
GCACGCCCCGCTCGAGCGCCCGCAGGCCGACCTCCGCATGCACCGGCGTGGGAACCGCCACGGACACCGCCCGCGCCTCCCCCAGCAGCGCATCGAGGTCGCCGAAGGCGCGGGTGCCCAGCTCGTCTGCCACGGCCGCCGCCCGCCCGGCGTCGGTGTCGTAGATCCCGACCAGGCGTGCCTCGGGCAGGGTGGACAAGTGGCGCGCGTGGTGGCGGCCGAGTGCCCCCACGCCGACCACCCCGATGGGCAGTGGTGCGGTCACGCCGGCACGCCCCGCTCCGAGGACTCGACGAACTCCAGGAAGCGCTCCACCTCCGGGACGGCGGGGAGATCGCTCCGCGCGCGCTCCAGGGCCTGGGAGAGGTTCAGGTCCGAATTGAAGAAGAGACGGTAAGCGCGCTTGAGCGCGGCGATCGTCTCGCCGGGGAAGCCGGCACGCTGCAGGCCGATCGAGTTGAGCCCGTACAGCTCCATCGGGTTGCCCACGGCCTTCACGTAGGGCGGGATATCCTGATTCACCCGGGAGCCGCCCCCCACGAAGGCGTAGGTGCCGATGGTCACGAACTGGTGGATCGCGTTGAGCCCGCTCAGCACGGCCTTGTCGTGGATGGTCACGTGCCCCGCGAGCTGGGTGGCGTTGGCGATCACCACCTCGTCTCCCAGGTGGCAATCGTGGGCGATGTGGACGTACGTCATGATGAAGCAGCGCGCCCCGATCACGGTGCGGCGGGTGGCGCCGGTCCCCCGGTTCACCGTCGAGTACTCGCGGATGATCGTACCTGCCCCTACCTCCACCCAGGTCTCCTCCCCGCGGAACTTGAGGTCCTGCGGGTCGCCGCCCAGCACCGAGCCGTCGCCGATGCTCACGTCCTCGGCCAGCCGGACGTTCCGGTGCAGCCGCACCCGCGGGCCGATCCGGCAGCGGTCGCCCACCGTCACGTCGGGCCCGATCATCACCCAGGGGCCGATCTCGACGTCGGTGCCCAGCCGGGCACCGGGATCCAGGATGGCCGTCGGGTGCACCGTGGTCACTTGTCCACCACGCGCGCCATCATCTCCGCTTCCGCCACGATGTTGCCGTCCACATAGGCGACACCCTTCATCCGGCAGGTGCGGCCGCGGTTCTGCAGCATCTCCAGCTCGCAGCGCAACTGGTCGCCGGGCAGGACGGGCCGGCGGAACTTCACGTTGTCGAGCGACATGAAGTAGACCACCTTCTGGTCCGGATCCTCGATGGTGCCGAGCAGGAGCATTCCCCCCACCTGGGCCATGGCCTCGATGATGAGCACCCCGGGCATGATGGGGTGGCCCGGAAAATGACCCTGGAAGAACGGCTCGTTGATCGTCACGTTCTTGATGCCGACGATCCGCCGGGTCCCCTCCACCTCGATGATACGGTCCACCAGGAGCATCGGGTACCGGTGGGGGATGACGTCCAGGATCCGGCCGATGTCCATCGCCGCGCCTCCGTCGCGCTGTCCGGTACGGTGGAGCCAGCGGGCCAGCGCGATGTTGCCCTGGTGGCTCGGTCGGGTGGCGACGATGTGGGCCTGCACCCGTCCGCCGAGCAGCGCCAGGTCGCCCACGATGTCCCCCGCCTTGTGGCGCACGAATTCGTCGGGCCAACGGAGCGCCCCGCCGGCGAGCCCGTCCTCGGTGAGGATCAGGGTCGTCTCCATCGCGGCGCCCAGCGCCAGGCCGCGGGCCTGCAGCGCCGCCGCCTCGCGGAGGAAGCCGAAGGTCCGCGCGCCGCCCAGCTCCCGAGTGAACGCGTCGGGGGTGATGTCGTAGCTTCCCGACTGGCGCCCGATGAGCGGGTGGGCCCACTCCACCGTGGTGGTGAGGCGGAGGCCGGACGAAGGCGCCACTACGTAGGCCGCGTCGCCCTCCGTCAAGTGAAAGGGCGCCGTCACTCGATAGACCACCGGCTCGCCCGCCTGCTCCGCGACCCCCGCCCGCCCCAGCGCCTCCAGATACGGGGCGAAGGAGCCGTCGCCGATGGGCGGCTCGGGGCCGTCGAGCTCCACGGCCAGGTCGTCGAGCTGGAGCGCCGCCACCGCCGCCAGCAGGTGCTCCACCGTCTCGACCGAGGCGTCTCCCTCCCCCAGGGCGGTGCGGCGCTCGGTGGCCCGCACCTGGGAGAGCCGCGCGGGAATCGGCGGTGAGCCGGGCAGATCGGTCCGCCGGAAGACGATGCCCTGGCCGGGCGCTCCCGGCGTGCAGCGCACGCTCACCTTGCGGCCGCCGTGCAGGCCGGTGCCCTCGAGTCGCGCCTCGCCGGCGCGGGTTCGCCTCGGCATCCGCTTCGGCGGCGCGGGACGCCAGCCGCTCGAGCTCATCGACGATGGGCGTGAGGCGGTACAGGGCCGCCTGGGCCCGCAGGAACTGGCGGTGCGGCCGCGCCGGATGGCCGCCGATCGTGGCGCCGGGCGCCACGTCGCCGAACACGGCACTCTTGGCGGCCACGCGGGCGCCCGCGCCGATCACCAGGTGGTCCGTGACGCCGACATGCCCCGCGAGGATGGCGCCGTCGCCCACCCGCACGCTGCCGGCCACCCCGACACCCGCCATCAGCAGACAGCGCTCCCCGATCCGGACGTTGTGGCCGACCTGCACCAGGTTGTCCAGTTTGGTTCCCCGGCCGATCACAGTGTCGTCTACACTCCCGCGGTCCACGCAGGAGTTGGAGCCGACCTCGACCTCGTCCTCCAGGACGCACCCGCCGACGTGGGGGATCCGCCGGTGTCCTTCCCGATCGGAAAGATACCCGAAGCCGTCACCGCCGATGACGGCGCCGGCCTTGAGCACGACCCGGCTGCCGAGCCGGCTGCCGGCGTAGCAGACCACCCGGGGGCCGACGACGGTGTCATCGCCGATGACCACACCGTCGCCCAGCGAGGCGAACTCGCCGATCCGGCAGCGGGCGCCCAGCCGCACGCCGCGTCCCAGCACGGCGAACGCCCCGATGGAGACCTCCGCGCCGAGCAGACATCCGGCGCCGAGCCGGGCGGTGGGGTCCACGCCGGCCGGGTGCTCTGCCGGCGGGAAGAGGCGCTCGATCACCCGCACCAGCGCCCGATACGGATCGGGGACGACGACGCGGGCGCGAGCGCGGGTCGGTGCCTCGGCCAGGCCCTCGGGAATGAGGACGACGCCGGCGCCGCTCTCCCGGAGTTCCGTGGCATAGCGGGCCGACACCACGAACGAGATCGTATCGGGGCCGCTCCGGTCGAGCGGCCCCACCCGGTGAACCGACACGCCCCCATCGCCAAGCAGGCGGCCACCGACGAGGTCGGCGACCGCCTGCGCGGTGAGTCCCGGCGGGGTCACGTGCTCAGCTGCCCGACCGGAGCTGCTGGATGACGCGCTGGGTGAGGTCCAGCGATTTGTCGGCGGTGACGATGCCGCTGTTCGGCGCACTGACGTCGAAGATCACCGCGTAGTTGCCGGAGGCGCGGAGCCCCTCGATGACGCTGTTCACCTTGGTCTGAATGGGATCGAGCAGCTCGCGCTCGCGGGTGGCGGCGCGCTGCTGCAGCTCCTGGGTGCGCTGCTCCAGCTTCTGCTGCTGCGCCTCCAGGTCCTTCCGCTTGGCCTGCCGCTGGGTCGGGCTGAGCATCACGGACTGCTGCTCGAAGTCGGTCGCGGCGGAGTCCAGCGTGGCTTGCAGCTTCTGCACCTCGCCCCGGTAGGTCTCGAGCTCCTTGGTGAAGGTCGATTCCGCAGCCGTGTAGCCCGGGGTCTGCCGGAGGATCAGCTGGGTGTTCACATACCCGATCTTGGCGCCGCCCCCCTGTTGGGCGGCCGCTTCGGCCGGCGCGCCCAGCACCACCGCGATCAGTCCCACCCAAGCGCCCACGACGACGAGCTTCATGCTCAGCTCCCGATGAAAGGTCCGTCTCACTAGAAGAAGTTCCCCAACTTGAAGTGCAACTGCCACCCTGGATCGGCTCGGCCCGCCCCGTCCAGCCGGTCGAAACCGTAGCCCAGGTCGACGCCGATGGGGCCCAGCGGCGAAATGACCGCGGCCCCGAGGCCGGCCCCTCGGAACAGCCGGGTGGGGTCCCACTGGCGGGCGGTCCGGTACACGTTGCCCGCGTCGAAGAAGGCGCTCAGGTAGAGCGACTGGCTGATCCGCGCCCCCGCCTCCACGGTGAACGCCGCGTACGACTTGCCGAAGGCGTCCGGACTGGCCCGGTTGCCGCTGGCCTCGGGGTCGAAGCCGTTCGGGGTGATCGCGAACTCGTCGTACCCCCGGAGCGGAATCCCGAACTGCACCCCGCCGAGCGAGTAGAGCTCGGTGAAGAACGGTCCTGCGTCGCCGAAGATGAACCCGGACTTGGCGGTGATCCCAAGCACGAACTGTACCCCCGCGCCCAGCTGGTCGCCCCCGCCCAGCGAGCCCAGCGGGGTATACCACCGGCCCTCCAGGTCCACTTTCCGGTAATTTCCTGTCCCCCCCAGGAGACCCCCGTTGAGCTCCCCGCTCACCTGGCTCAGCGAGCCGCCGGTGGCGAAAGGCAGGCCCACCCGGGTGTCCCGGAGCACGCTGGTCCCGATGCTCGAGCGGCTGCAGCTGGTGCAGCTGAACCGGGCGCGCAAGTCCGCCGAGCCCTCGGTGTAGCGGATCCGCTGGAACGAGTAGGAGGTGAAGATCCGGGTGTAGCGGGACCCGAGGAAGGGAAAGCCGAACTGCACCGAGCCGCCGGTCTGCTTGCGGCGGCCCAGGTCGCCGACGGTGAAGCGGGCGCGGGAATCGAAGATGGACACCGTCCCCGAGATCCGGCTCTCCCGGATGTTCGGATCGGTGTAGCTCAGGGTGAAGTCGTTGATGTTCTTGCCGAACTGCCACTGCAGCCGGCCGCGCTTCCCCCGGCCGAACAGGTTGGGCTCCTCCAGCCCGAGGAAGCCGCCGACGCCGGTGCCCTGACCCAGGGAGGCGCCGAAGTTGATGTTGCCGGTGCGGCGCTCCTCCACCCGGAAGACGATGTCCACGTCCACCCCGTTCTCCGACGGCTTGACGTCGGGCGGGGGGAGCGGCTGCTGGAAGTATCCCAGGTTCGACACGTTCTGGTAGGAGCGGATCAGGCGGTCGCGGCTGAAGAGGTCGCCCGGCAGCATGACGATGGCCTCGCGGATGACCCGCTCGTGCGTCACGTCGTTGCCCACGATCTCGACCTTGTTGATCGTGGCGGGTTGCCCTTCCCGGATGACCCACCGCAGATCGATGACCTGGCGGCCGTCCGCCGTGGTCCGGCGGATCTCCTCGGGCTGGACCGAGGCGTAGATGTACCCGTTGTTGGCGTAGAGGGTCTGCACGTTCTCGGTAGCGGACTCCCAGCTCGAGCGGCTGAACGGCCGGGGCCGGCCCTGCGGGGTGCCCTGGCCGGTGAGCGGCCCGAACGGATAGAACATCAGCAGCTCGTCCCGGGAGAAGCGGCGGTTGCCCTCCATGTCGAAGGCGCCGACCGCGTAGCGCTCGCCTTCCTCCACCGCCAGGTGGAGGACGGCCTTCCCGCCGGCGGAATCCGCTTCCAGCGAGTCGCCGGTGACCTGGAAGTCCACGAAGCCCTGGTCGGCGTACCAGCGCGGCAGCCGCTCGCGCACGTCCTCGTCGAGCTTGGCCTCGTCGTACTCGCCCCGCTGGAACCACCAGAACCCCTCCGGGCGGGTGGACATGCGGTCCACGACGGTCTCGTCGGAGAACCGCTCGTTCCCCTCGACCACCACCTGGCTGATGGCGACCCGGCTGCCCTCGTTCACGTCGAAGACCACCCGGACCGTCCCGTTGTCCTGGGGCAGCTCGAGCGTCTTGACCTCGGCGGCGTAGTATCCGGCGTCGTTGTAGAGGGAATCGATGCCGGCCCGCGCCTGCTCCACCGCGTTGCGGTCGAGCGGCCGCCCCTCCACCAGGCGGACCCGGTCCTTCACCGCTCCCTCGGAGAGGCGATCCACGCCGCGGACCGCCCAGCGCTCCAGGACGGGCCGCTCCTCCACCTGAATCACCAGCACCACCCGGCCGCCCACGGTCCGCTGGAGGACCGAGACGTCGTCGAACTGGCCGGTGCGGAAGAGCGCGGTGACCGCCCGCTGGATGTCGCGGTAGTTGGCCGGCTGGCGCAGCACGATGCCGGCCGTCCCGATGATCTGCGACTGGGTGAGACGCGAGTTCCCCTCGACGACGATGCTGTCGACGACGGGGGCCGCTTCATTCTGGGCGAGTAGAGCCGCCGGCCCCCCGAGGATCAGGAGGAGCGCGGCGGCCAGATGGGGCAGGAAACGCTGCATCGGCACTCGGTGGAGGAGGGCGGCGCCGGCCCCTGTGGCGGGGTCGGCGCCGGGGGCCTCAGGCCTGGGTTCCGGTCAGCGCCCGGAAGACCAGCCGCTCGCCGTCGGGCGAGACGTCCACCTCGATCTCGTCGCCCCGTCCGAACTCGCCCAGCAGGATCTTCTCGCTGAGCGGGTCCTCGACGAAGCGCTGGATGGCCCGCTTCAGCGGCCGGGCGCCGTAGCTCTCGTCGTAGCCCTTGTTCACCAGGAAGTCGATGGCGGCCGGCGTCAGCCTGACCTCGTCGCCGAGACGCCGCTGCACTTCCTTGAGCAGGATCGTGACGATCTGCGCGATGTGCTCCTTCGAGAGCGGGTGGAACACGATCACGTCATCGAGCCGGTTCAGGAACTCCGGATTGAAGACCTTCTGCATCTCGTCCTTGATCCGTTCCTGCATCTTCTCGAAGCTGCTCCGTGCGTCGCCGCCGTGGAACCCGAGGCTCTTGCCCTGCATGATGTCCCGGGCGCCCACGTTGGAGGTCATGATCACGACCGTGTTCTTGAAGTCGATGACTCGGCCGTAGTTGTCCGTGAGATGTCCCTCGTCCAGCACCTGGAGCAGGATGTTGAACACATCGGGATGCGCCTTCTCGATTTCGTCCAGCAGGACCACCGAGTAGGGCTTCCGCCGCACCGCTTTGGTGAGGGTCCCCGAGTCCTCGTAACCGACGTAACCGGGGGGCGCGCCGATCAGGCGGGAGACGGAGAACTTCTCCATGTACTC
>DASUSR010000041.1:0-23970 GCA_036375015.1 Gemmatimonadales bacterium
GATCTGTGTGAGTGAATCGGGTGGAGCTACCCGGCCCTCGACATTGCACAAAGCGGGCCGTACGACGAGACAGTGTAAGTGGCTGGATTATCAGGTGTTGCGCGGTGAGTGCAGGGGGTGGCAAGCGGGTGATACAGGCAAGGCGCTTGACCGGGAGGCAAACTGCCCTGAGCCTCCCGGGTAAATCAGTAGGGCAGACCGATCTGGAAATACCAGCGGCCGCCCTCGCGGCCACGGGCGTACACCAGGCTCAGGGTGTTCTTCGCCTCGAAGAACTCCAGCCAGATCCCGCCGCCGGCTGCAGCGTGTACCCGCCCGGATCGGGTGCCCTCGGCCCACACCCGTCCCGCATCGGCCAGCGCGATGAGGCCGACGCGCGTGGGAACCAGGCTCGAGAGCACGCGCGCGAGCGGGACTCGCAGCTCGATCCCACCATACACCATCGCGTCCCCCGCGAAGCGCTGATAGGCGTATCCGCGGAGCGTGCGCGCGCCGCCGAGAAACGCCGCCTCGTCGTAGGGGAACGGTCCCCAGACCCGCCGGGCGCCCAGTCGCCCGGCCAGCGACGGACTGCCGAGCGGAACTCCGACGCGAGCCTCGCCGTGCAGCTCGCCGAAGGTGCCGTTGCCGCTCCAGATCGGCGGGTAGACCCCGCCGCCCGCCACGGCCTCCACCGGTCCGGACTCGAGCGCCAGCTCGGCCGAGGCGCCGAGCCGGCCGAAGCCGTCCGCGCCGCGCACCCGGCTCCCCCGCGGCAGGCCGCTTTCCCTCCGATCGGTGGTGGCATAGCTGAGCACCGGGCCGGCCCGTACCCGCAGCGACGGACTCAGCTCCCGCACCAGGCTCGGTGCGACCGTGAGCTGCCAGTGATCCACTTCCGCCGCCTCGCCCACATCGGGCGTCTCGTTGCCGAGCCCGCTGAATCGCACCACCTCGATCTCGGAGGCGCGCACGAGAAGGGCGAAACGGGTGCGCGGGTTTCTCCGCCGGAGGTCGGCCGCCAGCTCCGCGCGGAGTCCGTCGGCCGCGGTGGCGTACACCGCCGAGATCTCCGTGCGCGATCCATAGGGCTCGCGGCGAAAGGCGTAGTCGGTCCAGCCGGCCCCGGCGCCGAGGAGCAGCCCCAGATCGGGATCGTAGCCTGCGCGCGGGCCGACCCCGAAGTCGCCGCCCCAGTCCCGGGGCGCGTCCGGCACCGCGCTGCCGGTGGCGGTGTCCGCCGCCGGCGGCTCCGGGATGTGATCATGCAGCGCGACGCGTCCGGCATCGCCCGGACCGAGCACGCTGTCGCGCGGCTCCCGCACGATCCGGAGTCGGGGTCCGCGGCGCTCGCCTGCCAGCCGGACGCGGTCAGCGCCTTCGCGCAGGTGCAGTCGCACCTCCTCGGTCTCACCGGCGATGAACCGGCGATCGAAGTAGGGCGTCCCCCCAGCGGCCTCCCGGAGTCGCAGGTGCAGCGCGCCGCCCTCCCACCGCGCTTCGGCCAGCTCGGCGGCGTCGGTGCCCCGGACGTCCACGTCGGTCGCGAGATAGCCGTAGTACCGCGCCGCGTGCCGGGGCAGGGCGTCGCGCCGCCGGCGCAGCGCGTCCGCGGTCCAGCTTCCCCAGCGGGCGCGGTAAGCCGAGGGGAGCCGACCGACCGCGGCGGCGATGACCGAGTCGGTCAGCGCGGCCTGGAGCGCGCGCGCCACCGAGTCGAACGCCGCGCCGTCGAGCGGCGTCAGGATCGCCCGGTCGAGCTCCCGTCCGTTCCAGGTGAACCCGACCAGGTCGTCCGGGTACTCGGGGCCGAAGGTGGTCAGCTTGGGATTGTGCTTCCGGGCCAGCGTGGTGACCAGGCCGTCGTAGCGTGCGAGCGCCTGGTCCCGATCGCGCGGAATCGGCCGGTAGACGGTGCGGCCGCCCTGCCGGAACGCGGCCCACCGCCACTGGTCGGCATGGCGGTCCCAATCGCCCAGCAGGTGGTCCACCAGGCGCGCGGTGAGAAAGGCGGCGGCGTCCACCCGGTGGTCGGGGCTCTCGCGCAGCCGCTCGAACAGATCGTCGGTGTCCTGCACCTCGAGCGCGCCGGCGAAGCCGTCGCCCGGGCGCTCCTCGATGGTGCCCAGCAGCCCGGCGAACTCCGCCCGGTGCTCGCCCAGCCGTTCGTGGTCGGGGAGCACCACCAGGCTGGGCGGCGCGTGCAGCACGCCCGCGGCCTCGAGCAGCACCGGCGCCACCAGGGCGCCGCCGGGGTTCGCGGCACTGGTGGCGTCCTGCACTAGGCGGTGCACCACGGTGCCGCGAAACTGCTCCGGCACCGCCTCGGTGGGGTCCTTGTCCACCGAGCGGAAGCTGAACTCGCGGCCGTCGCCCGACTCGAAGTGGAGCGACCGGGTCTGCTGGCCGCCGCCCCGCTCTTCCGGGGTGAGGCCCCCCGCGAAGCTCTCCAGATCGAGGACCGGCACCTCGATCGGCGTGGCCCAGAGGTCCCGGTAGTGCGCGCCGAAGAGCATCCGGTGCAGCGCGCCGGCGGCGTAATGCTCGCCGCCGGTCACGGTGACGACCGCCTGCGGTTCGCCGGCGTACGCCGCATACCCTTCCGAGCCCTGAGCCCCGGCCGTGAGCGGCACGGCGGCGCACAGGGCGAGCGGCAGAGTTCCGCTGAGCGCCCTCACAGCCCGCCCTCGTCCGTGAGCCAGAGCGAGAACACCTCCGCGCTCTCGCCCTTCCGCCGCTTTCCCTCCTCCACCACCGTGGTGACCGACAGCCTCACCCGTCCCCCGCGCGTGAAGTCGAGCCGCATGAATCCCGCGGCTTCGCGCTCGAACAGCGAGCCCTCGACCTTCCGCACCAGACTCGCGTGCCCCAGGATCCCGGCCCCGCTCACCAGCTGGTACCCGGCGTGGGTGATCTGCGGGCGCCGGCCGCGGATGACCTGGAGGTGGTGATCGTGTCCCGACGCGATGATCAGCGGCGGGTACTCGGCGAACACCGCCTCCAGCGCCCGCCGCATCTCGGCGTACTTCCTGCCGCTGATGTCCTGGTTGGAGATGCCCATCTGGCGCGCGAACGGATAGAGCGAGCCGATCAGCGGGAGCGGGATCCAGAGCCAGGACTCCAGGTTACGCAGTGGGAAGATGTGGTCGCCGAGGGTGAAGGAGCCGCCGTGGACGCCGCCGGAGCGGAGCGGGTGGTGAGTCACCACCACGGCATGCCGCTCCCCCTTGTCCCGGAGGGCACCGGCCAGGGAATCGGTGACCTCCTTCTCGGTGCGGGTGGGACAGGGCGAGCTGGGCCCGTACGGCTTCACGTCGTTGTGCACCCACCATTCGCTGTCCAGCGCGATCACCCGCAGGTGATTCCCGAGGTCCACGACTTCGGGGCCGGGGCAGCCTCCCGCGGGGAGGAGCCGCACGGCGTCACCGCCGAGGCGCCGCACCACGGTGTCCTGCCGCCGGATCGCGTTCCACCCGTCGCGGCCCTGGCGGTCCCAGTCGTGGTTGCCCGGAATCAGAATGCCCTGGGCCTCGCCCCGCCGGATGGCCATGACCTGGGCGGCCAGCTTCTTCTCCGCGTCATCCCGTTTGGGGTGGCCGAGCGGCGGCACTCCGCGGGGATAGACGTTGTCGCCCAGGAACACGACGAACTGCCGGACGGGTCGGAGCGAGTCGGACTGTCGGGCGAGGTCCTGGAGGACCGGCTCGCCGTCGTAGGCGTTGCTTCCGGCATCGCCGATCAAAAACAGCGCCACTTCGATGCTGTCGAGCGGCGCGACGGGAGCGGGCGCGAGGGTGGCCGGCTCCAGCGCCCGGGTGCATGCCAGCCCGGCGCCGAGCGCCAGCGCGAGGAGCAGCGAGGTGTTACGGACGGTAGGCATAGGCCGTGAGCGTTGCCGCCTTGCCGCCGGCCTCGTCGCTGATGAGGAGAGTCAGATCGGGCGTCACCGCCAGCCCCTCGGGCTGGCGGTGCAGGCTCCTGCCCAGCTTGCCCCCGCCCAGCACCCGTCCCGACCCGTCGATCTCCGCGAAGGTCCGCTGGGGGCCGGCCACGAGGAGAAAGGTGCCGGTGCGCGGATGCCGCGCGATGGCGGAGCCGTTGAAGCCCTTGCTCCCGGTGACCGCGGCGAGCCGCTCCTCCGATACCAGGATCCTGGGCTTCCGCTCGAAACGCCAGTCGTCCGCCGACACCGCGAGGATCACGACCTGATCCTTCCATTGCTTGCTCCGCACCTGCTTGCACAGGACCAGCAGGGAGCGGGTCCTTGCGTCCCAGGTCATCCCTTCCACCTCGCACCCGCCGCCCAGACCGGCCGTCCGGCGCACCGCCTCGACCAGGGTTCCGTCGCCCGCGAGCCGGCCCTCGTAGATGGTCCCGTCGCTCGCGACCAGGAAGACCCGGTCGTCCACGACCTCGATGCCCTCGAAGTCCCCCGCCAGCACCCGTCGGCGCCCGGCGAGGCCAAAACGCTCGGTGACGCGGCGGGTCTTCAAGTCGAAGCGGAAGACCGCCGCCTGCTCGTCGCCGTGGGCGTAGAGCCGGCCGTCCTCGGTCACCGCCAGTCCCGAGATCTCGGCCAGCGCCACGGGCAGCTCCGCCACCCAGGCCGGGGGGGCCTCCAGGTCGTAATGCGCGAGCGCCGATTGGGCGGCGCCCGGCGCCGGCACCCCCGCGAGTCCCGGCAGCACCGTCAGCAATGCGAGGCCCGCTCTCATGGCGCGGGCACGGGTGCGCCGACGTCAGGCGCGGGTGCCGGCTCCGCGACGGGGGCGTACTCGGCCAGCTCCGGAGCGAGCCGCTGGCGCAGCGCGTCGAGCAGCGCGCCCGGCTCCGAGCGCTTCTTGAGGCGGACCTGATACGTCAGTGTGGGCAGGGCGTCGGGGCCCGGATCGTCGGACTCGAGGGTCCAGCGTTTGGCGTGCGCCTGGAGCACGTCGTCGATGCTGCGGCGGGTGGCGATGTCGTCGGCCGCGTGCACCCGCAGGATGCCCTCCCGCTTGTCCGGCGCGCCGCTCGCCACCGCTTCGCGGCCGCCGCCCAGCGGCATCGTCATCCCCGGCTCGAACCATTCCGCCACCGGCGCCGGGTGCCGCTCGGGGTCGTGCTTCGGCATCAGTGTTTCGAGAACGGTGCGGCCTTTGGGCACCGTGTGCTCTCCCAGCGCGATGTCGGCGATGACCGGCTGGGAGGTGTGCCACTTCCAGAGCGCCACCACCACGAGGTTGTAGAGCCCCGAGAGCGCCGCCGATGCCTCCAGCGTGCCGACCCCGGCGCCGAGCCCGACGGCGATGGCCACGAACACGTACATCGCGTCCTTGGTGTCGTCCAGCGCGTTGCGGAACCGCACCAGGCCAGCGATGCCGGCCAGGCTGAACGCCACGGCCAGGCTGTCCTGCACGATCACCAGGATGGCCGCCACGGCGATAGGGAGCAGCACGATGGTCGTGACCACCGACTGGTCCACCTTCCGCCGCGACCGGGTGGCGACGTAGGCCCAGGCGATCGGAAGCATCAGCAGCAGGGCGCCGAGCATCGCGGTCAGGGCCGCGAGCCAGCCGCGTCCGCCCCAGGGTCGCGCCGATGACGTTTCACCGAACGGCGTCTCGGCCTGCGCGCCGAGCTGGTCCTCGAGCAGGGGTCCTTCGGCGAGCCCGCGGGTCTCGTGGGCCATGAACAACACCAGCGCGATCACCAGCACGTGAAATGCCGCGAGCCAGCCGAGTCGCGGTCGCGGCAGCTCCTCGCGACTTTCGATTGCTGTCCCGCCGTTCTTTCCGCTCATCAGGCGACCTCCGCATCGGACGAAGGCAGAGACGCGCGTCTCGACCGCGAGGCACCGCGCCGGCCCCCCGTGATACGTCACCGATCTCCCGCTGGGACGAGCAGAATTTACCGGCCTCCGGAGCGCGGCGGCTGTGGCTGCTGTCACGGGGTCGGCGGGGGTGGCGAACACCGGCGCTGCAGCCGCTGGCTACGGTTTCGTCAACGTTGCACAATGCAACATGAAATATCGACCGTGCACGCTCGACCGGGCACCCTATCTTCTCCATCTTCCCCTGACCCCAGCGCGCACCAGTTCCGCGGGCCAGCGTGCTCCCGGAGATCGATCATGAACCGCACTCGCATCGCTTGGTGTGTCCTCGCCGTGGCGCTCGCCGCGACGCCGCTCGTCGGACAGGACTCCACCGTGATGGTGGCTCCCGGCGCGCGCTACGACACCGGGTGGCTGCACCGGGTGTTCTTTGGTGAGCACTATCGCGAGCTCTGGGCAACGCCGATCGAGGCCGAAGTGCTCGACCTCGACCGGTTCGCCGGGGGACTGACGGCCACGGAGAAGGGCGGCGGGCAGCAGACGAAGTCGCTGCGGTTCCGGGGCGCGGATGGGCAGGAGTACCAATTCCGCTCGCTGGACAAGGACCCCACACCCGCCTTGCCGCCTCCCCTGCGCCAGTCGGCCGCGCGAGACATCGTGCAGGATCAGATCAGTGCCGCGCATCCCGCCGGTGCGCTCGTGGTCCCTCCCATCCTCGAGGCGGTCGGCGTGCTGCACCCGACTCCGCGGGTGGTGGTGCTGCCGGAGCAGCACCCGCGCCTCGGCGAGTTCGCCGGGGAGTTCGGCGGGATGCTGGGCACCATCGAGGAGCGGCCCTCGAACGGAGCGGGCGCGGGCGCGGGCTTCGCCGGCGCGACCGAGGTGATCAGCAGCGACCGGCTGCTCAAGGTGACGGAGGACAGCCCGTCGGATCGGGTCGCGGCGCGCGAGCTGCTCGCCGCCCGCTTGGTAGACCTGTTCCTCGGCGACTGGGATCGCCACTTCGATCAGTGGCGCTGGGCCCGCTTCGGCGACAGCGTGCCGCGGGTCTGGCATCCCATCCCGCGCGACCGCGACCAGGCGTTCGTCCGTTTCGACGGCGTGTTGCTGTCCATCGCGCGCGGCTCGGCCCCGCAATGGGTCAACTTCGGGCCCGACTATCCGGGCATGCTGGGGCTCACCTGGAACGGGCGGGAGGTAGACCGCCGCTTCCTCACCGGGCTGGAGCGCCCGGCCTGGGACTCCATCGCGGCCGCCATCCAGGCGCGGCTCACCGACAGCGTCATCGAGGCGGCGGCGGCGCGGCTCCCGGCGCCCTATGTGCCGCTCGACTCCGGCCGGCTCGCCGACGCGCTCAAGCGGCGGCGGGACGCCCTGCCCGAGGCCGCCGAGCGGTTCTACCGGCATCTCGCCGGCGAGGTGGAGGTGCACGGCACCGACCTCGACGACGTGGCGGTGGCCGACCGGGTGGACGACCGCTACACCGTGGTGACCGTCGCGCTGCGGGGGCCGGACGGGAGCGTGGGCGAGCCCTACTTCCGGCGGCGCTTCGACCGCGAGGAGACCAAGGAGGTCCGGCTGTACCTGCACGCCGGCGAGGACCGGACGGTGGTGCGGGGCCCCGGCCGAGGCGGGGTTCGGGTGCGGGTGCTGCCCGGCGCCGGCCGCGACGCAGTGGCCGACTCCGCCGCCGGCGGCGCGGTGCATCTCTATACCACCGAGCCGGAGGACAGCGTCCTCCCCGGCAGCGACGTCGCGGTGAGTCGCCGGCCCTACGAGCCCACCCGCCCGGCGGTGCGGGACTGGGGCACGCGCTGGCTCCCGCAGATGTGGGCCTCGGGGGGGCCGGACGTCGGGCTCTTCCTCGGGGCCGGAGTGACCCACACCCGATACGGCTTCCGGCAGGACCCCTACGCCTCCCGCTACCTGCTGCGCGCCGGCTACGCGACCGGGGCCGCCACGGGCCGGGCCGAGCTCCTGGCCGACTGGCGGCGGCCGAACTCCCGCGTCCGGTACGGACTCTACGCCCGGGCCTCGGGCATCGAGGTGCTGCGCTTCCACGGCTTCGGCAACGAGAGGCCGGCGGAGGAGGAGGACGAGTTCTACCGGGTGAACGAGGTGAACCTCACCTTGGCGCCCGCCGTCTGGCTGCCCCTCGGCGCGCGGATGAACCTGCGGCTCGGGCCGGTCCTCTCGTATACCGACACCGATTTCGACGAGCCTCGCTTCATCACCCTGGACCGGCCCTACGGCTCCGGGAAGTTCGGATCGCTCGGCGCCGTGGGAGCGGTCGAGTTCGACGCGCGCAATCGTCCGAGGGCGGCGACCCATGGGCTGCTGCTCCGCGTGGGGGCGAGCTACTATCCCTCGCTGCTCGACGTGACGGACGATTTCGGTGACCTCGGGGCGATGGGCGCAGCCTACTTCACCGCCGACTCGCTGCCGCTGCAGCCGACCCTGGCGCTCCGTGCCGGGGCCCAGCGGGTCTGGGGGCGGTTCCCCTATCAACACTCGGCGTTCATCGGCGACGTCTCCACCGTGCGGCTGGGCCGGCAGAACCGCTACGCCGGCGAGTCGTCGCTGTACGGCGGGGCCGAGCTGCGCCTTCGGCTCTCGGCCTTCAACGTGCTGGTGCCCGGCGAGCTCGGCGTCTTCGGGCTGGGAGACGTGGGGCGGGTGTACGTGGACGGCGAGTCCTCGGAGAAGTGGCACGGCGCCGTCGGGGGCGGCCTCTGGCTGTCGTTCCTCGAGCGAGTGAACACGCTGAGCGTGAGCGTGGTCAGCAGCGCGGAGCGGACGAGAGTGTATGTGGGGGCGGGATTCGGAATCGAGTAAAGGGCGGGCGGGCAGGCGGGCACCCGGGCAGCCCGGCGCGGGAGGCCGCTACCTCATCCCGAGGGAGCGCAAGCGACCGAGGGATCTTCTCACCCGGGCTCGGTGCCCGCCGAGAAGACCCCTCGCCGCCTGCCCCGCTGCCGGCTTACGCCGCCGACTCGCCGGCCCGCCGCGCCTTGCGGGTCTCGACCTGGCGCTTGAGCCAGTCGATCTGGTCCTTGATGGTCTGGCGGGTGGCGCGGGTGGCGAGCCACTCGAGGGCCCGGCGCCGCTCCTCCTCGGTGAACACCGGAGACTCCGCCAGCCGCTGATAGAACGCCACCTGCTTTTCGGTGGGCGCATACGGGCCGATGCGGCTCACCGCCTCCGCGCGCTCGGTCTCCGCCCGCGGCGCCTCCGCCACCGGGGCCTCGACGGCCGGTGTCGCCTTGGCCACGCCACGCAGCGCGCCGGGGCGCGCCTCGACGACCCGCGCCTGGCCCGACTGCCGGGCCGCCCCGATCACCTGGGCGCGCACGTTGCCGGGGATGAGCCGGAAACGCGCATTGCGGGCGGCCTTCATGGCGCCCGCCTCGTACCAATGCGGGTTGAGCTGCCGGCCGCGCTGCGCCACGACCTCGTCGCCGGCGAGAATCCGGCTCACGAACTCGCGGATCTCGGGCTCGTTGAAATGCTCGCGCATCCAGGCGAGGTAGTCGCGCCCTTCGTCGGAGGCGAGCAGCTCCCGATAGGTCTTGCCCTTGTACTTCCGGCTCGGAACCCGGGCGTCGAGATCGAGCTGGGCCGGCTCGTGAAAGAGCGGCTGACGCTTCACGCCGATGACCTGGTCCAGCCGGACTTCCTGACCGGCGGGGGAGACGGCGAACCGGGCCGCCCGCACCTTGAAGAGCGCCTCGCGCTCCTCGCCTTCGCCGATCACTTCGTACTGCAGGTCCTCCTCGCGGATGACCTGTCCCTGCGCGACCAGCGCCATGCAGCACTCGTCCACGCCGGTCTTGCTGAGGCCGACGATTTCCTGACCGCCCTCCTTGACCACGTACACCAAGTCGGTGCTGGCGACGCCGTCGAGCTCCTTGCGCAGCGCCTCCTCATCCAACCGGTCCATCAGCTGAAACGGATCCCACGCGGCCGCCGCCTGGGGCGCGGCGTCGATGGGATTCGGGGAATGCTCCGACATGCCGGTTCCTGCCTCTCTCGATGAATGGGCCCCGACTGGCGGCCCTCCGGATCCAAAACCCTCGCGGCGAGGCGGCGTTCAAGGGGAGGGGTGGTTTGTTTCAAACGTTCCATCCGTCACACTCAAACGCCCGCCGCTCCGTGAAGGAACGTAAGACCTAATTTAACAATGAGTTATGCCGAGTCAATATGCTGTATGTAGCGGCCCGACAAACACTTACAAACGCGTCCAGATAATAGGTATAGGGGGCATAAGTTCGGTTAGTGTTCGGGTGCAGTTCGGGAAAAAAAGAACGGGGGTGGACCGCCTGCACCACCCCCGCTTGAGCCGGCGCGACCCGGACGCTACTCGTCGCGCTGCCTCTTGTAGAGCCAGTATTCCGGGCCGGCCAGATTCTCGGGCCAGTCCCCCAGATGGAGATCTCCCCGCCAGCCCTCGGCGTTGCCGGGCTCCCACTCCCCGTCCGGCGTGTCCCAGGGCAGATCTCCGTCACTCTCCCAGGGCCGCCCATCCTGCAGGCTCATACCTCGCTCCTTCGTATGCGGGGGCCGACAGTGCCTGATCGATAGCAAATGCCGCGCCGTACCCCGGGGTTCCAGCTCCCCGGCCGCCCGCCACTCACTATCGGCCTGACCCGCGGCGGCGCGACGTGGGGAAGGTCACCGGGACAGAATTGTCTCACCCCTTTCGCCGCCTCTCCCCCCGCACTACAATTCCGCTCCGCTTCGACGGGACGTAGCGCAGTCCGGTAGCGCACTGCAATGGGGTTGCAGGGGTCGCGGGTTCAAATCCCGCCGTCCCGATGAATGTCAGGCCGACTCTCCGGGGTCGGCCTTGTCATTGAGGCACGCCGCTTTCCACATCATCCGCCGAGGCCACTGATGCGCGTTCCGACCTTCCTGCTCGCCGCCCTCCTCGCCGCCTGCGGGTCCTCCGATGGCGGCGAGGGCTTCAGCGACGAGCTCGGCATCGATCCCGCCGCGCTCACCAGCACGCCGAGCGGCCTGCGCTACCAGGACCTCTCCAGCGGGGAGGGCGCCGAAGCCGCCGCGGGGAGCACGGCCGTGGTGCACTACACCGGATGGCTCACCGATGGCAAGAAGTTCGACAGTAGCCGAGCCCGCGGGGAGCCCTTCGCGTTCCGGCTGGGGGCCGGCCAGGTGATCGCGGGCTGGGACGAGGGCGTGGCCGGCATGCGGGTCGGGGGACGACGCAAGCTCGTGATACCGGCGAGCTTGGGATATGGTCAGGCGGGGGCGCCGCCGGTCATTCCTCCGGGCGCCACCCTGGTCTTCGACGTCGAGCTGCTCGAGGTGCGCTAGAAATGCGGCGGCGAGTCTTTCCACAGTTGGTGAGATAGATCACAGACGCGCTGGGGAGTCCGACCCCAACTTGCGCGCGGACGGTGTCCCGTCCGCTTCTCTACCCACGTCAGGAGTTCGGACCGGCGCCCCCCGCGGAGCGGCCGGCCGCGCTGCGACGACATCCACCGGAGTTCATCGAAAAGGAGGACCCGATGTTCCCACGGCATGGCGCCCGGGCGGTGGCCGCGATCGGTCTGGCCGGCCTGGTGCTGAGCGTGGCCGGCTGCGCGGCCAAGGTCAAGCAGGAGGACTACAACAACGACATGGCGCGTCTGCGGGAGGAGATTCAGGCCAGCGACCGGCAGCTCGCCGCCCGGCTCGACTCGACCAATTCGGCAGTCGCGGATCAGTCCCGCCGGCTCGACGCGCTGGAGCAGGAGCTCCAGGCCTTCCGCAGCGAGTACAACGTAAGCATCGAGCGCGTGCGCGGGCTGCTCAAGTTCAACGTCCCCGTGCATTTCGAGTTCGCGAGCAGCGAGCTGCGCGAGGCCGACCGGCCGGTCCTCGATCGCTTCGCCGAGGTGGTGAAGGAGTACTACCCGGGCGCGCTGGTGACGGTCGAAGGGTTCACCGACCCGGCCGGCGGCGCGGCCTACAATCAGCGGCTCGGGATGCGGCGCGCGACGGCGGTGCAGGAATACCTCGCCACGGCCGGCGGCTTCACGACCGACCGGGTCAAGGCCGTGAGCTACGGTGAGTCCCGCAACCGCCAGGTGGTCCCGGGCGCCAAGGGTCCGGGCGAAGAGGGTCTCGAGAACCGCCGGGTCGCGCTGGTGATCGATCACGCGGCGATCGCCACCGATCAGGTCGCGGCCATCGAGTAACTCGCCGGTAGACGGCGGTACCGGAAGGCGCCCTCAGCGTGAGGGCGCCTTTTCGTTGGAGGGCGGGTCGGCCGGATCCACCGGATCGAGCCGGTGCAGCTCGACCCGGCGATTCCGCGCCCGACCGGCCTCGCTGCGGTTGGAGGCGATGGGGATGTCGGGACCGAAGCCGCGGGCCACCATCCGGGCGAGCGGGACGCCTTGCCGGTGGAGGTAGAGCCGGACGACGTCGGCCCGGGCCTGCGAGAGCGTGACGTTGCGCGGGTAGGAGCCGGTGGAGTCGGTATGGCCCCGGATCTCGACCCGCAGGTCCGGCGTGGCGAGCAGGTGGCGCGCGATGCTGTCGAGCCCGGGCAGCGAGACGCCGCGCATCACCGCAAGCCCGGTCTCGAACCGCACCTCCTCGAGGAGCAACAGCGGCCTCGCGTCCGTGAAGAGGGGCGCGGGTGCGGGCTCCGGCTCGGGCCCCGGCTCCGCGGGGTTCGCGCGGCGAAGGGTGTCGGCCACGGGAGCCGGGTCGGCCGGCGCGGCCGGGATAACGGGTGGGCTCGTGGGCGGGGACACCATCGCGCGCCGCAGGACGATCTCCACCGTCGCCGCCCGCTCCTCCGCCTCGGCGCGCGCGTCCACCGGGGCGGCGGCCACTTCCCAACGGCCGGGGAACAGGAACTCCTCCAGCCGGACGGCGAGCGGATAGCGCTGCGGCCGGCGTACCCGCACGAAGAACTCTCCCCGGGAGTTGGTGAACGCGACTTCGTCGCCCAGCGCGAGCGCCGCCCCTTCCACCGGCGACCCGCCTTCGTCGCGCACCACCCCGCGCACCACGTAGCGCCCGATCGAGCCGCCCCCGACCTGCCCCGGCTGCACGCCCCCGAACGATCCCAGATACAGGAACGTGCTTCCCGAGGCGGCGTAGTCCACCGAGCCGTCCGGCTGGATGTAGGTGCCGACACTGGTGGAGTAGCTGCCGAGCTGCAGCCGGGCGCTCAGGTTGAGCGTGCTGCGGAAGGGATCGAGCGGTTGGAACGGCTGGTGCACGATCTGATAATCCGCCCCGAACTCGCCGATGCCGGTGCGGAGGCTCGCCCCGAGATGCACCGTGGGTCGCCCGTCGTTGAGGGACACCTGCTGCATCAGGCCGACCCGGGGCGACACCCGCCAGCGGAGGTTGACGATCGGCGTGGTGGCGACCGGCCGACCCTGGGGCCGGCTCTGGAGCACGTACAGCTCCGCATCCAGCCAGGAGCTGATCCCGCCGCCCACGGCTGCGTAGGAGCTCAGGTTGCCGATCCCTTCGGAGTGCGAGTCGTAGACCCCGGCGGTGAGTCGGATTCCGTGCCACCGCCCGCCGGCGAAGAGCGCGTTGCCCCTGGCACGGGTGGCCGGCTTCGAGTCGGCCGAGTCCTGGACGAAGTTCTGGTGACTGGCACCGACCTGGAAGCCGGACCCGAACTCGTAGGTGAGCGCCAGGTTTTGCCGGTCGATCTCGGTCTGGTTGGGGCTGGGCACCGCGGCGCGGCGGAAGCGATCGGGATTCCAGGCGTAGGCCGCCTTCACCGACAGGGCGCCCCGGCGCAGGAGCAGGCTCGAGGCGGCGTAGGGGCGGTCGGAGCCGATGCCCGCCACCAGTCCCGCCGTCAGGTCCGGATACGGCTGCCACTGCACGCCGGGCATGATGGTCTGGCGCGACGCGACGATCGCGTTGCCGGTGAGCCGGACGGTGGGGGACAGCCGGTGCTGCACCATGAGCGCGCCCATCGGCTGCTCGACGTCGGTGGCCTGGAAGGACGGCGCCCCCAGCCCCCCGGAACTCGCCCCCGCGAAACCGAAGTACGCCGTCCGCCCCCGGGTGCCGGCGTAGCTGGCGCCCTGGACCAGCAGGTTGGAACCGGGGCTGAACACGTCGGTCGGGAACCGCAGCACGATGGCATCGTTGCCCAGCCGCAGGGTGTCGCGCTTGACCGCGGTGCGCACCGACGCGCCGACCCGGAGGCCGTTGAGGTATCCGATGCCCACCCACCCGTCCATGCTGCTGCGCCAGAAGTTCGCGGTCGCGCCGTAGCCGCCCAGCAGGGACGACCCCCCTCCTTCCACCTCGAACACCGTCTGCGCGGTCAGGGCGGGAGGCAGCAGCGCCGCCGGTGCGAGCAGGGCGCCGGCGGCGAGCACGAGGTCGGCAAGACGGCGCGGAAGCACCGGCTCAGGGGGGCGGCGTGCCGGCCGCGCTGTCGGCGGAGGCGACCAGGGTGGGAGCCAGCGCCGTGTCGATCGTGAACTTGGCGAACTTGACCATCAGCCGATCCGGCACGCTGTCAGCAGCCCACTCCAGTTCGGTCCAGCGGATCATGCCCGGGAACAGCGGAAAGGCGGGCCCCGCCGGCGACAGCGTCTTCCCGTGTCCGGCCGACACCTGCAGCACGCGACCCAGGTTGGGGCCGATATTCTCCAGCTGGACCCGCAGCTTGCCCCGGGCGGAGTCGAACACGAACCGGCGGATCGCCACCTGCTCCTTCCGCAGCGGAGTCTTCTGGTTCAGGTAGACCACGTGCGGAAGCAGGATCCGCACGTTGAGGCCGGCGTCGGTGCGCGCCCCGCTGATGGCGCTGAGGATGTTGAACCAGGCGGGGAGGCTGTCGGCCCGCGCCTCGTAGAACACGGTATAGCTGCCCCGCGGAGGGATCCGGAAGCTCATCGCCGAGAGCTTGACGTGGACCCGGCTGCTGTCGAACGGCGCGTCCACGACCTCGCCCTGCTCGGTCACGTTGAAGCCGCGGACCTCGAGCACCACGGTGAGCGGAAAGATCGATTCGTTGCTGAGCTGGAAGCTGGAGCGGGCCCGTTCCTGATACTCGGCGATGGGAGGGCTGACGGTCTGCGCCTGCGCGGTGGCCGGGCCGCCGGCCATGGTGAGCAGGAGGCCGGTCCGGAACCAGCGCCGGCGCGCGAGCGAGATGCGATCCATGAGCCTGCGCATGGGTCCTCATTGCGTGAAGGGCAGCGAACCGGTGGGGGACCGGGCTGCCGTCCCGGGCGCGGGGAACTACTGGGTCACGGCCCGGATGTTCAGCGTGCCGGAGTAGGTGCCGGGGGCCAGCGCCATACCGGTCAGGTCGAGCTGCAGGTCGAGGTTGTCCGTGCGGCTGCTGTTCTTGTTGATGCCGGTGATGCTCTGCGAGAAGAGCCGAAGGCTGCCGCCCACCGTGCCGATGCCGCCGACCGCGTTCTGAGTGAAGGCGGTGAACGCCACCGGGAGGCCCGTGGTCATCCGTCCCAGCAACCGGCTGGAAGGAATCTGGGTCGCGCCGCCCACGAGGGCCTGAGCCGGGGTAGTGAAGTAGGCCATGAGATCGACCGTGTTCGTCTGTCCCGGGTTCACGTTCCACTGGGTAATGACGACGACGGGGGTCGGCCAGGTGTTGAGCGCGTTGTCCTGCACGTTCGGGAGATTCTGCACCATTCCCGACAACACGCCCACGGTCAGGGTCCCGGGCTTCACGGCGGCGAGGCTGATCACCCGGGGGTTGCCCACGGCGCCAACCTGAGCTTCCAGCGGTGCCGCCGCGGCCAGCAAGGCCGCGGCGGCGAGCAGGCGGTGCCACCCGCGACGTCGTGCGTCATGGAGCATCGCGGGGACTCCGCCGTGCCCGTCGGATCCCTACTGGACGATGGCCTGGAGGTTGAGGGTACCGGTGTAGTTACCGGCGACCGTGGACACGCCGGTCAGGTTGAGCCGCAGGTCCAGCGGATCGGTGCGCAGCCCGGAGTAGTTGCCGACGCCCACCGCCTGGGTCCAGAGCACGAGGCTGCCGCCGGCCTGGCCGACGCTCCCGACCGCGCCGTTGGTGAAGGCGGCGTACGGCTGGGCACCCACCCGGCCCTCCACCAGCGAGGACGGGATGAAGTTCCCGGCGTTGTCGAGCGCCTGAGCCGGGTTGGCGAACCAGCCGACCAGGTTGATCGACGTGCCGCCGGTCAGCGCCCAGGTGGCGTTCACGTTGATCCCCGAGAAGTTGTTGGCGGTGGAGTTGTCGGTGATGCTCGCCAGGCTCGCGGTGGGCACGTCGGTGCTCAGGGTGATACTGGTGTTCCGGGTGGCGTTCAACTGCACCGTCACCGGGCCGTTCGACGTCAGCCCGACCTGGGCCTGCGCGGTGCTCGCGCCGGCGAGGGCGACGACGGCGGCGCCGACGAGCGCGCGCTTCACGAGGGCGTACATGCATGACTCCGTGCTGAAGGGTGATGGCCGGCCAGCGACTAACCGAATGTCGGGTACGTGATTCCGGCGCCGGCAGGTACAAGACATGTGCCAGCACGGAAGTGCGCCGGATCGTCGCGATTGTTGACGTCGTGAACCGCGACAGCCAATCGGGCGAAGCGGGGGAGCGGGCGAGGGCGGAAGCGGCCGGCCGGCGCCGGGCGGGCGGACGCCGGAGGACGAGGGCAAGCCTTGCAGGAGTTGACGATGCGAGGTCCGACGGGTTCCGGAAACCGGCTCAGCGTCTCGGTACGGTTCCCGGCAAGCCGGGACGTGGGAGAGGGCTCCCGGCTCGGCTCAGCCGGTCTCCGGAGGTACCACTTCGCCGCCCGCCGTGCCCCACGGAGGGTGACTCACTTTGCGGGTTTCTACTCGTGGTCGTGGTCCCGCTCGACCCGCCGGCTTCCCGGCCGGACCAGCTGGATCGAGCCCTGAAACGACTCCAGGCTCACCTGTGCGCTGCCCGAGCCGAGGGTGAAGCTCAGCCGCCGGCCTTTGCGGGCCTCGGTGAGGGTCACCGGGAACTCGGACTCGAACTCGCCGTTGAAGGTGGAGACCGTCACGGCCGCGTTGGCGGCTTCGGCCATGGTGAGCGTCAGGTCGCCGTTGTGACTGGAGAGCGAGTAGCGCCCGCCGTTGCGGATCGGACCGTCGTACGCGATGTCGCCGTTCACGGTGCTGGCGGCGAGTCCCGTCGCATCCACGCCCCGCAGGAGGATCTCGCCGTTCACCGTCTCCGCCGTGATGTCGCCGGAGGACGACTCGATGAGGATGTCCTCGTTGACCGAGTTCACCTCGATGCGTCCCTTGGCCCCGCGGAGCGCCACCTGTCCGTCCACCGACTGGAGCGACACCAGCCCGTCGCCGCCCTCCACCGTGACGTCCCCCTGCACCGTCTCCACGGCAACGGGGCCGCGTGCGCCCGTGATGCCGATGTCGGTGTGCACGCCGATCACATCGAGCGGCATCCAGGCGGGGACGGAGATCGTGAGCTCGACACCGCCCGCCGGCCCCCGCCGCCCCTGGGTCCGGACTTCCACCGTGGAGCCCGCGCGGCCGATCTCCACCCGGGTGCGCCCGGTGAACTCGCCTTGGACCCGCACGGCGTTCCGGTTCCAAGCGGTCACGGCGACCTCACCGGCGAAGGCGTTCACCTCGAGCCGCTGGCCCCGCTCCACCGGAATGGTCGAGTCGATCTGCTGGACCAGGGCGGTCGCGGTGAGCGCGGTCGTGAGTAGGGTGTACAGCACGGGCGTCGTCCTTTCAGCTCGCGGTGGCTACTAGGGTGGCAGCCTGCCGCAACAGCTCGAGCTTGCGCCGCATGGTCGCGGCGAGATGGGAGTTCAGGTAGAGATTCGCCGAGTCGGCCTCCACGGCCCGGCGGGCCTGGGTGAGGGCGGCGTCGATGGCGGCGAGGTTCTGCTCGAGCACCCGGACCGTGGCCGTGTCCAGCCGGCCCCGTCCCTCCTCCAGGATCTGCTCCAGATCGGCCACGGCGACGTCGTAGCTGCCGGCACCGCGCGCCTCGCCGGCCGCCGCCGTAATCGCGGGCGGGCCGGGCACCGCCGGTGGAATCGGGGGGACGGCGGTGCCGGGGTGCAGCAGCCAGGCCGTCCCGCCGGACGCCACCGCGAGCGCGATACCGGCGGCGGCGAGTTGGGGGAGTGAGAAGGTGAAGCCCCGGCGCGCCGCCGGTCTCGCCGCCCGCGCGCCGATCCGCGCCGCGATGCCGGGCCAGAGGTCCCGGGTGGGCGGGCGATCCGCCATTGCGCGGGCCCGGGTGACCACCCGGCGGAGGCTCGCGAGCGTCTCCCGGCACTCCGCACACCGCTCGAGGTGAGCCTCGAGCGCCGTCCGGTCCTCGGCGGCGAGATCGCCGTCGAGATACTCGGACAGCCGGTCGCTCCAGTGGTCGGTCATGATGGGACTCCCCTCACCGATCCAGGTACTGCCGCAGCGCCATCCGGGCGCGGTGGAGCTGCGATTTGGAGGTACCGGTCGCCAGCCCGAGCATCTCGGCGATCTCCTCGTGCCGGTACCCTTCGACGTCGTGCAGCACGAACACCTGGCGCGCGCCGTCCGGCAGCCGTTCCAGCGCCGTCTCCACATCCATGGCGGCTTCCGGGGTGTGCCGGCGCGCCGGGAGGACCTCGAACGGCGCGTCGCCCTCCACATAGCGGCGTCGCCGGGTGCCGAGCGCCTCGCGCCGAGCCAGGATGACGTTGATCCCGAGCCGGTGGAGCCAAGTGCCGAACGCCGCCTCGCCCCGGAACGTCCCCAGCTTCTGCCAGGCGCGCACGAAGATATCCTGCGTCACCTCGTCGGCGTCCTCGTCGCTCAGCATGCGGCGGGCCAGGCCGTGCATCCTGGCCACGTGCCCGCGGTACAACCGCTCGAAGGCGTGCGCATCGCCGCTGGCGGCCAGCGTCGCATCCACCGCATCGGGATCGGTCCTGCCGGTGGACTCGCGCCGCAGGGTCACTGTTCCGGTACCGGTTCGGGTCATCGCGGGAGGTTGGATCGCCGCGCCGGTCAAAAGGTTGCAGGGCCGGGCGGTGCAAGGGAAGGCGGTCAGGTCGCTCCAGCGGCGGGGCCGGCGTAGATTGGAGCCTCATGACGACCGCCACCCACACCGCCATCACCGCGCCCCGCGGCACGACGCTCTCCTGCAAGGGCTGGCACCAGGAGGCGGCGCTCCGGATGCTCATGAACAACCTCGATCCCGCCGTCGCGGAGCGGCCGGACGAGCTGATCGTGTACGGCGGCACCGGCAAGGCGGCGCGCGACTGGGCCTGCTACGAGCGGATCGTGGCGACCCTGCGCCGGCTGGAGAACGACGAGACGCTGCTGGTGCAGAGCGGCAAGCCGGTCGGGGTCTTCCGCACCCACGAGGACGCGCCGCGGGTACTCATCGCGAACGCGCATCTGGTGCCGCGATGGGCCACGTGGGAGGAGTTCCGCCGGCTCGAGGCGCTCGGTCTCACGATGTACGGCCAGATGACGGCGGGCTCCTGGATCTATATCGGCACGCAGGGCATCCTGCAGGGGACTTACGAGACCTTCGCCGAATGCGCCCGGCAGCACTTCGGCGGCTCGCTGGAAGGGCGGCTGGTCGTGACCGGCGGGCTCGGCGGCATGGGGGGCGCCCAGCCGCTCGCCGCGACGATGAACGGCGCCGCGTTCTTAGGCGTGGACGTGGACGAGTCCCGGATCCGGCGCCGAGTCGAGACCCGCTACTGCGACCGGCTGGAGACCGACCTCGACCGGGCCCTCCGCCTGGTGACGGAGGCGCGGCAGGAGCGCCGGGCGCTCTCGGTGGGGCTGGTGGGGAACATCGCGGAAGTGCTGCCGGAGCTGGTCCGCCGGGGCGTGGTGCCCGATGTGCTCACCGACCAGACGTCGGCGCACGACCTCCGCGTCGGCTACATCCCGGCCGGTCTGGACCTCGCGGCGGCGGCGGCGCTGCGGGAGCGCGACCCGGCCGGCTACGAGCGCCGGGTGCTCGACTCGATGGTGGCCCATGTCGAGGCCATGCTGGCCCTGCGGTCCCGCGGGGCGGTGACCTTCGACTACGGCAACAACCTGCGGGGACAGGTGGCGGACCACCGGGGCATGCGGCAGGCGTTCGACATTCCCGGGTTCGTCCCGGCGTTCATCCGGCCGCTGTTCTGCCGCGGGGCCGGCCCGTTCCGGTGGGCGGCCCTGTCGGGTGATCCGTCGGACATCCTGGCCACGGACCGGGCGGTGTTGGAGACCTTCCCGCGGAAGGAGGCCCTCGCCCGCTGGATCCGGCAGGCGCAGGAGCGGGTCGCCTTCCAGGGGCTGCCCGCCCGGATCTGCTGGCTGGAGTACGGCGAGCGCGCGGAGATGGGCCTCCGTTTCAACTGGCTGGTGAAGCACGGGAAGGTCCGGGCCCCGATCGTGATCGGGCGCGACCACCTCGACACCGGGTCGGTCGCCTCGCCCAATCGGGAAACCGAGGCCATGCTGGACGGCTCCGACGCGATCGCGGACTGGCCGCTGCTCAACGCGCTGCTGAACACCGCCTGCGGTGCGAGCTGGGTGTCGCTGCACCACGGGGGAGGGGTGGGGATCGGCTACTCCATCCATGCCGGGATGGTGGCCGTCGCCGACGGCACCCCCCGGGCGGCCCGGCGGCTCGAGCGGGTGCTGACTGCGGATCCCGGGACCGGGGTCATGCGCCACGCCGACGCGGGGTACGGGCTGGCGATCGAGACCGCGCGGGAGCGCGGGGTCGATCTTCCGATGCTCGGATGAGCATCGATGTGCCGCGATGAAGCGCCTCGAGAACATCGGCCTGCTGGCCGCCTGCCGCCCCGAGGGGGGGCAGGGCGAGGTGCACCCGATCCAGGATGCCGTCCTGGTGTGGGAGGGTGGGGAAATCGCCTGGGTGGGCCGCCGTGCCGAGCTGCCGGAGGCGTACCGGCCGGCTGAGGCGGTGGATGCCGGCGGCGGCCTGGTCGTTCCCGGGCTGGTGGACTGCCACACCCATCTGGCCTTCGCCGGCTGGCGCGCCGAGGAGTTCGTCCAGCGGATCGAGGGGCGGAGCTACCTCGACATCGCGCGTGCCGGCGGTGGTATCCAGCGGACCGTGCGGCTCACCCGGGCGGCCGGCGAGGAGGCGCTCCTCGCGCGCGCCCGGGAAACCCTGCGCGACATGCTCGCCCTCGGCATCACCACCGTCGAATGCAAGAGCGGCTATGGACTCGACCGGGAGCACGAGCTGGAGCTCCTGCGGGTGTACCGCCGGCTGGGGCGGGAAGGGCCGGTGCGCATCGTGGCGACGTTCCTCGGAGCCCACGCGGTACCGCCGGAGTATCGCGAGCATCGCGAGGGCTACGTCCGGCTCCTCGTGGAGGAGCTGATCCCGGAGGTCGCGCGGCTGGGGCTCGCCGCCTGCTGCGACGCGTTCGTCGAGGAGTCCGCGTTCAGCGCCGCGGAGGCACGCCGGATCCTGCTCGCCGGCCGTGAGGCGGGACTCGCGCCGAAGCTGCACGCCGATCAGCTCACCGCCTCGGGCGGGGCCGAGCTGGCCGCCGAGGTGGGCGCGCTGTCCGCGGACCATCTGGAGCAGGTGACCGACCGGGGCATCCGCGCCCTGGCGGAAGCGGGCGTGGTCGCGGTGAGTCTCCCCATCGCGTCGCTCTACCTGGGGCAGCCGCCGATGCCGGCCCGGCGGCTCATCGAAGCCGGAGTGCCGGTGGCCGTCGCCACGGACTTCAATCCGGGCTCGGCCCCGAGCTACCACCTGCCGCTCGCCCTCACGCTCGCCTGCACCCTGCAGCGGATGACCCCGGCCGAGGCGCTCAAGGGAGCGACCTCGATCGCCGCCCGCGCCATCGGGCTGGGGCGCCGGGTGGGGTCGCTGGAGCCGGGCAAGGTCGCGGACTTCGCGGTGATCGATGCGCCCGACGTCGCCACCTGGCTCTACCACCTGCGCCCCAACGCAAACCGCCTCACCGTGGTGGGCGGCGCGGTCCGGTGGGCGGCCCCGCCGGCGTTCGACGCGGCGCGGTGACCGGTCGGCCGGCGGAATCCCGGGATTCCGGGCCGGACCGCACGCCCGGGGCCGACCGCGCTCCGGGGACTGTCCGGTCCGGGCACCCGACGTGACCCCGCCCGCCCGCCCCCGGGCGTCCCCACACGGGTGTCGCACGGCGGAACGGCCCCTGGCTCCTTGCGTCAACGACGTTCCGTTAGCAGAGTAGGTGCTCGTCGCATCACAATCTCTTCACAATTCGGAGGCGTCATGCCACAACGCTGGTGGGGATGGCTCCTTCCCCTCACCCTCGGCGTCGCCACCGCCGCGTCCGCCCAGGTGCGGCAGATCTCGGGACAGGTGACGAACGCCCAGACGGGCGAGGGTCTGGCGGAGGCCACGGTGTCCGTGACGGGTACGCGGATCGTCGCCCAGACCGGCGCGGACGGCCGGTTCGCGCTCAATGCCCCCGAGGGGCCGCTCGCGGTCGTGGTGCGGGCGATCGGCTTCCGGCGGCAGGAGCGCGAGGTGCCGCAGGGCCAGGAGTCGATCGACTTCGCGCTGGACCCCGACATCTTCAAGCTGGAGGAAGTCGTCGTGACCGGGCAGTCCACCGGGATCGAGCGGCAGAACCTCCCCAACGCCGTCGCGACGGTGAGCGGCAGCGAGCTCACCCGGGCGCCGACCGGCACCCTGGAGAGCGCCCTGCAGGGCAAGATTCCCGGCGCGCTGATCCAGTCCAACTCGGGCGCTCCGGGGGGCGGCATTCAGGTCAACCTCCGCGGCGTCTCGACCATCAACGCCGGTGCGGAGCCGCTGTTCGTGGTGGACGGCATCGTGGTGAGCAACGACGCGATTCCCAACGGCGCCGACGCCGTGACCGGGGCCCAGGCCGGCGGCAACCCGCGCAACCAGGACAACGCGACCAGCCGCATCGCCGACCTCAACCCGGAGGACATCGAGCGGATCGAAGTCCTCAAGGGCGGCTCGGCCGCGGCGATCTACGGCTCCAAGGCCACCAACGGCGTCATCATCATCACCACCAAGCACGGGCAGGAGGGGAAGCCCCAGTTCAACGTGACCCAGCGGTTCGGCACGTTCTCCCGATCCAACGAGCTGGGCCGGCGCACCTTCAACTCCCTCGACGAGGCGCTGGCGGTCTACACCGACACCGCGCTCGTCACGTCGCTCTACCAGCCCGGCGTCACCTACGACGTCGAGGACCAGATCTACGGCCGCAACGCTCTCTCGACCGAGACCGCGGCCAGCGTGAGCGGCGGCACCGACCAGACCCGGTACTACATCTCGGGGCTGATCAAGAACGACGAAGGGATCGCGATCAATACCGACTACAAGAAGCAGGCGCTGCGGGCCAACCTCGACCAGCGGCTGTCCGATTGGCTCAACCTGTCGGTGAACACCAACGTCATCCACAGCCGGTCGAACCGGGGACTCTCCAACAACGACAACGCCGGCACCAGCCCGTACATGGTGTTCCCGTTCACGCCGAACTTCATCGATCTCTCGGCCACGGGCGACCAGATCACCGACTTCCCCGAGAACCCCTTCGAGCGCAGCAACCCGGTTCAGACGATCAATTTTCTCAAGAACGACGAGGACACCTGGCGGGCGCTCGGCACGCTGACCGCGCGGATGGCGCTCAAGTCCACCGCGCGGCACAACCTGACGCTTATCGCCATCGGCGGGGCCGACTACTTCAACCAGGAGAACGATTTCGTCGCGCCCCCGGAGCTCGAGTTCGAGCCCAACGACGGGCAGCCGGGCACCGTGGTGCTGGGGAAGGCGTCCAATCTGAACCTCAACTTCGCGCTCAACGGCAACTATACGTACACCCCGGAGTCGGGCCGCTACCGGGCGACCACCTCCATGGGCGTGCAGTATGAGGACCGCGATCTCGACGCGACGCGGATCCTGGCGCGCACGCTGCTGCCGGGCCAGGAGAACCCGGACCAGGCGACCAGCGTGAGCGTGCTGCAGGATGACCGGCCGGTGCGCGATCTCGGCGTCTACGGCCAGGAGGAGCTGCTCCTGATGGATCAGCGCCTGCTCCTCACCGCCGGGCTCCGGGCCGACCGGAGCAGCAGCAACGGCGACACCGACAAGTTCTTCTTCTATCCCAAGGCCGCGGGCTCCTCCCGGATCCTGCGCCCGTTCGGCGGGCTGGACGAGGTGAAGCTGCGGGGCGCGTTCGGGCAGACCGCCA
>DASUSR010000042.1:0-3755 GCA_036375015.1 Gemmatimonadales bacterium
CCGGGTCGATCGTGCTCCTGGTGGCGTTCGGGGCCGGCTTCACCTGGGGGAGCGCGGTGCTCCGGTGGTGACCGTGCTGATGTGCCCGGGGCAGGGGGCGCAGCGGGTGGGAATGGGACGTGATCTGGCCGAACGGTTTCCCGCCGCGCGGCAGACCTTCGAGGCGGTGGACGACGCGCTCGGCGTTCGCCTCTCGCGCCTCATGTGGGAGGGGCCCGAGGAGGAGCTCACCCTCACCCACAACGCGCAGCCGGCCATTCTCGCCCACACCGCCGCCGTCCTGGCGGTGGCGGCGCCTCGGCTCGGGACCATCGGCGCCGGGGCGGGGCACAGCCTCGGCGAATACAGCGCGCACGTCGCGGCGCATTCCCTCACCGTCACCGCCGCCGCCCGTCTGGTCCGTCGCCGGGGGGAGCTGATGCTCTCGGCGGGTGAGGCCCGGCCGGGCGCGATGGCCGCGGTGCTCGGGTTGGGCACGGCCGAGGTGGAGACCGCCTGCAACGAGGCGTCCGGCGCGGACGGCGTCGCGGTGGCGGCCAACCTGAATGCGCCGGACCAGACCGTGATCTCCGGCGATCCGGACGCGGTCGCGCGCGCGGGGGAGGGGTGCAGGGCCCGCGGCGCCAAGCGCGTGGTCCCGCTCAAGGTGAGCGGCGCGTTCCATTCGCCCCTCATGGCGGCCGCGGTGGACGGGCTCCGTGAGGCCCTCGCGGCCACCGAGTTCGCCGATCCCTCCTTCCCCGTGATCGCCAACGCGAGCGGCCGGCCCGTCACCACCGGCACGGACGCCAAGCGCCTCCTCGCCGACCAGCTCACCGCGCCGGTGCGCTGGGTGGCCTGCATGCAGCGCGCGGCGGCGCTCGCGCCCGGGGCGGCCTTCGTCGAGGTGGGGCCCGGAAACGTGCTCAGCGGGCTGCTCAAGCGGATCGTGCCCGGAGCCGCCACGGTAACCCTGGGCACGGCCGACGAAGTGGAACGGTTCGTCGCATGATCCCGATCGATCTGGGCGGACGGGTGGCGTTCGTCACCGGCGGCACCCGGGGGATCGGCCTCGCGATCGCGCGGGCGCTCCACGCCGCCGGCGCGCGGGTGGCCGTCACCGGGCGCGACGCCGCCCGCGCCGGAGAAGTGGCGCGCGGGATCGGCGAGGGGACCGCGGGATTCGGCTGCGACGTGGCCGAGCGCGGGCAGGTGGAGGCCGCGCTGGCGGGCGCGGAGCGGGAGCTGGGCCCGATCGACATCCTGGTGAACAACGCGGGCCTCACCCGGGACAACATCCTGCTGCGACTCGACGACGACGACTGGGACGTGGTGCTCGACGCGAACCTCAAGGGCGCCTTTCACACCACCCGAGCGGTCATCAAGGGGATGATGAAGCGGCGCAGCGGCCGCATCATCAACATCACCAGCGTGGTCGGCCTCACCGGCAACAAGGGCCAGGCGAATTACGCCGCGAGCAAGGCGGGGCTCATCGGCTTCACCAAGTCGGTGGCCAGGGAGTACGCCGCACGCGGTATTCTCGCCAATTGCGTGGCGCCCGGCTTCATCGAAACCGAGATGACCGCCGCCTTGCCCGATGAGGCCAGGGCTACCTTATTAGAGGACATCGCGTTGGGCCGGCTGGGGCGCCCCGAGGATGTCGCGTCCGCGGTGCTCTTTCTCGCTTCCGACCTGGCGGGCTACATCACCGGCCAGGTGCTGGTGGTCGATGGTGGCATGGTCATCTGACCTGACCCCGTATCTCCAATCGAGGACGACATGAGCAACGTCGAAGAGAAGGTCAAGGATATCATCGTCGAGGAGCTTGGCGTGGAGCGCGAGAAGCTCACCAACGAAGCCAGCTTCATGGAGGACCTCGGCGCCGACAGCCTGGATACGGTCGAGCTGGTCATGGCCTTCGAGAAGGAGTTCGACATCGACATCCCGGACGAGGACGCGGAGAAGCTGCGCACCGTCGGGGACGCCATGAATTACCTCCACGAGAAGATCGGGAAGTAGCCTTGACGAGTCGTGTCGTCGTCACCGGGCTGGGCCTGGTGACCCCCGTCGGTACGGATGTGGAGTCCACCTGGAGCGCGCTGCTGGCCGGCACGCCCGGGGCCGCTCCGATCACCAAGTTCGACCCGAAGGACCTGTCGGTCCGCTTCGCCTGCGAGGTCAAGGGCTTCGATCCGCTTCAGTACATCGATCGCAAGGAAGCCCGGCGCTACGACCTCTTCGCGCAGTTCGCCCTGGCGGCCGCCCAGCAGGCGGTCACCCAGGCCGGGCTCGAGGGGAGCTTCCCGAGCCCCGAGCGCACGGGCGTGGTGATCGGGAGCGGGATCGGCGGGATGCAGACGTACGAGGACAACTGCAGGCTGTTCGTCACCAAGGGACCGGACCGGGTCTCCCCGTTCTTCGTCCCGATGTTCATCCCGGACATCGCGGCCGGGCTGGTCTCGATCCGCTACGGTCTCCGGGGGCCCAACTTCGCCACCGTCTCGGCCTGCGCCAGCTCCGCGCACGCGATCGGCGAGTCCTTCAATCTGATCCGGCACGGCGCGGCCGACGCGATGGTGACCGGGGGGGCCGAGGCGGCCATCACCGGACTCACGGTGGCCGCGTTCTCGAACATGAAGGCGCTCTCCACCAGGAACGACTCACCTGAGACCGCGAGCCGCCCCTTCGATCTCGATCGCGACGGGTTCGTCCTGGGTGACGGGGGCGCCGTCGTGGTGCTGGAGAGCCTGGAGCACGCGCAGCGCCGGGGTGCGCGGATCCTGGGCGAGGTGCTGGGATACGGCATGAGTGCCGACGCCTACCACATCACGGCGCCGGCGGAGCACGGGGAAGGGGCCCAGCGCGCCATGCGGGCCTGCCTGGCCGACGGCCATATCGATCTGGCCGACGTGGGCTACATCAATGCCCACGGCACCTCCACCGAGCAGGGCGACATCGCCGAGACCGAGGCGGTCAAGGCGGTGTTCGGCGACCAGGCG
The DNA here is from genome assembly GCA_036375015.1 of Gemmatimonadales bacterium. Taxonomy (GTDB): domain Bacteria; phylum Gemmatimonadota; class Gemmatimonadetes; order Gemmatimonadales; family GWC2-71-9; genus CAVVWJ01. Next base: position 2,979 of record DASUSR010000042.1, read on the forward strand.
CGCCGGCTGGTGTTCGGCTCCACCAAGTCCATGACCGGCCACCTGCTCGGCGCGGCCGGCGCGCTCGAGTTCGCCGTGGCGCTGCTCAGCGCCACCTGCGGCGTCGTTCCTCCGACCATCAATCAGTTCACGCCCGACCCGAGCTGTGATCTGGATTGCGCACCCAACCGGAAGGTGGAGCGCCGGGTGGACGTGTCGCTCTCCAACTCCTTCGGCTTCGGGGGCCACAACGTGACCCTCGCCGTCCGGAGGTGGGACAGCTAGGCGCTCCCCGGCTTGAAGTCCGGGGCCAGGGTGAGCAGGAATGCCCCCATTCGCCTGGCCTCATCCACCGTCAGATCCCGCGGCACCGTTACCTGAGCCAGGAATCCCGGCCGCAGGGGATAGCTCAATGCGATCCCCGCACCCGCCGGTGCCGGCGCGCGCTCACGCTCTCGCGCCGGTGCCGAGCGTAGCCGCGGCCTGGGTTCGGGCCGCCCCTGCCAGCCGGCCGTGCGGGCACCGTACCCGCCCGGATCCTCGACCCACTTCACGAACTCCTCGATGGCCCGGCCGACCCGGCGGCGGTACTCCCCGACCGACACCGGAGAGAGCCGCCCCGGGTTGCGGTTGAGAAACGCCCGGAACACCGCGTCGACATCGATCCGCCGCACGTCGGCGCGCTCCTCGTCGGAGATCCCCGCCAGCACCTTGCCGGTGGCCACCCGCCAGCCCTGGGCGGTGGACGAATTCACCAGGCCCTTGTCCACCACGAAATCGATGAACCGGGCGAGGGCC
>DASUSR010000043.1:0-5350 GCA_036375015.1 Gemmatimonadales bacterium
TCGCCCCGATCAGAGGCCATGCCGAGCATCCCGGTGACATCCTGCGGGCGGCCGACAGCGCCTGCTACCTGGCCAAGCGCCGCGGGGGGAAGCGGGTCGAGCTCCACGACCCGGCGGTCGCCCCCGCCGTGACCCGCCGGGACCGGGATTGGGCCCGCAAGGTCGTCGCGGCCATCGAGGAGGACCGGCTGCAGCTGCACGCCCAGCGGGTGCTTTCACTGCACGGGGCCGACGGTCGGGCGCCCCGGCTGGAGCTGCTGCTGCGGCTGGACCAGGGCCGGGGCGATCCGCTGCTCCCGGGCGCCTTCCTGCCGGCGGCGAGGCGCCACGGCCTCATGCCCAGGGTGGATCACTGGGTCATCGGACGGGCGCTGCGGTACCTGGCGGCATGGCGCGAGGCCCATCCCGGCCTCGGGCCGCCCACCGTCTCCATCAACCTCGGCGACGAGACCGTGAGCGGTGGCGACGTCGAGCCGGTCGTGCGCGAGGCGCTCGCCTCGTCCGCGGTGCCGCCGAGTGCGCTCTGCTTCGAGATCGGCGAGTCGGTGGCGACGACGCACGCGGCGACCAGCACGCGGGTCGTGCGTGAGCTGCGGGAGGCCGGCTGCCAGGTCACCCTCGAGCACTGCGGCGGCGGCATGGCCGCCTTCACCCTGCTCCGCCGGATGCCGGTGGACTACCTCAAGATCGCCGGACACATCGTCCGGGGGATGGCCCGCGACCCGGTGGACCGTGTCCTGGCCACCGCGCTCAACGACGTCGGGCATGCCCTGGGGCTGGGGACGATCGGCACGGAAGTGGAGAGCGCGGACGTGCTCGACGCGCTGCGGGGTGCGGGGGTGGACTATGCCCAGGGTTACCGCATTCGGCGGCCCGAGCCGCTGGACCGCGCCCTCGCGCGGCTCACGGCCGGCTGAGCGGCCGCACCGCTCATCCCAGCGCCACGTCCAGCACCATCATGAGGATGAACCCGCCCATCGCCGCCAGGGTGACCAGGTCGGCCCGCCCGCTCTGGTGGGCGCTGGGGATGAGCTCCTCGAGCACCACGTAGATCATCGCGCCGGCGGCGAAGCCGAGCGCGTAGGAGAGGATCCCGGAGACGTACGCCACGGCAGCCGCGCCGGCCACGGCGGCGATCGGCTCGACCGCGGCCGAGGCCGTTCCCGCCAGAAAGCTCTTCCATCGGCCTACCCCCGCGGCGTGCAGGGGCAGCGCCACCGAGGCGCCTTCGGGCACGTTCTGCAGCGCGATGCCGACGGCCAGCGCCACGGCGGCGCCGAAGCTCGGCGTGCCCGCGATCGTCGCCTGGTCGGGCGCGCCCGCCGCGCCGAAGGCGACGCCCACCGCCAGCCCCTCGGGAATGTTGTGCAGGGTAATGGCCAGAATGAGCAGCGTGGTCGTGGACCAGTTGGTGTGCGGTCCCTCGGCGGCGGTGGCCGGGAGCGTGGGGTGCAGGTGCGGCAGCAGGCGATCGGCCGCGGCGAGGAACAGGGTGCCGGCCAGCAGCCCCAGCGCGGGCGGCAGCCAGGGGATGCCGCCCTGCGCGCCCGCCACCGCGATGGCCGGCTCGAGCAGCGACCAGTACGCGGCCGCGAGCATCACCCCGCTCGCGAAACCCAGCATCGCCTCGAACAGCGCGCCCCATCCCAACCGGCCGACCACCACCACGGCGGCCCCCGCCGCGGTGAGCGCCAGGGTGCCGATTCCGGCGATGAGGGCCTGGAGTGTGGGCGCGAGATCGGCGAGCGCAGGCATGGTGCGGCGCAATCTACCGACCGCCGCGGCGATTCGCCCGCTCTGGAGACTTCTTCATGGGGGATTCACGGATTCCTGCATCCGGAGGCCCTACTGTTGCGGTTGCCACACACTCAGGAGGTATCCATGAAACTGGCCAAAGCTGTTCCCAGCCCCGTCGCGACGGTGCGCGAGGAGTTCGACCGGCTGTTCGACCGACTGTGGAACACCGGATTTCTCGGTCCGGCTCCCAAGGTCTTCGAGAGCATGTGGTCACCCTCGGTCGACTTCTCGGAGAACGAAAAGGAGTACATCGTCCGGGTCGAGGCCCCTGGGATCGCCAAGGAGGACCTGGAGGTCAACGTCGAGGGCCAGACCCTCACCGTCTCGGGCCGCCGTGACTTCGAGAAAGAGGAGAAGACCGAGGACTACTTCTGGCGGGAGCGCGAGGCCGGGAAATTCGTGCGTGCCATCCAGTTCCCAACGGCGATCGACAAGGCCAAGATCGAGGCGACGTACCAGGACGGGATCATGACGGTGCGTCTGCCCAAGACCGAGCCGACTGCCAAGACACGGATTCCGGTCAAGTAGCGCTTGGCCAGGCAGGCAAGAACGCGGGGCGGCCTCACCGGCCGCCCCGTTGCATTACGCGGTTCTTACCTCATCGGGTCGCCGTCACTCCCGCCGCCCCAGCGGACCGACCAGCACGGGCAACCCGGTCTCCCGTACCACCTTGTCGGCCACGCTGCCCACCAGCAGCCGCACGATCCCGGTAGCGCCGTGGGTGCCCACGGCGATGCAGTCGGCGCCGACCTCCCCGGCCAGCGCGACGACCTGCTCGGGAACGTCTCGGGCCACCCTTACCTGCCAGGTGACGTGGAGTCCTCCGGCGCGGAGCCGGTCCGCCACCCGCTCGAGGTGAGCGCGCGCCGCCTGCTCCAGGTCGGGCTCCTCATGCGGCTGGCCCAACAGCGACGGCGAGGCCGCGAGCGAGGTGAGCAGGGGCAGCGGCGGCTCGACCACCCGGGCGAGCACGTACTCGGCGTCCTGCTCCAGCGTCCCCAGCGCGATGGCGGGCTCGAGCACCGACTCCTCGATGTCGCCGTCCAGCGCCACCAGGATCTTCCGGAACCGGGTGGGCTGCGGAAGCTCGCCGGGATGCAGCAGCAGCATGGGAACCGAGAGCCGCCGGAGCAGGCGGTCGGCGACGCTGCCCAGCCAAAGCCGCCCGAGTCCCTTGCGCGCGTGGGTGGTCATGACCACCAGGCCGATGTCGTGCCGCGCGACGTAGTCGGTCAGGGCCTCGGCCGCGGCGCCGTCGATCACCTCACCCTGCACGTCGAGTCCCCCCGTCTTCCGGGCGACATCCAGGGTGCCCGCGAGATAGCGCGTCAACTCCTCGCGTGCCTCGCGCTCGAGATCCACGCCGTAGTACCCGACCTCGGCGGTCACCGCCACGGGGACCGGCTCCTGGACGGACACCAGGTGCAGTGGTGCGCCGGCCCGGCGCGCCAGGGACGCGCCGACCGACAGCGCCTGCTCGGCGACCGCGGACCCGTCGAGTGGGACCAGAATGGAACGGAAGCGGGTGCTCATCGGGCCCGCCCTCCGGCGTCCTCCTCGCCGGGCTCGGTCATCTCGTCCTCGTCGGCCGCGCCCTGCCATTGCACCAGGGCGCGCAGGGTCGCCTCATCGAGACGGCGAAGCAGGTTGCCGAGCTCGTACAGCGCCCGGTTGCTCCCCTCGGTGCTGAAGGTGCGTTCGACCTGCTCGATCAGCAGCCGCACGAGGTGCTCGCGGGACACCAGATCGGCCTCTGAAGGCTTGGGCATGGGATGTGGCATGAGGTCACCTGAAGCGAAGGGTGGCGGCGAGGCCGTCTACCATTCGGGCGGCGGCCTGCCGGGGAGCCATGACGACGCGAGCGCGACGGTGCAGCGCCTCCTCGATCGCCTCGTCGACCAGGTCGCGGACGGGCACCGGCTCGCCCTCGCCGTGGCAGTCCGCCTTGGCGAGTACCAGCCGACCGGTCGCCGCGCACCGGAAGCCGCTACCGCCGAGGCCTTCCCGCACGAACAGGGTGCGCACCTGCCCCCGGCTCAGCGCGCGGAGCGTGTCGCGGGTGTCCTCTACGGCCCATCCGCTGCCCACCGCCTCGGCCAAGGCGAGAAGCTCCGCCTCCAGGGCCGCGCGGTCGTGCGCCTCCGCTGCCGCGAGCACCGCTTCCTGCACTCCGCTGGGACTCAGGGCGGTGGGATTGAGCCGGACCGTGCCGAGCAGCAGCGGGGGCAAGCGGCCGGGCAGGAACCGGGCGAGCGCTGTGGTGTGATCCACCGGCCCGGCGAGCACGATGCCGCGTACCGGACGCTCGCGTACCAACTCCTCGAGGCGCTCCGCCGCCGCCGCGTAGTGGCGATGACGCTCCTCCCGGAGCCGTCCGTGATAGGCCCGCTCCCCCCAGCCGGGGGCGTCGCGCCGGTCTCCGTGGAACTTCCCTCCGCGCGTGGCCGGCTCCCGGAATCCGGGCAGCTCGGTCGCGGCCAGAGGGGTCACCTCGAAGAAGCGCAGATGGGCCCGATCGATGACGGCGACTACCACCGGCTCCATCTCGTCCTGCAGGGACGCCAGCTCCGCGATCCAGGGAGTGTCGTCCAGCACGAGCCGGGTGCGAATGACGCGCGGCAGCGCGATCGCCTCGAACAGCTCCAGCCCATCGCACAGGAACACCGCCAGTCCCCGACTGTGGGGCAGTCCGGCGGTGCGCTGCAGATAGCTCTCCAGGCGCGCGAGGTCGCGATCGACCGCCTCGGCGTCTTCGGCGGCGGGCGTAGACAGCAGCGGATCGTCGCGAAGCGCCCGGATCCGGCTCCGGACCTCGGTGAGATACTTGCCCCGGGTCCGATCGCGCGGCCCCAGCCGTACGTAGCAGGACAGGATGCGGTGCGTGCCGGGCTCGATCGCGGCCAGCCGCTCCAGGAGCGGCCCGACGCTAGGCGCCATCCTGGGTTCTACGGGCGGCGGCGCTTCCAGGGTCTGCTGGGTCATCGGGACCTCCCTTCCCGACTGCAAAGATGGGCCGGCTCCGATGAAGGGCGGGTGAAGGCGCGGCCAAGAAGTCTTCAGGCCTCAAGAAAGCTTCACGATTCCCTCAACACTGTTTCAGCTCGACCGGCCAGTATTGTCCTCGGGAGGAAGCTCGGAGGAGAGCGAATATGACGGCGGCGAGTCCGGCTGAGGGCTCCAAGACGCTGCCCCCGCCCAACATGGCGGACTACGACCGGGAGTGCGCGGCATTCTCCTGGGACGCGGCCCGTGGCCTGCTCAGCGGCCTCCCCGGCGACAACGGGCTCAACATCGCGCACGAGGCGGTCGATCGGCACGCGGCTGGTGCGGCGGGCGACAGGGTGGCACTGCGCTGGATCGGGCGTGAGGGAGAGGTCCGTGACGCCACGTACTCGGCGCTTCGGTCGCTGACCAACCGCTTCGCCCTGGTCCTGGAGCAACTCGGCATCGGGGCGGGCGACCGGGTCTTCGCACTGGCGGGTCGTGTCCCGGAGCTCTACCTGGCCGCGCTGGGCACGCTCAAGCGGCGAGGCATTTTCTGCCCGCTGTTCTC
>DASUSR010000044.1:0-13280 GCA_036375015.1 Gemmatimonadales bacterium
GCGACCTTCAGCGCCTTCACCTCCACGCGCTGGTGCGCATGGTGGTGAGCCCGGCGGCCGGCACCCCCGAGGATGCCCGCGCCCTCGCGCGGGCGACCCTCGCCGAGCTGGCCGGCCGACTCGACCGCGCCCTCGGCTCCCCGCGCGCGACCCTCGACGACTATACCCGCGCGCATTTCACCGACTCCCGCGAGCGGATCTCCCAGGCCCTCGCGGCCCCCATGCTCCAGACCACCTCCACGGGACGCTGAACCATGCTCGCCTTCTCCGCCTCCGATCCGTCGCCGCTGGTGCAGACCACCGTCTACATGGCGGGCATACTGGCCGGATACGCGCTCCTCACTCGCCCCGAGGAGTGGGCCCGGGCGTGGGAGACGGTCCGCAGTGTGTGGTCGCGCCGGCCGGAGCGCTGATCCGGCGGCTGCGGGACGCACCTGCTGGTCTCCGGCGCTCGCTGTACCTTTCCCGCCATGTCGCTCGGCCGCACCACACAAGCGCCCCCGCTCCACGTCCGTGGACTCCGGAAGGCGTACGGGCCCGTCGTCGCGGTGGACGGTCTCGACCTCGAGGTCCGGCCCGGTGAGTGCTTCGGCCTGCTGGGACCCAACGGCGCCGGCAAGACGACCACCATCGAGATCTGCGAGGGGCTCACGCCGCCCGACAGCGGCGAGGTCCTGGTCCTCGGCCGGCGCTGGGGGCGGGACGATCAGGCGCTACGGGAGCTGCTGGGGATCTCGCTGCAGGAGACCCAGTTCGCCGAGAAGCTGACGGTCAGCGAGACGGTCCGGCTGTTCCGCAGCTTCTACCGGCGGGGGCCCGACCACCGCGCCGTGATCGACACCGTGCAGCTCGCGGAGAAGGCCGACGCGCGGGTGGGCCAGCTCTCCGGCGGACAGCGCCAGCGCCTGGCGCTCGCCTGCGCCCTGGTGGGCGATCCCGAGCTCCTCTTTCTCGACGAGCCCACTACCGGCCTCGACCCGCAGTCCCGCCGGCAGCTCTGGGAGCTGATTGCCCAGTTCAGGGCGGCCGGCCGCTCGATCCTGCTCACCACCCATTACATGGATGAGGCCGAGCGGCTCTGCGACCGCGTGGCGATCGTGGACCACGGACGGGTGATCGCGGAGGGCACCCCCGCGGCCCTGATCGCGTCGCTGCGGGCCGAGCACGTGCTCGAGTTCGCCGTGGCCGAGTCGGGGGCGGTGGACGCCGCCGCGCTCGGGGCGCTCGACGGCGTGTGCGACCTGTTCCATCGGAACGGCAGCTTCCGGCTGCAGGTCGCCGAGCTGCATCGCGCCGTCCCGCTGCTCCTGGGCGAGCTGCGCCGCCAGGGCGCGCAGCTCACCGAGCTTCGCACCCACTCGGCGACGCTGGAGGACGTGTTCGTCGCATTGACCGGGAGGCACCTGCGTGACGAGTGAGCGCCGCGGCTGGCGGGAGCACCCGTTGGTCCAGCTCACCCTGGTGCGCTACCGGGAGTTCTTCCGGGAGCCCGAGGCGGTGTTCTGGGTCTTCGTCTTTCCCGTGCTGCTCACCGCGGGACTCGGGATCGCCTTTCGCAACCAGGCGCCGGAGCGCATTCCGGTGGCGGTCGTGGGCGGAGCGCCGGGTTCGGACAGCCTGGCGGTGGCGCTCGGGAGCGGCGAGGAGCTCGCGGTCCGCCTGCTGGAGCACTCGGCGGCGGCCGAAGCGCTGCGGACCGGCCGAGTGGCGCTCGTGGTGACGCCGCGGCCCACGGGCGAGGTGGAGTTCGGGTACGATCGCGAGCGGCCCGACAGCCGTACCGCCCGGCTGCTGGTGGAGTCCATCGTGCAGAGCGCCGCCGGCCGCCGGAACCCGGTGGAGGTGACCGAACGCCTGGTGAGCGAGCCCGGCTCGCGCTACGTGGACTTCGTGGTGCCCGGCCTGCTCGGCATGAACCTCATGGGCAGCGGCATCTGGGGCCTCGGGTTCGCCATCGTGGACTCGCGGCGCAAGAAGCTGCTCAAGCGCCTGGTCGCCACGCCGATGTCGCGGTACCAGTTTCTTGCCTCGTTCGTCCTCTCCCGGCTCACCATGCTCGTCATCGAGGTCGCGCTGCTGCTCGGCTTCGCCGTGGTGGTCTTCGGGGTGCCGGTGCGCGGCTCGCTGGCGACGCTGGCCCTCATCTGCCTCCTCGCCTCGCTCGCATTCGGCGCGCTCGGGCTCCTGCTCGCCTCGCGGGCGCAGACGGTGGAGGGCGTGTCCGGGCTCATGAACCTGGTGATGCTGCCGATGTGGATCTTCTCCGGCGTGTTCTTCTCCGCCTCCCGCTTTCCGGACGCGCTGCAGCCCTTCATCCAAGCCTTGCCGCTGACCGCCGTGAACGACGCCCTGCGGGCCAGCATGCTCGAGGGCGCCGGCCTCGCCCGTCTGGGGCCGGAGCTGGCGATCATCGGCGCGTGGCTCGTGGTGAGCTTCGTGGTGGCCGTGCGGGTGTTTCGCTGGCGCTAGCGAGCGGGCGGGCGGCTGTCAGAAGTGCGCGATGTCCCGCAGCCGGCGGACGGTCGTGCCGAGCCAGGAGCGCTCCCCCTGCTGCTCTCCGGCGGACCCGTTCAGTCGGGGAGGGTCGGCCGGCAGCTCCGGTGGGACCGGCTCGCCCGACAGGTACGTCCATTGCCGCATCTGCAGCGTCGTGGCGCTCCGGCGCTCGTGCTCCGCGGCGACGCGGCGGTACTCGGGATGGACGGTGATCGGCAGCCACCGGGCGGTCGCGCGGTGGAATATCCGGGCCTGTGCGTTCAGCTCCCCCCGACGGAGCGCGGCGCCCAGCTCGTGCACGGACCCGTAGGCCTTCGGTCTTCCCGACGCCGGCTCGACGAGGAACATACGCCCTCGCGCTGAGATTGGAGGCGCAGGCGCGCTGCCCTGCCACCGGGGCTCCGACCGGCCGGGCGCCTGCTGACGGGAGCCTCTCTGCCGGGGATACCGCCCGAACGGCCGGTTGTCAAGAAGGGGAGCTGGCGCCGGTCACTTGTCCCGGACCTTGGCCCAGGAATCGCGCAGCGCCACCGTCCGGTTGTAGACGAGGGCGCCGGGCCGGGAGTCCACCGGGTCGCTGATGAAGTACCCGGTCCGCTCGAACTGATACCGGGTGCCCGGCGGGTCGGAGGCGACACTGGGCTCGACGCGAGCCCCGTGCACGGTCACGAGCGACTCCGGATTGAGCGCGGCGATGAAATCCCGGCCCTCGGGGACCGCGTCGGGGTCCGGTGCCGCGAACAGCCGGTCGTAGAGCCGCACCTCGGCCTCGAGCGCGTGGGCCGCCGAGACCCAGTGGATGGTGCCCTGGACCCGGCGGCCGTCCGGCGCATCCCCGCCGCGGCTGGCGGGATCGTAGGTGGCATGCAGCTCGACCACCTCTCCTGCCGCGTTCTTCACCACGTCGGTGCAGGTGACCAGGTACGCGTAGCGGAGCCGCACCTCCCGCCCCAGGGCCAGCCGGAAGAATTTTTTCGGCGGGTCTTCCATGAAGTCGTCCCGCTCGATCCACAGCTCGCGCCCGAAAAGCACCGGGCGCGACCCCGTCAGCGGGACGTCGTGAGGGTAGAGTGGCGCGTCCAGCACGTCCACTTCGCCCTCGGGCCAGTTGGTGATCACCAGCCTGAGCGGCCGCAGCACCGCCATCACGCGGGGCACCCGCATGTTGAGATCGTCCCGCACCGCGTGCTCGAAGGTGGCGAGCTCGATCCGCGCATCCGAGCGCGCCACACCGATCCGGTCGGCGAACCCGCGGATCGCTTCCGGCGTCACCCCCCGGCGCCGGAGCCCGGCGATGGTGGGCATCCGGGGGTCGTCCCACCCGGACACGTGCCCCTCGCTCACCAGCCGCAGCAGCTTCCGCTTGCTCAGCACCGTGTAGTCCAGCTCCAGCCGGGCGAACTCGGTCTGCTCGGGCGGACGCTCGAACCCGGCCTCCCGGACCAGCCAGTCGTACAGCTCCCGGTTGTCCTTGAACTCGAGCGTGCAGAACGAGTGGGTGATCCCCTCGAACGCGTCCGACAGCCCGTGGGCGAAGTCGTACAGCGGATAGAGGCACCACTCGGTGCCGCGCCGGTAATGGCTCGCGTGTCGGATGCGGAGCAGGAGGGGATCGCGCATGAGCATGTTGGGATGGCTCATGTCGATGCGGGCCCGCAGGACGTGGGCGCCGTCGGGGAACTCGCCCGCCCGCATCCGGCGGAGGAGGTCCAGGTTCTCTTCCACCGAGCGCTCGCGGAAGGTGCTCGGCGTTCCCGGCACCGTCACCGTGCCTCGGCCCTCCCGGATCGCCTCCTCGGACTGGGAATCCACGTAGGCCTTCCCCGCCCTGACCAGATTTTCCGCGATCTCGTAGAGCCGCTCGAAATAGTCGCTCGCGAAGCGCTCGTCGTCCCAGGTAAACCCCAGCCAGCGGACGTCGTCGCGGATCGCCTCGACGTACCGGATGTCCTCGGTGGTGGGATTGGTGTCGTCGAACCGCAGGTTGCAGCGGCCGGCGAACTCCCGGGCGACACCGAAGTTGAGACAGATGGACTTGGCGTGGCCGATGTGGAGGAAGCCGTTGGGTTCGGGCGGGAACCGGGTGTGGATCGGGCGGCCGAAGCGCCCGCTGGCGGCATCGATGGCGACTCGTTCCCGAAGGAAGTCCCGCCGGGCCGCGTCACGCGCCGGCGTCTCGGGCGTCCTGGAATGATCGGTGTTGGTCACCTCTGAAAGTTAATGAGTCTAGGCCTGGTACGTCGGGACCAGCAGCGCCCGCGCGAGCGTGTGAGTGAGCATCGTAAACGAGACGGCCGCCGGGGACGCGTCGCGTTCGACCCCGAGACGCTCGACATCCAGCGCGTGGACCGCGAAGTAGTAGCGGTGCGGCCGGTCCCCCTTCGGCGGTGCCGGTCCGCCGTAGCCCATGGTGCCGTAGTCGTTCCGGCAGTGGAAGGCGCCCGCGGGCAGCGCCGTCCCTTCCTCCTTCCCCGCCCCGGGGGGGAGTGAGGTCACCGAGGCGGGCAGGTCAACGAGCACCCAGTGCCAGAAGCCGGAAGGGGTCGGGGCGTCGGGGTCGAAGCAGGTCACGACGTAGCTCTTCGTGCCCGCGGGAGCGCCGCTCCAGCCGAGCTGGGGCGAGCGGTTCTCCCGGGCGAACACGAATGCTTCCCGCATGTGTGCGCCCGCCTGGACGTCGGTGCTGGTGAGGGTGAAGCCAGGCACCGTCGGCAGCAGCTCGTAGGGATCCGGGGCGAGCGGCCGTTCGAGATTCATCGGGCGACCTCCAGCGTTCGGGAGCGGCAGGGGCGGCTCGGCGAGGAACGATGGAGGATCGTCCGGGCAGGTTCAAGGCTCAGCCGGCCGCGACACCCTCGTCCGCCTGCATAATGCCGAACGTGTTGCCCTCGGGGTCGGAGCAGTACGCCAGCCAGCCGACGCCCGGAAGGGCCATCTTGGGCACCACCGTCTTCCCGCCGGCGCGTCCGATCCGGTCCAGGTAGTCATCGCAGGAGGGAACGTCGATCGTGTTGACGGGGCCCTGGCCGGGATGCGCTCGCGCGTGCAGCCCCCCGTCGATGCCGGGTCCGGGGCCGTCGCCGCCGGTCTGCACCAGCCAGTAGGGCATGGGGCCGTCCCACGCCTGGAAGCGCCAGCCGAAGACCTGCTCGTAGAAGCGGATGGCTCGCTGGGGGTCGTCGGCCGGGATCTCGAAGTGGATCGGACGGGGCACCGGGTCTCTCCTTGGATGGTGGTGAAGTTCGCCGATCAGTTGTGCCGGGGCGCGGGGCGGCCGTACTTCTGGGTCGCGTACCCCACGATGAGACCGACGATGGAGCCCGGGATCATGATCTCCCAGAAGTAGCGTTTGCCGGTGACCGGATCCACGCCAAGGGCGAACGGCAGCGCGCACAGGGCGGCGATGACGAACCCGAGCACGACGGTGGCGGTGAGCCGATTCACCTTTCGCGCGATGAGGCCGATCAGCAGTCCCGCGAGCAATCCCTTGCCGGTCGAGCCGGCCACGATCGCCATGATCTGGGGCTTCACCTCGGGGGCGGAGACCAGCGCGGTCAACCCATCCAGCGCACCGAGCGCGCCGCCGAGCACCAGGCCGAGCACGGGCTTGTTCACGACCACCTCCGGGTTTGGGCAGTGAGGCTCCGGGATCCTGTTACCCGGCCGGCGGGATTCCTTTAGCCGCCCGGCTCAGAGACCCCGCGCGGCCAGAAAGAGGAACCGGATCACCAGGTACGTCAGCACCAGTACGATCGCCGTCTGATATTTCCGGAACACCCGCCCTGCCCGCTCGAGGGGGCCCTCGCGGTGGGCCTCCACCGGCTCGCCATCGAGGAACCGGGTGACGTCCGCGGCCAGCGCGGCGGCGGTGGGGTACCGGTCCTCGGGGTCGGGCGCGGTGGCGCGGGCCCAGACCGAGGCGAGTGGGCGCGGCGGCGGCTCGCCGTCGCGGGCGTGCTCCGCCAGGTGGCGGAGGATGGCGCCCAGGGCGTAGACGTCGGTGCGGGCGTCCACCAGGTGGAGCCAGCCTTGGGCCTGCTCCGGGGCCATGAATCCGGGCGTCCCGAGCACCGTGCCCGGGGCGGTGTCCCGCTCCCCCCGGTCTTCCCCTGCCCTGCTTCCCTGTGGCGGGACCTCCCGCGCCTCTTCGGGATCTTCCCGCAGCACCCGGGCGATTCCCCAGTCGAGCACCAGCACCTCGCCGAACGAGCCGACCATGATGTTGGACGGCTTGAGGTCGCGGTGCACGACGCCTCGGGCGTGTGCGAACCCGACTGCCTCGCAGACGCGGAGGAAGAGCCGAAGCACCTCCGCAGCGGGAAGGTCGCGGACGGCGTCCTCGAGACGCGCACCCCGCACCAGCTTCATGACGTAGAAGGCGCGCCCGTCCGCGAGAGTGCCCGCGTCATGGACCGGCACGATGCCGGGGTGCTCCAGCCGGGCCAGGATGCGGGCCTCGCGCTCCAGTCGGCCGGCGGTCTCGGCGTCGGCCAGATCCGCGCGGAGGACCTTGAGCGCGACCTCGCGCCCGAGCACGCGGTCGTGTGCGCGGTACACGGTTCCCATGCCGCCCTGCCCCACGGCGTCGAGCGTCTCGTACCGGTCGCCCGGGACCTCGGGCTCGCGGAGCACGCGCTGGAGATGCCGAACGGTGTCGTCCGACAGCGGGCTCACGGCACCTCGCCGAACAGCGTGCGGGCCTCCTCGCGGAGCTCGGCATCGCTGCCGCACAGCAGCGCCAGGCGTTCGAGGACCAGGCGGCGCAGCTCGCGCCGCGCCCAGGCGAGATGGTTGGTCACCTGCGACACGGTGAGTCCCAGCTCTTCGGCTACCGCGCGGTAGCCCGGACGGCCGCCGCCGGGAGGCGGCCCCAGGTCGTGACGCTCGAAGACGCGATACCGGATCTCCCGGGCGGTGCCGGCGGTCTCCTGTCGCAAAGCCGCGACCGAGACGTCGAAGAGGCTGCGGACCCACTCCCGGTCGAACCATGTGTCCGGGTCGGTGGAGGGGGCCTCCTCGGCGGCGGCAAGATCCCGCTCCGCGGCCGCGGCTTCAAGGGGGAGCATGGTGGCGCCGCCCCCGCGCCGCAGGCGCCGCTCGGCGCGGCGGGCATTGGCGGCGAAGTGGTCCAGGCACACCCGAAGGTAGGTGCGGAAGCGCGCCCGGGCAGGGTCATAGCCTCCGAAGAACTCGCGCTCCAGGGCGCGGGCGAAGAACTCCTGCGTCAGGTCCTCGGCGTCCGCGGGCTGGGTACCCCAGCGGAGCCGGAGGCGGGTGTACACCGGACGCCAGTACACCGAGACGAGCGCGTCGAAGGCCGTCCGGCGCGCGTCGGGATCGTCGTCGCACACCGCCGCGATGATCGAGCGGCGGGTGCTCGGGAACCCGCCGAGGCTCGGGCGATTGCTGTCCACCGCCCTATCGCCCCCGCGGTTCGCCGGGCCCGGCCCACACCTCTGTCCGGGCAACCGCGCGCTCCGCCGCGGCGACCCGGCCGGTGTCCACCGGGCTCACGAGGCCGCGGCCCTCGAGATCGTTCCAGATGGCGAGGCTCCGGCGATGCATGTCCAGGGCGAGCGCGCGGTAGCTCCGGGCGTCGGCCGGTGCCTCTCCGGGCCGCGCGCCCAGCGACTCGTATCCCTCGCCGATGTCGGTCCAGGCGTTGGCGATGAACGCGCGAGGGAACGCGTGCTCGGGCTGCACCGCGATGAGCCCGGCGAACCGGGCCGTCTCCGCGCAGGCGCCGGGTGCGTCCGAGCGACCCAGGACGGCGAGCGTCCGGCAGATTCTGGCCTTGTCCTCGAGCACGCCCAGCTTCCGGAGCAGGTTCACCGTGTCGGCGCGCAGCTCCTGCTCGTGTACCCGGAGTGCCCGCCGGAGGTGCTCCAGCGCCTCCTGGGGACGGCCCAGCTTGCCGAGCGCCTCTCCCACGCGACAGTTGCTGAACGCGCCGTCCGGATCCTCGGCCAGATTCCGGCGATAGTGCGCCAGCGCCTCCTCCCATCGGCCAAGACCTCCGAGCACCGTGGCCAGGTAGTAGCGGGCCACGCCGCGGTTCTGGGCGTACACCGCGTTCTCCGGATACTCGGCGGCCAGCTCGCTCCTGATCGCGTAGCTGCGGCGATGGCTTTCCAGAGCACCCTGGAGGTCGCCCGATTCGCTCTGGGCGTCCGCCAGACGCCCATACGCAACCGAAAGAGCGTGCCGCACCAGCTCGTGCCGGCGGTGTGGCTCCGGCGCCGAATCGAGGAGGCGGAGCTGATCGCGGTGGTGCTGCGCGGCACCGTCGATGTCCCCCGCCTCGAGCGCGATCTGGCCCTCAAGGTCCATGGCCGAGGCGAGCTGAAGCCGCAGGTTCACGTCGAGGGTATCGGTGCGGACCAGCGGATCGAGGAGGGCGCGGGCACGATGCGCATGGGCGAGCCCGGCCGCCTGGTCGCCGCGACCCCAGACGATCTCACCAAGCGCGAGCGCCACCCGCGCTCCGTCGCGCCGCACCTGTGCGTCGGTGCTGTCCACCCGCAGGAGGGCCTCCAGCATCGCGAGAGCCCGGCCGTAGCTCCGCGCCGCGCCCTCCAGGTCGCCTCCGGAGGGTTCGGTCTCCTGGAGGTCGCCGATCCTGATGTACGCGGCGGCCAGCTCCCGCTGGAGAGACGGGTCGTCGTCGGCCTCCTGCGCGAGCCCGTCGAAGTAGCCGAGCGCGTCACGGACCAGGCGCTCGCGCACCGGCCGGGCTCCCTTGAGGTCCCGGATGGCGTCGTGATAGTCGAAGAGCAGCGCGTTCGCGAGCTGTCGGACGTCGGCGAAGCGCCGCTCGGCGCGGGCCTGCGCCGCGCGGGCCTGCCGGGCCTGGTACGCCGTGGCGACGGTACCCCCGAGCATCGCGAGCACGACGAGCGTGCCCGCGGCCACCGCGACGCGGTTCCGCCGCACGAACTTCCCCGCCCGATATCCGAAGGTGTCCGGGCGCGCCCGCACCGGCAGCCCCTCGAGGTGGCGCCGCAGGTCAGCCGCGAGCTGCTCGACCGACTGGTAGCGGCGGCCGGGCTCCTTCCGGAGCGCCGTGAGCAGGATGGTGTCGAGATCCCCGCGCAGCCGCCGGCGCAGCTTCTCGGTTCCCCCCGCCGCGCTCGGCCGCTCCGGATCCGTCGTGCGCACGGCCTCCACGACGTCGAGCGGCGTCCGGCTCCGCGGCCGGTACGGCGAGCGACCGGTGAGCAGCTCGTAGAGCACGACCCCGAGCGAGTACACGTCGCTGGCCGTCGTGGCGTGGCGTCCCTCGACCTGCTCCGGGCTCGCGTACTCGGGCGTCAGGAGCCGCATGCCCGTCACCGTCGAGGTTACGTCGTCGGCGTCGGGGTGCAACACCTTGGCGATGCCGAAGTCGAGCAGCTTGGGCGTGCCGTCCGTGGTGACCAGGATGTTGAGAGGCTTGATGTCGCGATGCA
Source organism: Gemmatimonadales bacterium (assembly GCA_036375015.1). Lineage (GTDB taxonomy): Bacteria > Gemmatimonadota > Gemmatimonadetes > Gemmatimonadales > GWC2-71-9 > CAVVWJ01. The sequence goes on from DASUSR010000044.1 coordinate 9,945, forward strand.
CTACCAGTCGCTGGTGCGCGTAGGAGACCGCGCCGCACACCTGCAGGAACAGCTGGAGACGCCCCTCGACCGACAGGCCTGCCCGGTCGGCGTAGGCGTCGATCGGCTCGCCCTCGATGTACTCCATCGCGAAGTACGGCACCCCCTGCTCGGTGCTTCCGCCGTCCAGCAGCCGCGCGATGTTGGGATGGTCGAGCGAGGCGAGGATCTGGCGCTCGGCCCGGAATCGGGCGAGGACATGGTCGGTGTCCATGCCGCGCTTGATCAGCTTGAGCGCGACCCGCTGCTCGTACTGGCCGTCGGCGCGCTCGGCCAGATACACGGCACCCATCCCGCCGCGGCCGATCTCCCGCACGATGCGGTACGCGCCGACCCGATGTCCGATCCAGCTCTCCGACGGGCCGTCCCACTGCCCCAACCCGTCGACGGCGGGGGTGTCGATGAAGCTCCGCTCGCGGCCATGCGCAACCAGGAGGCGCTCGACCTCGGCCCGGAGCGCCACATCGTCCGCGCACGCCGTGTTCAGGAGGTTCTCCCGATCCGCGTCGTCCAGCGGGAGGGCGGCGTGGAACAGCTCTTCGCAGCGGCGGAACCGGTCGCTGTTCACCACTCGCTCACGGTGCGCGGCTGTGCGCGGGCGGGATCTCGCGAATGGCCGCCAGGCGCCCCCGCGCATCGTCCACGGCCGGCTTCAGCTCGGGATCTGCATCCTTCCAGAGCCGCACCAGCCGCGCGTAGGTAGCCACCGGCTCTCCGATTCCGAGCTGTTCCTCGAGCTCGGCGAGGCGTAGGATGGTCCAGCCCAGCTCCACAGCATCAGGCTCGTAGCGCCAGAGCCACGGCGTCGTGAGATAGCGCCGGTACGCCGCCGCGGCCTCCCGGGGGCGGCCGGCCGCTTCGAGTCCCCGGCCCAGATCGGGGAGCGGGCAGATCGCGCATACGTGGCCCTTCGCCGCGAGCTCGAGGTCATCCACGGCATCAGCCCCACGCCCGTCGGCGATGGCGATCGCGCCACGGGTCCAGCTCCGCTCGGACCTGAGATTCCGGCCGATCAGGCTGTCGTTGGCGATCGCGGCGGTCAGCATCTGCCGGGCACGTTCCCGCTCACCGGCGGCGGCGTAGAACCGGGCGAGCTCGTCGTAGCGCCGGTCCCCGGGCAGGAGGCTGTCGAGCGGCATCGCCGTCAGCGCCGAGTCGACGAAGGCCAGCGCGCGTGCCGGCGCGCTCCGGTAGCGAAGCTCGAGGTTGGCGAGCTGGATGACGCCGAACAGGTGTCGGCCCATCGCGCCGGCCGCCCGGGTGAAGCGGAGATGCTTCCGCCACCGCTGCTCCGCCTCGGCGAGCCGTCCCCGGGTCATGGCCAGCCCGGCGAGCGCCTCCAGCGGGTCGATCGCATGCGACGTATCGGTGCCGGCCGCGGCGACCTGCGCGGCGGCCTGCCGCTCCGCACGGTCCCAGTCCTGCTGGGCCGCGGCGTCCTGGATCTCCACGGTGAGGAGAACCGGATTCCCGGGAAACCGGCGCGTCGCGAAGTCGAGCGTCGCCCGGGCCTCGGCGAACCGGCCCTGGAGCAGCTGCGAGGAGTGGATCCCGAAGTACATGTTGGGGATCGTCGAGTCCGCAGCGATCGCCCGGCGGAAGTACTCCACGGCCAGGTCATACTGCCTGCTGTCGCGGTACGAGATGGCGAGGTTGTTGAGCGCCGCGACGTGGTCCGGATAGCGCTCGATGAGGGCGCGGTAGACCCTGATCGACTCGTCGTATTCCTCATCGAAGTATCCGGCACTGCCCGCGAGAAAGCTGCGCTCGATGAACGACAGGCGGTGTTGATTGGCCAGCGCGTGCCGGCGGGCGTCCACCGCGTCTCCGGCCCGGCCGATCGAGCCGTACGCCATGTTGAGGCCGATGTACGCCGACGCAAAGCCGGTATCCAGCGCGATGGCCTCCTTGAAGCGCTCGATGGCCACCGTGCGCTGGCCGGCGCGCGCGGCGCGCTGGGCCTCGGTGTAGCGGCGGAGCGCCGGCAGCGAGGCCGTGCTCACCTGGTACAGCGGGGGAACCTGCTCGAGGTCTCGCAGCGACTCGCCGATACGCCGGCGGAGGGTCTTGCCGGCGCGGTCCACCGCTTCGATGAGCCCGCTCGAGTCGGCCGCGTTCTCCCGCACGGCGACGAGGGCATCACCCTCCTGGGCGCCTACGATCTGGGCGGTGACGACGTACGAAGAGGACACGCGGGCGAGGCTGCCGGTCACGAACGCCTTCACCCCCTCACGAAGGGCAACCTCGCGGGCGAGCGTGTCGTCCAGTACGACGTCCGAGGCGCGCTGCATGCGGTCCAGCGAGGCGCGCACCTGCCGGGCGGTCAGCACGCGCACCACCGGTGACTGCGCCAGGTCGGTGCGGAGCGCCTCGGTGACCGCCGCCGTCAGGATGGTGTCTCCACCAGTACGGTCCGTGAAGTCGGCGACGAGGATCCGGTCGCGCTCGGCCAACGCGCGGGTCGCGAGCAGAGATGCCGGCTCGTCCGCCGCCCGGCCGTCCGGCAGCCCCACCGCGGCGACGACCGCCAGGCTGATCGCCGCCACGCCGGCGGCGGCCATTCCCGCCCGGTTCCGCCGGGCGAACTTGCCGGCCCGATAGAGCACGCCGTCCGTCCGCGCGAGCACAGGACGCCCTTCGAGGTGGCGCCGAAGGTCGTCCGCGAAGGCGGCCACCGACGGGTACCGGCGCGCGGGCTCCTTCCGCAGCGCGGCCAGCACGATGGTGTCGAGGTCCCCCCGGAGCCGGCGGCTGAGCTGGCGCGGGCTGACCGCGGCGATCATGGCCGCGTGGTCCCCTGCGGAGTCGCGATGCCGGCGCCGCACCGACTGGCCGTCGGCCGCCGGCGCCCGGGTGACGGCCGTGCTTGGCCGCTCTGGGTCGGTGGTGCATACCGCGTCGGCGAGATCCTGCGGCGCCCGGCTGCGGAGGCGATACGGGGAACGCCCGGTGAGCAGCTCGTAGAGCACCACGCCGAGCGAGTAGACATCGCTCGTGGCGGTGGCATGGCGCCCCTGGACCTGCTCGGGACTGGCGTACTCCGGCGTCAGCAGCCGGAGACCGGTGACGGTCGAGGTCACCTCCTCCGCCGCGTCGTGGAGCACCTTGGCGATGCCGAAGTCGAGCAGCTTCGGAACCCCGGCGGGGGTGACGAGGATATTGAGCGGCTTGATGTCCCGGTGAATCACCCCCTGCGCGTGGGCGTACGAGACGGCGTCGCATACCCGGAGGAAGAGCCCGAGCCGGTCCGCGACGGAGAGCCTCTGCGCATCCACATAGAGGTCGATGGGCTGCCCG
>DASUSR010000045.1:0-3209 GCA_036375015.1 Gemmatimonadales bacterium
GCGTCGCATCGCCGGCGGGCGGTGCAGGGAGCTGCGCAGCGGGAGCGCTGGTCGTTGCGGTGCGCACGTCGTCGTCGCCGCACCCCGACAGCGCGACGAGCACCGCGAGCGCGCCGGCGCGGAGCCAGGGCGGCCGCAGGCTGACCACTCCGGCCGCGCCCAGGAGAACGAGCGGGGGCAGCGAGACGATCAGGTAACGCGGCACGAAGACCGGCTTGACGAGAAGCGAAAAGAGGTAGCTCGCCAGCACGGGCAGGAAGAGCCAGGCGAGCAGGAACCCGTACCGCCAGCGGCCCGAGGCCCCGCGACTGCCCTCGCGCGGCCGGAGCATCTCCGCCAGCGCCGCGCAGCAGGCGAGGAAGTAGGCTCCCAGCAGCAGGGGCCCTCCCGCCCCGGCGAGCGACTGAAACACCCCGACGAAATCCCGCAGCGAGGGCCTGGAGACCCATTCCAGGTGAGTCACCGTGAGCACCGGCACCAGCAGCGGGCTCACCAGCGCGACCATGAGCCCGAACGCGCCGGCCGCGATCCGCCGCGGCGCCGCGCCCGCAGCGGCGGCGGAGTGGAGTGCAAACCCGAAGTGCACCGCCACTACCAGGCCGGCGAAGAAGTGAGCGTACACGGAGAGCGTGCCGACCACGACGTACGCGGCCCACCTGCCCGCCGACGGCCGATCCATCGCCCTGAGGAACAGGTACGACGCAGCGGTCGTCAGGAAGAGCGCCAGGGCGTACGAGCGCGCTTCCTGGGCATAGCGGATGACGAACGCGTTCACCGCCAGCAGCAGCGTGGCGACCGCCGCGTGGTCCCGACCGAAGAGCCGCCTGCCCAGCGCGTACACCATCGGGACGGACGCGACGGCGAACACGGCCGACAGCGCGCGAACGGTCTGCTCTCCCGATCCGAGGGCCATCCAGCAGCGCAGAAGGAGGTAGTAGAGCGCCCCGTTCGCCTCCTCGTTGCCGATCCTGTGCCACAGGGTCGGCCAGTCGAGCCGGGCCACCATCACGCTCATGGCCTCGTCGCGCCACAGACTCTTGGCGCCCAGGGCGTGGAAGGCGAGGACCGCTGCGACCGCGGTGCCCGCCGGCACGAGCTGCGCGGCGCCGATGCGAGGGGGGCTCATGCGCTCCCGAGCGGCGGAGTGCCGAACAGGCTGGCGGCGTGTTCCGCCAGCACCTCGACCCGGCCCACGTGCCGGTTGCCGGCCCGCCTGTCGCGCGGCACGTCGCCCTGGAGCTGCTGCTTCCCGGCGTGGTGCAGCGCGCGCTCGAGCCAGGTGTACAGCAGGAGAACGGGAAAGAGCGACCGCTCCACGGCGAGCCGCTCCATGTACTCGGCGATCACGGCGTGAACCCCGCGTACCAGGGGGTCCCCTCGCCCCGACCCGAAGAACAGCCGCCGGAAGTTCTCCAGGGTACGACCGCTGCCGCGACGGCTCACGGCGTCCACCCATGGCACCACGAAGCGCAGCAGGTCGCACAGCGGCGGCCCGGGATGTGAGCTCTCCCAGTCCACGACGGACAGCGTGTCGCCGGACCGGACCACGTTGGAGCCGAAGAAGTCCGGCTTGCGCAGGACGATGGCAAGCGGGGCGCCGGTGACCTCCCGACCGTACCGTTCGGCCGCCGCGAAGAGCCGCTCCTCCCGGCCCGTGACGCCGAAGCACCGGCGATACCGCTCGATCGGCCCCAGCAGGTACTCCGACAGCTCCGGCTCGTCCCACCGGCAGCGCCGCGACGTGGTCTGCCGGTGGAACTCGGCGAGCCAGCCGGCGGCCAGGCGCAGCTCCTCGAGCCTGGCCTCGAGCGACCGTCCCCGGCGATAGCTCGCGCGCTGGAGTGATTCGCCCGGCAGATAGGTCTCGGTGCTGACCGAGAGATCGCCCACCCGATGCAGGTGCATCGGTGCCGGGATCGTGCGCTGCATCGCGGGGTCGAGCAGCCGCCGCACCTGGGCCAGGGTGCTCCGCTCCGCCTCGATGGTGGCGTTCAACGCCGCCGACTTCGACACCTTTACGACGGCCACGGGCTGCGTGCCGCGAGGGGAGAACGGCAGCACCACGATCCGCTGGCTCAGCGTCTCCTGGTGCGTACTGGTGAGCATCAGCGGGCGCAACTTCCCGTGGGACGTTTCGGCCGGGCGGATGGCCAACTCGAGCATGGACGGGGCGGCGGGACCGGGGCCGGCCGCCGCGGTGAGGGCCAGGTCCGGAGCGATTCGGCCGAAGCGGCCCGCGTCGAGCCCGGTCAGCATCTTGAGCGCCGTCTCGGCGAGCGAGAGCCAGCGGGTCCACGGGTTGTAGAGCGTGCTCACGTACCACCGGAGCGCGCCGCCGGCATCGAGCGGCAGGTACACCCGCGGCCGGAGCACGCTCGGGCCGACGGCGTACACGCCCGTGGGCGAGAGGCCGACCGCCAGCAGGGCCGAGCACAGCCTGGCGGGCGTGGAGCCGAGGTGCCGCAACGAGCGGCGATTGACCTCCCAGTACAGGGCTCCCCCGGGGGCCAGGCCGCGTACCAGCTCGGCGGGCTCCGCGGGCGAACGATGCAGCACCACCATCGCGTCGGCGCTGGGCTCGGAGGGGATCGCATCGCTCACCCGGCGGGCGAGCCGCAGGTCGGCGAGCCGGGCGGCGAGCCCCTCGGAGGCGCCCAGCAGCACCAGATGTTCGAAACAGCGGTCCCGCGGGAGGGGCAGCAGGAAGCGCCAGTCGGCCGCGCGCAGCGGGGCGCGTGGGCCGCCGGGCGCGCCGGTCACGGCCGGAGCTCGTGCGCGAGATCGAGCAGATCACCCGCCGCGCGGCGGCCGCCGGGCAGCAGCAGCCACGCGAGCGCGGCCGCCGCCGAGAAGCTCGCCACCCTGGCAAGCAGGGCGAGCACGGGGTGGATGCTCCCGGGAAGCAGGGATCCGCCTGCCAGCAGCAGCGCGGCGCCAGCCACGGCGGCGATGGCGGGCCGAGCGACCGCCGCGAAGAAATCGCGCTGCGAGAGGTGCGAGGTCCTGAGACAGAACGCGATCGCGGGATAGGCCAGCGCCACTTCGGCGGCGGTGTAGCCGATGGCCACCCCCATGGCGCCCCAGGGCAGACCCGCCACCACGCCCAGGATCATGACCGGCGTCGAGATCGCGGCCCAGCGGAACTCGCGCCGGGTCGCCCCCTGGGACAGATAGAGCCACTTGGTCACCCGGGTCACGCAGACCACGAA
>DASUSR010000046.1:0-9287 GCA_036375015.1 Gemmatimonadales bacterium
CCGGGGCACGGGCTCTCGGGCATGTGGATCCGGTTCACGGTGGATCCCGCAGCCAAGGAGCCGAGGTTCGACACGCCCAGGAAGGCGTAGTCAGGCCCCTTTCGCCGCACTCAGGCCCACCGGCGCTCCCTCGAGCACCCGTCGGAGGAAGCGGCCGGTGTGGCTCCCGTCGATTGTCGCCACGTCCTCGGGCGTGCCCTGGGCTACCACCCGGCCGCCCCCTTCGCCCCCCTCCGGTCCCAGATCGATGACCCAGTCGGCGGTCTTGATGACGTCCAGATTGTGCTCGATCACCACCACGCTGTTCCCCTTGTCCACCAGCCGGTGCAGCACCTCGAGCAGGAGCCGGACGTCCTCGAAGTGGAGCCCGGTGGTGGGCTCGTCCAGGATGTACAGGGTGCGGCCGGTGTCGCGCTTGGCCAGCTCCGTCGCCAGCTTCACCCGCTGCGCCTCGCCGCCCGACAGCGTGGTGGCCGCCTGCCCCAGGTGGATGTACCCCAGGCCCACGTCGTTCAGGAGCTCGAGCTTCTCGGCGATCCGCCGCTGACTGCTGAAGAAGTCGAGCGCATCGGCGACGGTGAGATCGAGCACGTCGGCGATGCTCCGGCCCTTGTACCGGACCTCGAGCGTCTCCCGGTTGTACCGTCGCCCCTTGCAGACCTCGCACGGGACGTAGACGTCGGGGAGGAAGTGCATCTCGATCTTGACCAGCCCGTCGCCCTGGCAGGCCTCGCAGCGGCCGCCCTTCACGTTGAACGAGAAGCGCCCGGGCCCGTACCCGCGAAGCTTCGCGTCGGGAAGCTGGGTGAAGAGCTCCCGGATCGGCGTGAAGAGGCCGGTGTAGGTCGCGGGGTTGGATCGCGGGGTCCGCCCGATCGGGCTCTGGTCGATGTCGATGACCTTGTCGATCCGGTCGAGCCCCTCGATCCGGGTGTGCGCGCCCGGCACCACCTTGGCCCGGTAGAAATGGCGGGCCAGCGCCTGGTACAGGATGTCGGTCACGAGGGTGGACTTGCCCGATCCGGAGACCCCGGTGACCGCCACGAACAGGCCGAGCGGGATGTCCACCGTGAGATTCTGGAGGTTGTTGGCCCGTGCGCCGACCACGCGGAGCCGCTGCTTCGGCAGCGACTCCCGCCGTCCCGGCGGCACCGGAACCCGCAGCTCGTTCCGGAGATAGCGTCCGGTGAGCGACGCCCGATGCCGCCGGATATCCTCGACGGACCCCTCGGCCACGACCTCGCCGCCGAACCGGCCGGCCCGAGGGCCCAGGTCGATGACGTGGTCGGCGGCCTGGATGGTGTCGGCGTCGTGCTCCACCACGATGACGGTATTTCCCAGGTCGCGCAGACCCCGCAGCGTGGCGAGCAGCCGCTCGTTGTCGCGCTGGTGCAGCCCGATGCTGGGCTCGTCGAGGATGTAGAGCACCCCCACCAGCCGCGAGCCGATCTGGGTGGCCAGCCGGATCCGCTGGGTCTCGCCGCCGGAGAGCGAGGTGGCGCCGCGGCCCAGGGTCAGATAGTCCAGCCCTACGTCGCGCAGGAACCGGAGCCGATCGCTCACCTCCTTGAGGATCGGCCCGGCGATGTCGGGGTCGAGCCCCGCCCGCCCGTCGCCGCGCAGCGGGATGGCGTCGAAGAACTCGAGCGCCCGAGTGACGGGCAGGTCCACCACGTCTCCGATGCCGCGGCCGTGAACCAGCACCGCGAGGCTCTCCGCCTTGAGCCGCTTCCCGCCGCAGGTCTGGCAGGGCTGCTCGATCATGTACTCCTCGAGCGAAGCCCGGACCGCGTCGCTGGTGGACTCGCGGTACCGCCGCTCCACGTTCCGGAGCACCCCTTCCCACTCGCTCTCGTACTCGCCGCGCCCGCGGCTGCCGTCGGTCTGGAACCGGAAGCGACCGGGCGCGCCGTGCAGCAGCGCCTGCCGCGCCGCCTCGCTGTGCTCGCCCCACGGCGCGTTCAGCTCGAACTTGAACGCCTTGGCCAGCGTGGGCAGCACCACCTTGCGCAGGTACCCGGTGGGCTCGCCCCACGGGAGAATGACCCCCTCGAGGATCGAGATGCTGGAATCCCCCAGCACCAGGTCCGCGTTGACCTCCCGCCGGGTGCCCACGCCGTGGCAGTCGGGGCAGGCGCCGAACGGCGAGTTGAAGGAGAACTGCCGTGGCTCGAGCTCGGGAAGCGAAAGACCGCACACCGGACACGCGAAGCGCTCGGAGAACACCGTCGAGGATCGCTCCGGCCCGGAGCCGTGCCGCACCATCTCGACCACGCCGTCCCCGAGCTTGAGGGCGGTCTCAATGGAATCGTTGAGCCGCGAGCGGTCCGCGCCCCGCACCACCAGCCGGTCCACCACGACGGCGATGTCATGGTTCTGCCGCCGGTTGAGCGCGGGCACCGCCCCGAGGTCGTAGGTCTCGCCGTCCACCCGGACCCGGACGAAGCCGCGCTTGCGCACGTCGTCCAGCAGGTCGCGGAACTCGCCCTTCCGCCCCCGGACCATCGGCGCCAGCACTTCGATCCGGGTCCCCTCCGGCCAGGCGAGCACGGCGTCGGTGATCTGCGCGGCGCTCTGCCGGGTGACCGGAGTGCCGTCGTTGGGACAGTGCGGAACCCCCGCGCGGGCCCACAGGAGCCGGAGGTAGTCGTAGATCTCGGTGACGGTTCCGACGGTGGAGCGCGGGTTCTGGCCGGTGGTCTTCTGCTCGATCGAGATGGCGGGCGAGAGGCCCTCGATCGCGTCCACGTCCGGCTTCTCCATGAGGCCCAGGAATTGCCGGGCGTACGCCGAAAGCGACTCGACATAGCGGCGCTGCCCTTCGGCGTAGATGGTATCGAAGGCCAGGGACGACTTCCCCGAGCCGGACAGCCCGGTGATCACGGTGAGCCGGTTTCGAGGGATGGCGACGGAGATGTTCTTGAGATTGTGCTCGCGGGCACCGCGGACCAGAAGGTATTCCTGAGCCATAGCCCCGAAAGCTACCCGAAGCCGGTCGCGGGGGTCAACGGGTTCCGGTTTGCCGGGCCGGTGTCTACCATATTGAGGCCCCCATGAACCATACCTCCGACGACGCCGGTGGCGCGGCGCTCGAGCAGGCGGACGCACTGGCGCGCGCCGGCTCGTCCATCGAGGCCGTGGCCCGCTACCGCGAGTTGCTCGCGGCGGAGCCGGGGCACGCCGAAGCAAGGCTGCGCCTGGCGCAGCTGCTCGACCGGCTCGAGGAGGGGGACGAGGCGGTGACCCTGCTGACCCAGGGGCTGGGGCGGTCGCCTCAGACCACGGACTTCATGCTCCTGCGCGGCACGATTCTGAGCCGGCTGCGCCGCTACCAGGAGGCCGAGGCGGACCTGCGCCGGGTACTTCGGGACCGGCCGGGCGACCCCTCGGCCGAGTTCGAGCTGGGCCTGCTGGCCTGGCGCCGGGGGCTCACGCCACAGGCGGTGGAGCATTTCCGCCACGCGCTCGCGCGCCGGCCGGACGACGGGCGGATCGCCTACCACCTGGCCGACGGGCTCCACCGGCTGGGGGACCTGACCGGCGCCACAGAGGCGCTGGAGAGCGGCCTCCGATCCAACCCTCGGGATGCCAAGGCCCTCCACCTCTTGGGCCGGGTGCTCGACCAGCTGGGACGGCAGGAGGAGGCCCGGGAGAAGTACCGTCGGGCGCGGGAGCTGGGCGGAGCGTGATCCGGGTCGTGGTGGACGACCTCGCCTTCATCGAGGCCGACGCGGTACTGCGCCCGGCGGATGCGATCCTGGCACCGGTCACCCCGGCGGTGTCCCGTCTCGATCGCCTGGCCGGCGAGCGATTCGCCGAGCAGCGCCGGGTGAGCACCGGTCTCGAGGCGGGGGCGGCGGTGGTGACGGGCGGCGGCGATCTGACCGCGCCGTACGTGCTGCACGTGGTGATTCGCGACGAGCGCACCGAGCCCAATCGCGAGGTGATTCGCCGGGCCCTCCTCTCGGCCTGGCAACGGGCACGGGACTGGGGGCTCGGCGTCGTGGCGGCGCCGCTGGTGGGCACCGGCGCCGGCCAGCTCTCGGTGGAAGAGGCCGCGGCGCTGCTGGTGGAGACCTTCCCCCGCGACGGGAGCGAGGCCCCCTCGGAGCTGCGCATCGTGGTGGAACGGGACGACGAGCAGGAGACGGTAGAGGCCATCGTGCGGAGGCTGGCGTGATCCGGTTGACCGGTCTGGTGAAGCGCTACGGGAAGTTCACAGCGGTGGACGGGGTCGACCTCGAGGTCCCCCGAGGCGAGCTCTTCGGGCTGCTCGGTCCCAACGGCGCGGGCAAGACGACGACCATCCGGATGATTGCGGGCATCCTCAGGCCCACCGCCGGCACCGTGGAGGTGGGCGGCTTCAACGTGCAGCGCCAGCCGCTCGAGGCCAAGCACCGGATGGGCTACATCCCCGACCGGCCGTTCGTCTACGACAAGCTCACCGGAGGGGAATTCCTGCGGTTCGCCGCCGCCCTCTACGGCCAGGACGGCCCGGTGGTCGAGCGCCGCATCGACGAGCTGCTGGACCTCTTCGAGCTGACCCAGTGGAAGAACGAGCTCACCGAGTCCTACAGCCACGGCATGCGGCAGAAGCTGATCATCTCCGGCGCTCTGGTGCACCGCCCCGACGTGATTGTGGTGGACGAGCCGATGGTCGGTCTCGACCCCAAGAGCGCGCGCCTGCTCAAGGATCTCTTCCGGCAGTTCGTGGACCGCGGCGGGACGGTGCTGATGAGCACCCATACTCTCGAGGTGGCGGAGCAGATGTGCGACCGGATCGCGATCGTGTATCGCGGGCGGATCGCCGCGCACGGCACCATGAGCGAGCTCCGGGAGCAGACCGCGTCGGGCGACCTGAGCCTGGAGGCGCTCTTTCTCAAGCTGACCGGAGGGCTGGGCGACCATCAGCTCGACGCCGTGCTCGAGGCCTAGGATGCCGGCCGGCGAACGCACCCAGCCCGCCCTGTGGACCATCCTCACGCCCAAGTGGCGCGGGGCGCTCGCCCGGCTGCGCCAGGAGCGGAGCGGGTCGCGCGCCAGGCTGCTGCTGGTGACCATCACCGGCCTGGCCTTCTGGTCGGCGATTTTCGGGGTGGCCTACCGGGTGCTGAGCTACATCCAGCGGGTACCCGACATCGGCGAGCTCCTGGCGGGCAAGGTGCTGGCGGGGGTCCTGCTCGCCTTTCTCACCATCCTGCTGCTCTCCAACATCATCACCGCGCTCTCCACCTTCTTCCTCGCCCGGGATCTCGACCTGCTGGTGGCGGCCCCGGTGGGCGGCACCCGGCTCTACCTCGCGAAGCTGGCCGAGACCGCGGTCCACTCGAGCTGGATGGTGGCCCTGCTGGCGCTCCCGATCCTCACCGCCTACGGGATGGTGTTCGCGGGTGGCCCGCTCTTCCCGCTGGTGGCGATCGCCGCGCTGGTGCCCTACCTGATCCTGCCCGCGGTGGTCGGTACCGTCATCACCGTCCTCCTGGTGAACGTGTTCCCGGCGCGGCGCACCCGGGAGCTGCTCACCCTGCTCGGGCTGGGCGCGCTCGCCGCCGTGGTGCTGTTCCTCCGCTTCATGCGGCCGGAGCAGCTGGCCCGACCCGAGGGGTTTCAGAACTTCGTGGACTACCTGGTGGCCCTCCGCACACCCACCAGCCCGCTCTTCCCGAGCGAGTGGGCCGCGGAGATGCTGATGAACTGGCTGCTCCAGGTGTCGGATCCGATGCCGGTCGTGCGGCTCTGGGGCGCGGCCGCGGTCGCGCTGGCGGTCGGCGTCCTGGTGCACCGGCGGCTCTTCCGGCTGGGGTACTCCAAGGCCCAGGAGGGGGCCGAACGGAAGCTGCGCCGGCGGGTGCGCGGCCCGCTCGACGATCTCCTCCGCCTGCTGCCCCCCGCCAAGCGGGAGTTCCTGCTCAAGGACATGCGGCTCTTCTTCCGGGACAACTCCCAGTGGAGCCAGCTCATCCTGCTGACGGTGCTGCTCATCATCTACATCTTCAACATCCGGTCGCTGCCGATCCACAGCGGCGAGCGGATCCCCTTCAGCCTGGTGACGATCATCTCCTTCCTCAACCTGGGTCTCGCGGGGTTCGTGCTCGCGGCGGTCGCCGCGCGGTTCATCTTTCCCGGCGTCTCCCTCGAGGGGCGCCAGATGTGGCTCCTGCGCTCGAGTCCCCTCGACCCCCGCGCGATGCTGTGGAGCAAGTACTGGATCGGGACCATCCCGCTCCTGGTCCTGGCGCTCGCGATCACCGTGCTCACCAACTGGCTGTTGCAGGTGAGCGAGTTCATGATGGCGGTGAGCGTCGCCACCATCCTGCTCTACACCCTGGCCGTGAGCGCGCTGGCCCTGACCTTCGGCGTCTTCTATCCCCAGTTCGGCACCGAGAACGCCGCCCAGATCCCCACCAGCTTCGGCGGGGTGGTCTACATGATGGCGAGCCTGTGCCTGCTCGCGGTGGTGATCATGATCGAGGCCGTGCCGGTCACGGCGTACCTGCGGTCCTGGCAGCGGGGCGAGCCCGCCATCCTGACGCCGGAGCTCTTTGCCGCCGGAGCGGCGGTGGTCATCATCCTGGGGGCCGCCACCATCGTGCCGCTGCGCCTCGGCGTGCGCCGCATCGAGCAGATGGAGTTCTGACCGGCTGCGCTCCCCCATGCCACCCTTCGTCGATCTCTTCTCCGACACCGTCACCCGCCCCACCCCCGCCATGCGCCGCGCCATGGCGGAGGCGGAGGTGGGCGACGAGCAGCTGCGCGAGGATCCCACGGTCAACCGGCTTCAGGAGATGGTGGCCGAGCTGCTGGGAAAGGAGGCGGCGCTCTTTCTGCCCTCCGGCACCATGTGCAACCAGGTCGCCTTCGCGGTGCACTGCCGCGCCGGCGACGAGATCCTCCTGCACGAGCAGGGGCACCCGCTGCTCTACGAGGCGGGCGGCCCCGCGGCGATGGTGGGCGCGGTCCTGCGGCCGCTGCCCGGCCCGCGGGGCATGTTCACCGCGGAGCAGGTCCGCGCCGCCGCGCGGCCGCCGGTGCACTACATGCCGCGCACCCGGGTGGTGTCGGTGGAGCAGACCGCCAACATCGCCGGCGGCGCCTGCTGGCCGCTGGCCCGGATCGAGGCGGTCTGCGCCGCGGCGCGCGACCTGGGGCTGCGGTGCCATATGGACGGCGCCCGGCTGCTCAACGCGGTGGTGAGCAGCGGCACGCCGGCCGCAAGGTACGCGGCGCCGTTCGACTCGGTGTGGATCGACATGACCAAGGGACTGGGCGCGCCGGTCGGCGCGGTCCTCGCCGGAACCGGCGATTTCATCGAGGAGGCCTGGGTCTACAAGCAGCGCTTCGGCGGGGCGATGCGCCAGGCCGGCATCATCGCGGCGGCGGGCGTGTACGCGCTCCGGCATCACGTGGATCGGCTGGCCGACGATAACGAGCGGGCGCGCCGCCTCGCGCGGGGCCTGGCCGCCCTGCCGGGCATCGAGGTGGACGCCGACCGGGTGGACACCAACATCGTGATCTTCGAGGTGACCGCCACCGGCCTCGGGGCGGAGGCGTTCGCCGCCCGGGCGCTCACCGCCGGCGTGCGGTTCACCGTGATCGGGCCGACCACCGCGCGGGCGGTGTTCCACCTGGACGTGCCCGCCGACGGGGTGGACCGGGCGCTCGCAGCGGCGAGGGCGGCCCTTGCCGGCTGAGTCCGCGGGACCGCATCTTGGCTCCATGCGTGCACTCGTCTGCCTCGCGCTCGGGCTCGCCGCCTGCGGGACCCAGCCGCGGCCCGACCTGCTCACCGCGGGCACCTGGGTCGACCTGAGCCACGACTTCTCGGCCGAGACGATCTACTGGCCCACCGCGCGCCCGTTCTCGCTCGAGGTCGTCTCCGCCGAGCGCACGCCCGCCGGGTACTACTACGCCGCGAACAACTTCGCGGGGGCGGAGCACGGCGGCACCCACCTGGACGCGCCGGTACACTTCGCCGAGGGCCGCCACACCAGCGACCAGATTCCGCTCGAGCGGCTGGTGGGGCCGGCAGCGGTGGTGGATGTCTCCGCCGAGGCCGGCGCCGACCGCGATTACCGGATGGACGTGGCCGTGCTGGAGGCCTGGGAGGCGGCGCACGGTCCCATCGGCGAGCAGACCATCGTGCTGGTCCGCACCGGCTGGTCGGAGCGCTGGCCCGACAAGGCCCGCTATCTGGGCACGGCCAGGTCGGGACCCGAAGCGGTGGCGGAGCTCCACTTCCCCGGCATCGACTCGTCCGCAGCCCGCTGGCTCGCCGGCCGGCAGGTGAAGGCGGTGGGCATCGATACCCCCAGCATCGACCACGGTCAGTCCACCACGTTCGACACCCACCGCATCCTGTTCGCGCAGAACGTCCCCGCGTTCGAGAACGTGACCAACCTGGACCGCCTGCCCCCGACCGGCGGTTTCGTCATCGCCCTCCCCATGAAGATCCGGGGCGGCAGCGGCGGTCCGCTCCGGATCGCGGCCGTGATCCCCTCCGAACCGACCGAGTAGCCGGGTCCCCTTCCGCAGGATAGCGGTCCACCTCTCCACCGTTCCGGCTCCTAGCTTGGGCGCGCCGTCGGACACCTGCGCGGCCGTCAGCGCGAACGCCCATTCCAGGAGGAGCCATGTCCCGCAGATCGCATTGTCTCGCGCTGGCGGCCATCGCCGTGCTCGCCGGGTGCGGGGACCGCACCAGTCCCGAGCCGCTGACCGATGTTTCGGTGGAGCCCGGATCCGAGGTCCGCGCGGGCCCGGCCGCTGCCGATGCCGCGCGAGAGCGGCTGGCCCGCGGCCTCGCCCTGGCGCTGGCCAACACCGAGTTCCGCAACCGGCTCAAGCAGGACCTGGACCGGTCGCCGGTGCGGGAGAATAAACTCCACTTCCAGCGCTATCTCTCGAAGGCCGACCGCCATGCCCTCCGCGATCTCGCCCGACTCGCCCGTCGGACGGAGAGCGCCGTGGAGGCGGACGCACGCGGCGCGCACCAGTTGGAGCTCTACCTTCCGGTGCCGAAGCATCGGCTCGGCTGGACCGGAGACGAGCGGGTCCTGGTCGCCACCGCCCGGGGAGACCGGGAGCCGCCGGTGGCCTTCACCACCCGCGGCGAGCGGATCATCCTGAGCCCGGCCACCCCGCCCGCCACGCCGGTGCTCGCGCTGGTGCCGGTGGAGACCGACTTCGATCGAACCGACGGCGCGCACATCATCTTCGACGGCGGCGGCCCCACCCAGAACCCGCCGCCCGGGCTGTACATGACCTACGCCCACTTCGTGGAGACCTTC
>DASUSR010000047.1:0-2789 GCA_036375015.1 Gemmatimonadales bacterium
CGTCCGTGGAGCCCGACGTGAAGCTCGCCCGCGCCGCCGTTCTCCTTGCCTCCCTGCATGGTATCCCGGTACCAGCGGCGACGGCGCAGGACGTTCCCTGGAAGTCCTTCGGCGAGGTGACGCGGCACAGTGAGGCGGGAACCGGACTCTTCACCATCTACTCCAAGCGCGACCGGGTCTACCTCGCCCTCACCCCTGCCGACCTGGACCGCGACTACCTGCTGGTCACCCAGATCTCCCAGGGCATCGGCGAGCTGGGGCTCGACGGCGGGAGCTCGGTGCGGTCGGACGTGGTCCGCTTTCACCGGGAGACCGACCGGGTGGAGCTCTGGGTGGTGAACCCCCACTTCAGGGCGCCCGACGGGCCGCTGGGCCGCACCGTGGGGTACTCGTTCGGACACTCGGTGGCGCACTCCTTCCCCATCGCCACGGTTCGGGAGGGCTCGAGCGAGGAGATCCTGGTCGAGCTCTCGCCCTTCCTGCTCTCCGACTGGGCCGACGTCGCCGGCGTGCTCCAGCGCGCCGTGGCCGCGCGCAAGCTCACCGGGACCATCGGTCTCGACGAGAGGCGCTCCAGTCTGCAGGAGGTGCGGCTCTTCCCCACCAACCTCGAGGCGGAGGTGCGCCTCACGTTCACGAGTCCCCGCGGTCTCGGGCTCGAGACGGTGCCGGACAACCGCTGGATTCCGATCGGCATACACTACTCGCTGCTCGAGCTGCCCGCCGAGCCGATGCGCCCCCGCTTCGCCGATGACCGGGTGGGCTACTTCGTGTCCGCCATGAAGGACTTCTCGCGCGACACCGCGGACGGGTTCTTCGTCCGCTACATCAATCGTTGGCGGCTGGAGAAGCGGGACCCCGGGGCGGCGCTCAGCGAGCCGGTTCGGCCGATCACGTACTACATCGACCACACCGTGCCGGTCGAGTGGCGCCCCTACGTCCGCGCCGGGATCCTGGAGTGGAACCGCGCCTTCGAGGCCGCCGGCTTCCGCGATGCCGTCCAGGTGCTCGACGCGCCCGACGACGGCGCCTGGAGCGCCGCCGACGCCCGCTACTCCACCGTCCGCTGGACCGCCACCAATCGCTCGGTGTACGCCATCGGTCCCACCAACGTCGATCCTCGCACCGGGGAGATCCTGAATGCCGACGTGCTCATCGCCGCCTCCTGGATCCAGGCCTGGCGTGGGAAGTCGGACCAGTACCTCCCGCCGCTCGCCGCGGTGGACGCCGTCCGGCAGCAGGACTCGCTGCTGGCCGCCGGTGCGCCGGTCGCGGCCCTCTGCCGCTTCGCCCCGGGCCTGGCGCATCAGGCCACGCTGAGCCGTGCCCTTCTGGCCGCGCGGGGGGTGATCGGCAGCGGCGGAGCGCTGCCCCGCGAGTTCATCGGGGAAGCGCTCAAGGCGCTCGTGATGCACGAGGTCGGTCACACCCTTGGGCTGCGGCACAACTTCCGGGGATCCGCCGGCATTACCGCCCAGCAGCTGGCCGACCGCGAGTACACCGCACGGCACGGCCATGGGGTCTCGGTCATGGACTACAGCCCGCCCGCCGTGGCCGCGGACGGCCGTCGCCAGGGGCATTACTACAGCCCGACGGTCGGCAGCTACGACCGCTGGGCGATCACCTACGGCTACGCCGAGATCCCGGCCCGCCCGGCGTCCACCGCGATCCTGTCGCGCGCCAAGGGCGCCGCGGGCCAGGAGTCGGCCTGGTCGCCCGAGACGGAGCTCAACGGGCTCGGCGCCATCGCGGCGGATGCCGCCGATCCGGCCCACCTGTACGCGAGCGACGAGGACGCGGGGTTCGGCGTCGCGGGGCTCGACCCGACCGTCTCGCGGTACGACCAGACCGACGACCCGCTGGCCTGGGCCGGCGAACGCGTCGCGCTCATCGACGGGCTTTTCGACTCGCTGGAGACCCGCGTGGTCACCCCCGGCCAGGGCTACGGCCGGCTCCGCGCTGCCTTCACCGACCTCCTCACCGATCGCTGGTACGCCCTGCTGGTGACGACCAAGTACATCGGCGGCGCCTACACCGCCCGCGATCACGTCGGGGACCCCGCCGCCCGCCCGCCGGTCGTCACCGTGCCGGCCGAGCGCCAGCGGGCCGCGCTCGCCTTCATCGCGCGGGCCGGATTCGGCGAGCGGGCCTACCGCTTCCGGCCCGAGCTGCTCAGCCGGCTGGGACCCGACCGCTGGATGCACTGGGGGGCGTCGCCCTCGGCCGCCGGCCGGGTGGACTTCCCGCTGCACGATTGGGCGCGGACCCACCAGGGCTCGCTGCTGAACCAGCTGCTCGACCCCGGCGTTCTCTCCCGGATCCGCGACGCCGAGCTGCGGGCCGGCGAGGAGCCCGCGCTTGGCATGCCGGAGCTCTTCGCCACTCTCACCGACGCCGTGTGGGCGGAGGCCGGCTCGGCCCGCGACCGGGAGCCGCCGCGGAGCGCGGGGTCGGTGCGACGCGACCTTCAGCGCCTTCACCTCCACGCGCTGGTGCGCATGGTGGTGAGCCCGGCGGCCGGCACCCCGGAGGATGCCCGCGCCCTCGCGCGGGCGACCCTCACCGAGCTGGCCGGCCGGCTCGACCGCGCCCTCGGCTCCCAGCGCGCGACCCTCGACGACTACACCCGCGCGCATTTCACCGACTCCCGCGAGCGGATCTCCCAGGCCCTCGCGGCCCCCATACTCCAGACCACCTCCACCGGACGCTGAACCATGCTCGCCTTCTCCGCCTCCGATCCGTCGCCGCTGGTGCAGACCACCGTCTACATGGCGGGCATACTGGCCGGA
>DASUSR010000048.1:0-2371 GCA_036375015.1 Gemmatimonadales bacterium
TATCTGGTGAGCAATACCGCCCGCTGGACCGAGGTGGCGTACTACATGATCGGCGCGGGTATCATCGGCGGGGTGGCCGCCGCCGTCGCGGGCTGGATCGACTGGTTCGCGATCCCGCAGGGGACTCGAGCCAAGCGGATCGGCCTGATCCACGGGGTGGGGAACGTGGCGGTGCTCGGGCTCTTCATCCTGAGCTGGCTGCTGCGGCGGGGTGAGGCGACGGCCCCTCCCACCGAGGCCATCGTGGCGGCGCGGGCCGGCGCCGGGCTCGCCCTCGTCACCGGATGGCTGGGCGGCGAGCTGGTGAACCGGCTGGGCGTCGGCGTGGACGACGGAGCGCACCTGGATGCGCCCAGCTCGCTGTCCGCGCTGCCGGCCGGCTCCAACATCGGCACCACCCGCTCCGCCTCGGCCCGGTACATGGGCCGGGAGCGCCGGCGTTATCCCCAGCCGGCGTACGCCGGCGCCGAACGACGGGCGCACGGCACGCGGGCCTGAGGCCGCCGTTGGAGATCGGGTCCGCCAGCCGGCGGATCCGGCAGGCGGTCCGGTCGCTCCCCAAGGCAGCCATGATCGCGGCCCGCCGCCCGCGTCGACCGGCTCATCGGCGATGCGACGTTTCACCAGCCAAGGCGGAGCAGATCCGCACCATCGCGCGCCGCGCGGACGAAAAGTTCGCCGGCGTGCTCCCGTGCGACCCCGAGCTCCTGCGGTCCTTCCGCGGCGTCGGGCCCAAGTGCGCCCACCTGGCGCTCGGCATCGCTTGCGGCCAGACGCGGATCTCAGTGGACGTGCATAACTCCACCTGTCCCGTGCTGGACGCGTGCCGCCGGATCGGGCTGGAGCGCCATCGCTGAGCACAGTGCGACCGGGATCACGCCCTTTCCGGGGGCGCTGCCCTAGCTTGCGTGAGAGGAACGCACGTCAGACACGAGAGGAAGGAGTCAATCATGAGCACAGCAGCCGACCGCAACCGCGATCGGGCGCCGATCGGCGAAAAGCTCGAGGACCTGTACCGGCTGATCGACGGCATCGAGATCGCGATGTTCACCACCCGCCGGCCGGACGGCCACCTGGTCTCCCGACCCATGGCGACCCAGACGCAGGCGCAGGGCACGGACCTGTGGTTCGTGACCGACATCGAATCGCAGAAGCTGGACGAACTGGAGTTCGATCCTCACGTCAATCTGGCGTACTATCGCGATCGGACCCGGGAATGGGTCTCGGTGAGCGGGTTGGCGACGGTGTCCCGCGACCGCCGGGCCATTAGGGAGCTCTACCGCCCCGACTGGAAGGCGTGGTTCGGCGACCAGGGCGGCGAGCGGGACGGCGGGCCCGACGACCCGCGACTCGCGCTCATCCTGGTCGAGGTGCACTCGGTGACCTATCTCATGGTGGACAAGCCCACGCCGGTCGTGCTCTTCGAGGTGGTGAAGGGGATGGTGACCGGCACGCCGCCGGATGTGGGCGAGCAGCGGCACGTGACCCGCTCCGAGCTCACCTGAGGTACGGACACGGGATCGATCAGTACCGCCGGTCCCATGCCGGGTAGCCGATCGCGGCGTTGAGCCACCGGACCAGCGGGAGGAGCGCGGTGAAGTCGCGCTCGAGAAGGGCCGGCAGCCGGGGGCTCAGGACCTCGCGCTCGGCGAGCATCCGGGTTGCGGTGAAGGACCGGTAGCGGAGCCACGGCGCGGCGGGATGGTCCGCGGCGTATCCTCGCGGCGGCCGGATGAGCATGGCCTCGCGGTCCAGCTCGCCGAACCGGCGGCGGAAGGCCGGGTGCCGCACGATGCGCGTCAACGCGTCGGGGGCCCCGGCCAGGGCATCGCGGATCCGCTCCAGCGCGGGCCGCGCCGGCATCCAGATCCCTCCCGCCACGAAGCACCCGGCGGGCTCCAGGTGGAAATAGAGGCCAGCTCCCGCGGCGTCCGCGTCCCGGCCCGCCCCGCGCCCCGCGTCGTGATGGTAGAACTGGCAGGCGGCGTTGGTCTTGTAGGGTGACTTGTCGCGGGAGAACCGCACGTCCCGGTGGATCCGAAAGATCGAGCGGCGCGGGTCGCCGGTCAGCTCCGGCGCCACCCGGGCCAGGCGCACGTCCATCTCCTCCACCAGAGCCCGCATCGGGCCACGTACCTCGGCCTCGTAGACCGCCCGTCGTCCCTCGAACCATTCGCGGGTGTTGTGCCGCCGGAGCCCCCGAAGGAAGCGCAATCCCTCGGGGCGGAACCCCGGGAACTCCTCCCTGCCGCCCGTCACCAGTGCCTCCTTGGCCCCCCGGGTGAGTCGCTTGATCGCGAGCTCGCGGCTCAGCGCCGCCCCCCGTCCGGCCGCCCGCTCGAGATGCACCAGCCGTACCGGGCGGCGGGAT
>DASUSR010000049.1:0-19500 GCA_036375015.1 Gemmatimonadales bacterium
AGCTTGATCTCGCGGAGGAACCGGTCGGCCGCCACGCTCACGAGCAGCTCGGGATGCAGGATCTTGAGCGCTACGGCCTGGCCGGCGGGGTCGCGGGCCAGGTAGATCCGGGCGTTCCCGCCCTTGCCGATCTCCCGCTCGACCTCGTAGTGGCCCTCGAAGGCCCGCCGGACCAGCCCCAGCATGTCCCGAGGAATCGCCGCCCCCGTGGTGAGATGCTCAATGGTTGTGCGCGGGCGCCGGGTGCGCAAGGCGCTCAGAGGAAGAGGTCGGTCCGCACCCGCCGCCGGAGCGCCCACCACATGGCACCCCACAGGTTCGAGTCCCTCAGCGTGACGCTCGCCTCCCCGGTCATGCCGGGGCGCAGATCAAGGGACGGGGCGAGGACCACCTTGCCCTCCACCTCGCCCGTGGCCCGGGCGGCCTGCGAGACCGCGGCCAGCGTCCCCGTCGCCCTGATCCCCTCGCCGCCGTGGAGGAAGAGCCGGACCCGCTGCCCGGGGCGCACCGCCGACGCGCCGGCGCCGTCCAGCGCGAGCCGCGCCTCCGGGGCGCCGGGGTCGCCCAGCTCCAGCAGGGTATCCCCGATCGAGACCCAGAGGCCGGTCAGCTCCTCCGGCCGGGAGGTCAGCACCACGCCCGGGAATGGAGCCCGGAGCGTGAGGCTCTCGATCCGGCGGCCCAGGCCGGTCGCCCGTGCCTGCGCCCCGCTCCTCACCGCGGCATGGCGCGCGGCATCGCCCTCGTTCCCACGGGCCCGCGCCTGCGTCTCCAGGACCGCGAGCGATTCGGCGGCCAGAGCGGCGTCCCGCCGATCGCGCTCGAGATCGAAGCTCCTGATCCGGGCCAGCACCGCTCCCGGCTCGACCCGCTGGCCCTCGCGGGCGACCATCTCGACCACCAGCCCGGTGTCCGGCGAGACCAGGGCGACCCGTGTCCCCGGGGCGATGGCGAAGGTTCCCGCCACCGTGATGGGCCGGGGCACGAGCACCCCGGCCAGCACGACCACGGCCCCGAGCGCGAGCCACGGCAGCAGCTTCGGCCGGGGAGTCTCGGCCGAGCGCGCCCGCCAGTCGCGCCAGGCCGCGGCCATGTCCCGGCGCAGGGCTCCGAGCGGCTCGCGGGCCATGGCGTACACTAGTCCGAGGAAGATGGCACCGCCGAAGAGGCCGAGGGCGGTCGTGAGCCAGCCATGGACCAACCCGGCGACGAACAGGAGGATCGAGCCGGTGTAGACCGCGGCGAGGAGCCCATAGATCGCGAAGATCCGCTGCTCGCGCTCGTCCGCCGGCGGCATCGGCGAGTCGCTCCGCAGCACGTGGTGCTTCGCCAGCCAGGCGAGATGGGCGAAGGCGCGCTGACGGAGGTTGGGAACCTCCAGCCAGTCGCTCAACGCGTAGTAGCCGTCCAGCGGGATGAGCGGGTTCAGGTTCACCACGACGGTGGTGATCCCGCCGATCAGGACCGCCGCGAGCGCTACCTCGGAGACGAGGGTCCCGGGGGCGGCCGCCCACCAGACGATGGCCGCGAGGCCGGCGATCACCATCTGGATCCAGGACCCGGCGGCCGTGACCCAGAGCCGCGCCTTGAGCTCGGGAAAGGTCCACGCGTCGTTCACGTTGCAGAAGAAGGCCGGCTCGAAGTACAGCAGCATGGCGCCGATCTCGTGCACCTGGCCGCCGAAATGCTTGCAGGTGTACCCGTGGCCGAGCTCGTGCACGATGATCACCGCGGTGCCGGTGAGCCAGAGAACCAGAAAATCGCCGAGGGAGAACCGCAGATGGTAGAGGTCGCCGAGCGCGCGGGAGAACTCGGGCCACTTGACCGCCAGGATCACGAAATAGACGGCGAACAGCGCGAGGGAGGCGAGCACGAACCCCCGGGTGAAGAAGAACCGGAGGTACGGGATGGTGCGATCCATGAAGTGGTCGGGGTCGCCCATGGACCAGCGGAGCCGGAACATGTCGCCCTGCATCCGGCTGTGGCGCAGCCGCTGCCGCCGCTGGGCGCGGAGCCGCTCCACCAGCAGGACCGAGCGCTCGCGCAGCGTGCGCTCGACCAGTCCCATGGCCTTGAGCTTGTCGGCGAACTTTCCGATCGCGGCCGCGGTCACCCGGATGCCCTGCGCCGTGAGCGCGGCCGCGGCCTCGCCGGGCGTGTGCTCGCCGTTGAGCGCCTGCATGACCGCGATCTCGACGGGGCGGAAGCGGAAGTACTTGCGGGTCGCGGGGTCCTTGACGATGTAGCTCTGCTCGCCCCGGTAGGTCTGCTCCACCAGCACCAGGTCGGCGCGGAGCCTGGGACGCTCGCTCATGGGCGGGTCCGCACCACCTTCTCCCCGGGAGCGAGGCCGTCCACCACCTCGACCAGGTTCCCCGGCAGCTCGGCGCCGACGGTGACCTGCCGCAGCACCGGCCGGCTGGTATCCCATACCATGGTGTAGCCGGCGGAGTCCACCGCCTCGCGGGGCAGCGTCACCACGCGCCGGGTGATCGTCCCGAGCCGCACGGTGACGCCGCTCCCGGGCGGCAGCCGGTCGCCGCCGGTAAGCTGCAGGACCACCTCTCGCGTGCCGCTGGCGGGATCGATCACGGGACTGGCCCGGATCACCCGGGCCCGGGCCGCTTCGCCACGAGGCCCCTCGACCGTCGCCTCCGCGCCGATCCGGATGCCGAAGGCGGACGCCTCGGGCACCCGCACCGACGCGAGGACCGGAGCGAGCGCGGTGAGCCGGAAGAGCGAGTCGCCGGGCGAGACCAGGCGGCCGACCCGCGCCGTGCGGCTGGTGACGACCCCGGCAAAGGGTGCGACGATCCGGGTAAGCTCGAAGTCCCGCTGCGCCTGCTGCAGGGCCAGCTCGGCCTCGCGGAACTCCAGCTCGACCCGCTCGGAGTCCGCCTGGGTCACCACGCCCGCGGTCTTGAGCGCGCGGTGGCGGTCGGCCTGCTGGCGTGCGTTCTGGTGGCGGTCCTTCGCCTGGGCCAGGGCGATCTCCTGGTCCTTGCTCTCCAGCCTGGCCAGCAGCTCCCCCGCGCCCACCCGGGAGCCGAGATCGGCGCGGATGGCCTCGATCACGCCGGCCGAGCGGGCGTAGAGCGCGGCGTCGTGCTCCACGTAGAGCTGCGCGGGAAGGGCGAGCGGGACCTCGACCGTGGCCGTGTCCACCGTGACGAGCGACGTGGGCTCCACGGCCGCCACTGTCGCGGTGTCCTCGCCGGGCGGCTCGGGGCGCTCGGCGCAGGCGGTCACCAGGCAGAGCATGCCAGGCAGGGCGAGGAGGGCGGGATTTCTCATGACCAGAGCCTCCACCAGGAGAGCCGCGCCCACCGGACCGGCCCGCGGAGCAGGCGGGTGGCCGTCGACGCGGGATCGGTCAGCACCCTGGCGTGGGCCGCCATCTCGGGCTTGAGCAGTCCGTCGGGATTGGGGATGGCCGCGCGGACAGGATACCGGGTGACGCCGTCCTCGCCCACCGTCGCGAGCTGGGCGACGCTGCGGACCGATCCGTCGAAGGTCCGTTGGGGCAGGGCATCCACCCTCAGCCGCACCCGCTGCCCCGGCCGGACCCGCAGGATCTCCCGCTGGTCCACCCCGAACTCGAGCTCGAGCGTGTCGGTCCTTCCCATCGTGAGCAGGAGATCGCCCTCCGCGAGCGAGGTGCCCACCCGTTCCTCCAGCCTGGGCGTGAGCACCACACCGGCCGCCGGCGCGCGCAGCGTGGTGAGGGCCAGCTCCTCGTCGAGCAGCGCCAACTCCCGCCGGAGGGACTCGCCGCGGATCCGCTGCAGCCGTTCCTCCGCCGCGTCGCCCCGGCTGCGGGCCAGCGCGGCCGAACGCTCGGCGGTGGCGATCGCGGCGGCGGTGGCCTCGCGATCGGTGGCCAGGGCCGTGGCCCTGAGCGC
This sequence comes from Gemmatimonadales bacterium, assembly GCA_036375015.1. Taxonomy (GTDB): domain Bacteria; phylum Gemmatimonadota; class Gemmatimonadetes; order Gemmatimonadales; family GWC2-71-9; genus CAVVWJ01. The sequence goes on from DASUSR010000049.1 coordinate 3,903, forward strand.
CGCGAGGGGCTGGCCCCGTACCACCCGGCTGCCTTCCCGCACCAGGACCCGCTCCACCGTGCCGTCCACCAGGGCCCTGATCGGCGTGAGGGCCATCGGGCGGAAGACCGGATGCTCGCCCGGAACCCTGAGGGGCCAGCGGATCAGCGTGAGCGCGCCCAGCAGCAGCAGCGTTGCGGCGGCGTAGAGCTGGAGCTTCCGGCGCGGCAGGGCGAGCAGCGCCTGCTTCCTGACCGCCAGCGCGCCGAGGGCGTCCACCATCGGCACCTGGTGGTAGAGCTGGGCGTTGCGCAGCGCCACGGCCGTCTGGTTGGCGAGGATGGCCGCCAGCTCGCGCTGGCTCTCGCTCGCGAACTCCGGCGTGCGCGACTCGAACACCAGGACGCCGAGCACGCCCTCCTCGTCCTTGAGCGGGAGATAGAGACCGCTCCGCATCTCCGCGGTCGCGAGATCGGGCCCGAAGATCGTGACGAAGAGCCGTTCCGCGTCGGAGCCGGCATCGGTGGCGTCGCTCAGGTAAAGCGCCTCTCCCCGGCCGGCTGCCCACTCGGCCCGGGCCACCAGATCGGCGAACCGGGAGTCCTTGGGGTCGGGCCTCTCCTCACCCGCGACGGCGCGGATGTCGCACTTGCCCTTCTCGTACAGGGCCACGGCGCCGCAGTCGAAGGTGAGCGCGCGGGAGGCGAGGTTCACCACCGACTGGAGCACCCGATCCAGGTCGAGGGTGGCAGTGATCTCGCGGCTGATCTCGAGCAGCAGGGCCAGATCGTGGGCCCGGCTCTCGGCGGCATGGAGCTGGGCGTTCCGGAGGGCGAAGGCGGCGGTGGCGGCGAGGCCCTCGAGCAACTCACGGTCGTTGGCGTCGAAGACCCCGCTGCCGGTGCGCTTGTTGACCACCTGGATGGCGCCGACCGTGACCCCGCCGGCCACCATGGGGCTGGCCATGACGTTGCTGGAGGGGCTCTCCTCGCCGGCCCGGTCGGTGGCCTCCTGGAAGCGCGGGTCGCGGACCGCCTCCATGACCATCGTGGTCCGCTGCTTCTGGGCCACGTCTCCGACGAAGCCGGTGCCGACCGGCATCTGGGCGCCGACCAGCCGCTGGCTCCCGCTCCCCAGCGCGAGCCGGCAGCGGAGCATCTCGCCCTCGGCCAGCCAGAGTGAGCCCCCCTCCGCGCCGAGCGCGGTGAGGACCCGGTCGAACACTCGCGGCAGCAGCTCGTCGAAGTCGAGCGACGCGTTGAGCTCGAGGGAGATGGAGTGGAGCAGGCGCAGGCGCTCGACCTCGAGGCGCAGTTCCTCCAGCGCCGCGGGCGGAACACTGAGGATGTCGGGCATTGCGTCCAGTATGCGGCGCGATCCGCGGCTGCGGAAGGGGGCCGGAAGTGCCGAGTGCCGGCCACCCCGGGGAAGGGATGGCCGGCACCCGCGAACATGCCAGGGACTACGAGTACTTCATGGGGGCGATGCGCTCTTCCAGCTCCTGCACCTCGAGCTCCGTGTTCTTGTCCTTCTCGACAGCGGGGCTCTTCTTGGGCTCATGAGCCGGCTTGCGCGACTCGTCCTTGCGGCTGGTCATGTTCAGCTCCCCCCTTTGGGGAATACGTTGGCCGGCGCGATCCGCTCTTCCAGCTCCTCGACCGAAAGCTCGACGGCCTCGGCGTCCTTGCCCGTCGCGTTGCGGACCTGAGCCTTCTGCTCGGGAGTCAACTCGATCCGGAACTGCCCCTTGCTCTGCATGGCGCCCTCCTGATGGTGGACCGTGCTGCGGTGTGGGAGTTGGAACCGCCGCCAATGTTGCCTGCCTGCGTGAATCCAGCGTGAATCGCTCCTGCCTGCCTCCACCCGGCCAGGGAACCCGACGGCGGCTGCGGTGCGACGCGAGACAATCTGGGTCACGCCCGTGAATTCAGCGTGAACTCCCCTATTGCCGTCCCGTGTACGGGCGGTAGGTTAAGCCCACCCTCCCCCCGAGCAGTGCACGTGACCGAGGTCCACCTCACGCTGCTCGGCCCGCCGGTCCTCGCCGGGCCGGCCGGCCGGCCGGTTTCTCCCCAGCCGGGCGCCAAGTCGCTCGGGTTGCTGGCGTTCCTCCTGCTCGAGCCCCGCGCCCACACGAGAGACGAGCTGGCCGGTCTGCTGTGGGGAGAGTCGCCCGAGGCTGACGCCCGGGCCTCGCTGCGGCAGGCGCTCAAGCACCTCCGTGACGCGGTGGGCGACGCGATCCGGGGCGATCGCCGGCAGGTCGCCCTGGCGGCGCCGATCTCCTGCGACGTTCTGGAGTTCCGCCGACTGCTCCGGGGCAGCCCGCGCGGGGCGGTGGGCTACGACATCCCCCGCTTCCTGGCCGGCTTTTCCGTCCGCCACGCCCCCCGGTTCGAGGAGTGGATCTCCGAGACCCGATTCGCGCTCCTCCAGGAATACACCCGGGCGCTGGGTACCCTCTGCCGCGAGGCGATGGGGCAGTGGCGCTGGCGCGATGCCGTGGAGTATGCCGAGCGCTGGCTCGCCTGCGACCCCCTGAGCGACGAGCCCGCGCGGCTCGCCATCGAGGCCCGCTATCTCTCGGGCGACCGCGGCGCCGCGCTGGCCCGCTTCGCCGAGTACCGCACGCTGCTTCAGCGCGAGACCGGGTGCGAGCCCTCCCGCAGCCTCATCACCCTGGCGCGCCGAGTCGAGGCCGACAGCGGGCAGGTGGGCACCCGGCCGATCAGCGACGAGTGGTACGCCCGCGCGCCCACCTTCGAGGTCAGCATGATCGGCCGGGAGGAGGCCTGGAACACGCTGGTCCGCGCCTGGCGCTCGGCGTCCAAGGGGCGGGCCGGAATCGTGCTGCTGGAAGGCGACCCCGGTGTCGGCAAGTCGCGGCTGGCCGAGGAGTTCCTGCGCTGGGTCGTGGCCGCGGGGGGCGTTGCTCTGCGAAGCCGGGGTTTCGAGTCGCGGACCGGGATCCCCTACGCTCCCATGGTGGAGGTGCTGCGGGGCGTCCTGGGCGCGCCGGGACTGAGCGGTACCGCGCCGGAGTGGCTGACCGAGGTCTCGCGCCTGCTTCCGGAGCTGCGGACCCGCTTCCCCGGGTTGCCCGACCCGCCGGTCGCCACCGACCCGGCGGATGCCTGGCGGCTCAACGAGGGCGTGGCGCAGCTGCTCTCGTCGGTGGCCGTGGAGCAGCCGCTGGTCGTCTCGATCGACGATCTGCACTGGTTCGATGAGGACAGCTGCACGCTCTTCCGCTTCCTGGCCCGCCGGCTGGAGCAGGCGCCGGTGCTCTGGCTCGGCAACCTCACGCTGGGCGAGCTCGAGCGCGATGCCCCCGCCGCGCGGCTGTGCCGGGTGCTGCGGGCCAAGGCGGATGCGCAGACGATCACCCTGGGCCCGCTCGGGGAGGAGGATGTCTGGCGCCTGGTGCGCGAGATGGGGCACGTGAGCACCCCAGGCGGGGGGCGGCGATTCGCCGGCCGCATCCACCGAATCACCGGCGGTAATCCGTTCTACATCGTCGAGCTGCTGAAGACCATGTTCGCCCAGGGGCTGCTCGAGGTGGACCAGGAGAGCGGCGAGTGGACCGCGTCGCCGGCGGGGCTGGAGACCGGACGGGAGTTCCCGGTCTCCCGGTCGGTGCACGATCTGATCGCGGCCCGGATCGAGCGGCTACCCGCGGACCTGTCCGACGTGCTCCTCACGGTCGCCGTGGCGGGCGGGTCGGGGTGCCGGCCCGAGGTACTCTCCCACGTCCACGGCATCTCCCGCATGCGCGCGGCCACGCTCTGCGACGCGCTGGTGGACCGTCGTCTGGCGGTGGAGGAGGACGGGGCGTACCGCGCGGCCCACCCAGTCGTCGGCCACGTGGTGCGGGACGGGGTCTCCTCCGCCCGGCGGGCGGAAGTACACCGGATGCTCGCCATCACCCTCGATCGGCTGGCGACCCCTGACGCGCTGCGCACCAGCGCGGGGGAGATCGCCCGCCACGCCGACCGCGGCGGCGAGCCGGCCCTGGCCTGTCGGGCCGCCCTCCTCGCGAGCGAGGCGGCCGTGCAACGCTACGCGCACGCCGAGGCGCTGGCCTGGCTCGACCTGGCCGCCAGTGCGGCCACCGGTCCGGAGCAGGCCGCCGAGGTCAACCGGCGGACCGCCGACGTGCTGGAGGTGGCTGGCTGGAGCGAAGTTCCGGCGTCGGCCCGGCGGGCGCTGCCGGTGACCCGGGAGATTGGCCAGGAGGATCTGGACCTGCCGGTTCGCCGCTGAGCCCGGCCCGCCCCGCAGGTGGCACGGGGCTCGCACCGGTGTCGGTCTGGCGCTGTTCCCCTCACATCAGGAGACCGATGGACCTGCAACCCACCCGTCTGGCGACGGCCGTGCTCGCGGCCCTGGTGGCCGCCGCCACCGGCGCCTGCGATCAACTGCTGCCCGCCCGGCGCGAGGTGGTTGCCGCCCCTCCCGGGGACTCGGCGGCCGCCCAGCCCCCCAAGCCGCGCCGGGCCCGGCGTACGGCCGCCGACCCGGAGGCGGCGCCACTGGGCGCCGTCGGGGAGGACCAGGCCTTCAACCTGATCCGGCGCGGGCTTCGCCGCCTGGTCGCGGCGGAGCAGGGGTTCTACGCCGAGAACGGGGCCTATACCGAGGACTTCGACCGGTTGGGGTTCCGGCCCGACGGCCAGGCGGAGTTCAGGTTCCTCTGGGTGACCCGCGAGGGGTGGGCGGCGAGCGGCACTCACCCGGCGCTGCCCGGCAGGGACTGCGTGATCTTCGTGGGCCGGGTGAACGCGGCGCCGACCAGCCTCAAGTACGTGCGCACCGCCCGGGAAGGGGTGCCCGCCTGCGACGTGACGCCCCCGCCGCCCCGCCGCTCCGACGCGCCGGCACCGGTCGTCTCCCGCGCCGCCGACACCGCGAGCGCGCTCGACGCCGTGAACCCCTTCGTGCAGATGCGGGTGGATCTCCGGAACCTGGTGCGCTCCCAGGAGGCCTACCACGCCACCCAGGGCACCTACGCCCGCCGGATCGAGCCGCTGGCGCTGCAATATTTCTGGCAGCGCGGGGTCACCGTCTCCATCCTCAGCGCCGATGCGCGCTCCTGGTCGGCCCGCGCGAGTCACGCCGCCCAACCGGGCAAGAGCTGCGTGATCTGGTACGGCCAGGTGCAGACCCGCCCGGTGACCGACGGCCGGCAGCGCTCGCCGGAGCGGTCCGGCATTCCCGCCTGCGACGAGTAGCGATACCGGCGGCTACACCGCCGCCGGTATCGCCGCGGGTCGCGCCGCCGCGCCGCCGTAGCGCACGGCGGTCATCTCCGCCAGGATCGCCAGCGCCGTCTCCGCGGGAGACCGACCGCCGAGGTCGAGACCGATCGGTCCGTGCAGCCGGGCGATGTCGGCCTCGCTGAATCCCTCGGAGCGGAGCCACTCGCGGCGCTTGGCCTGGGTGGACCTGGAGCCGATCGCGCCGATGTAGGCCGCGGGCGAGCGCAGCGCGATCCGGAGCGCCGGCTCGTCGAACTTGGGATCGTGCGAGAGCACGCACACGTAGCAGCCCGGGTCGAGCCCGATCCGGGCAAAGGCCTCCTCGGGCCAGGCCAGGATGAGCTCGTCCGCCTCAGGAAACCGCTCCCGGGTGAGGAACGCCTGGCGGCCGTCGGCCACCACGGTGCGGTACCCCAGCAGGCGGGCCAGCGGCACCAGCGCCGTGGCGATGTGCACTCCGCCGAAGATGACCAGCCGGGGCTGCCGCGGGAACACCTCGAGGAAGACCGTGTGCGTGCCGGCAGTGCCCTCGAGCGAGACGGTGGCGCTCCGCTCCCGCCGGAGCGCCTCGAGCGCCGCGGCGGCCAGCGTGTCGCGCGGGAGAACGCGGGCCAGCCCCCCCTCCACTCTCCCGTCCTCGGACACGCGGGCCGACCGGCCGGTTTCGGGCCCCTCGATGCAGGTGGCCACGACTTCGCCGCCCGGTCCGCGTGCCGCGTCGAGCACCTCCGCCGGCACGGCCGGCTCGACCAGCACCTTGATCGTGCCCCCGCAGGCCAGACCCACTTCCCAGGCCTTCTCGTCGCTCACGCCGAAGGTGACGAGCTTCGGCGTGCCCCGCTCGATGGCCGCCGCGATCTCGGTCGCCGTGGCGGACTCCACGCAGCCACCCGACACCGAGCCGGCCATGACGCCGCCGGGTGTCGCCAGCATGCTGGAGCCTTCCTGGCGGGGCGCCGAGCCCCAGACGCTGGTCACGACCGCGCGGCCGGGCCGTTCGCCGGCGGCGGTCAGCCGATCGTAGTCCTGCAGCAGATCGCGCATCGGGTTGTCCTCACAGGTTGCCAAGTCGCTCGCCCAGCTCGGCCAGCGAAGCCACGCTCGCGGCCGGTACCAGCTCGTCCACGTGGGGAAGCGCGGCCCGCAGGCCGACGGTGGCCGGCTCGAACCCGGGCCGGGCGGCCAGGGGATCGATCCAGAGCAGGCGGTGGCATGATCGCCTGAGCGTCGCCATCTCGCGGGCCAGCAGCGCCGGGTCGCCCCGCTCCCAGCCGTCCGACACGAGCATTACGATCGCGCCGCTCCGGATGGTCCGGCGCACCCAGCGGCGGTTGAGCTGGTGCAGGCTCTCGCCGATGCGGGTCCCGCCGCTCCAGTCCACCACCCGCTCCGCCACCCGGCGCAGCGCCTCGTCCGGACTGCGCACGCGAAGCTGCCTGGTGATGCGGGTGAGTCGGGTGCCGAAGACGAACACCTCCACGGGCGCGCCGCTCCGCTGGAGCGCGTGGGCGAAACGCAGCATGAAGCGGCTGTAGCGCTCCATCGAGCCGCTGATGTCGCACACCAGCACGATGGGGCGGGGGCGCCGGGTGCGCCGCAGCCAGCGCCAGCGAAGCGCCTCGCCCCCGGAGCCCAGGGCGCGGCGGAGCATCGTGCGCATGGCGGGCCGGTGCCCGGCGCGGTCGAGCCGGCTGCGCCGCGCCCGACGCAGCGGCAGCCGCGGCCGGAGTGCCTCGATCATCGCCTGGGCGTCCCGGGTCTCCGCCCGGCTGAGCGTGGCGAAGTCGGCCGTGCGGAGCAGCTCCCGCGGGCTGGCCGCCTGGGGCCGCACCGCCGGGAGCGTCTCCATCGCCGCGGCCCCGTCCCCCTCGGCAGCCGGCGCGCCGCCCCGGGAGGCCTGCTGGCGCAGGCGCGGCAGCGCGATGCCGGCGTCCGCGCTTCCGCCGCGCCGCTTCCAGAACAGATCGAAGGCGGCCTCGTACATCGGCCGGTCCTCCCGCCGCCGCACGAAGATCGCCCGACCGGCCGCGCGGACGTCCCCGCGGCGGTCCAGCCCGAGGAGCGCCAGCGCGCGTATGAACGTGGCCGTCTGTCCGGGCTCGACCTCCAGGCCGGCCCGTCGCAGGAGCCGCCCGAAGCGCATGGCGTTCGCCAGGAACACCTCGCCGTGCACGGCGCGGGGCCCGAGTGCGGTCTCGACTTCCCGGACCGCCCCCCGGTCGAGGGGGTCTAACGCCATGGCCGTTCGCGGTTCATCTTATCGCCCATGCGCCGGTTCGAATGCTCCGCGATCATCTTCGATCTCGACGGGGTGCTGGTGGACTCCGCGGCCTACGTCGAGCAGCAGTGGCGGCGCTGGGCCAGCGCCCGGGGCCTCCGGGCGGAGCCGTTCCTGCGGGTCTGCCATGGACGCCGGGCCGTGGAGACCATCCGGCTGGCCGCGCCCCACCTCGACGCGGAGGCGGAGGTGACGGCGTTCGATCCGGTCGAGGAGCCCGAGGCGGCGACGATCGGGCCGCTCGCCGGGGCGGCGCGGTTGCTCGAGCTGCTGCCGAGGGAGAGCTGGGGAGTCGCCACCTCGGGACCCCGGTCCGCCGCCGTGGCCCGGCTCCGGCGTGCGGCGCTCCCGGTGCCGCGCGTCCTGGTCTGCGCCGAGGATGTCTCACGGGGGAAGCCTCACCCCGACGCCTATCTGCTCGCCGCCGCCCGCCTCCACGCGGCCCCGGCCGACTGTCTCGTACTGGAGGACGCGCCGGCCGGAGTGCAGGCCGCCCGGGGCGCCGGCATGCCGGTGGTCGGGGTCGCCACGACCCATCGTCCCGATCAGCTCCCGGCCGACGCGGTGGCCGCCTCGCTCGCGGGTGTGTTCCTCGGCAGGGTGGACTGTGCCGCGCCGGGGAAGCGCCGGCTCGAGATCCTGGTGGTCGAGCCCTAGCGCCGGACCCGCTCCAGCACCTCCCGCACCCGCCGTACCAGCGCCTCCGGCGTGAACGGCTTGGCGATGAACGGCGCGTCCGGACTCACCAGTCCGCGGTCCACCACCTCCCTGCCCGGATACCCGGACATGTAAAGCACCGGCAGCTCGGGCCAGCGCGCCGCGACGATCTCGCCCAGCGCCCGGCCGCTGAGCCGCGGCATGACGGCGTCGCTCACCACGAGGTCCACTCCCCCCACCTGTTCCAGCAGCTCGAGCGCGGCGCGCCCGTCCGGCGCCTCCAGGACCCGGTAGCCGTGCAGCTCGAGGCTGCGGCGAGCCAGGCTCCGCACCAGGGCCTCGTCCTCCGCCACGAGCACGACCTCGCCGTGGGCGGGCCGGACCGCGTCCGGCGCGGTGGGCCGCCTCTCCGCCGGCGCCGCGGCCTCGACTTCCGGAAGGTACACCTTGGCGACGGTCCCCTGCCCCGGCTCGCTGTAGAGCCAGACGTACCCACCGCTCTGCTTCACGATGCCGTACACCGTGGAGAGGCCGAGGCCGGTGCCCCGGCCCACCGGCTTGGTGGTGAAGAACGGCTCGAACACGCGGGTTCGGGTCGCCTCGTCCATGCCGGTGCCGGTGTCGTCCACGCTCAGCAGGAGGTATCGGCCCCGGCGCAGCTCGACGCCCGCGTGACTCCACGCCTCGTCCCCGTCCAGCTCGGTGGAGCTGGTCGCGATGGTGACGGTGCCCGGCGTCGGCATCGCGTCGCGGCTGTTGAGCACCAGATTCACCAGCATCTGCTCCAGCTGCCCCCGGTCCGCGGCGACCGCGGGGACGTCGTGCTCCAGCCGCAGCACGAGTCGGTGCTCGGCGCCGAGCACCCGCTCGAGCATGGGGGCCACCTCGCGGATCACCGTGCTGATCTCGAGCCGGGCCGGGCGGAGGACCTGCTGCCGGGTGAACGCCAGGAGCTGGCGGGTGATCGTCGCCGCCCGCTCGCCGGCGGTGGTCATCTGCTCGATCTCGGCCCGCGCCGGGTGGTCGGCTTCCAGATGGTCGAGCGCGAAGCGCCCGAACCCGAGCACCACCGTCATCAGGTTGTTGACCTCGTGCGCGATCCCGCCGGCCAGGCGGCCCACCGACTGGACCCGCTGGGCCTGGTGCAGCCGCGTCTCCGTCTCGCGCCGCTCGGTGATGTCGAGATTGATCCCGCTCATCCGGAGCGGCGCCCCGTCCGGGGCGCGCTCCACCCGGCCGACCCCCATCAGCCAGCGGACCCCGCGCTCGGGGTGCACGATGCGGAATTCGGCGCGGTACTCCGGGGTTCGGCCCTCCACCGCGTCCCGGATCGCCTGCCGCACCCGGGCGAGGTCATCGGGATGGATCCGGCGCTCCCAGTCGAGGGTGTTGATCGGGCCGGCGGGGTCGTAGCCGTAGAGCTGGTAGTTCTCCGGCGACCAGGTGCTGATGTTCCGCGCGATGTCCCACGCCCAGATTCCCGCACGGCTCGCGGCCAGCGCCAGCCGGAGCTGCGCCTCGTTGCGCCGCAGGCTCGCGTTGACCTCGCGGCGCTCCCACGCGAGCGCGAGGAAGTGGCAGATCGTCTGCAGGAAGTCCAGGTCCTCGTCGCCGAACGCGTCGCGCCGCCGGCTCGCGACCGAGAAGGTGCCGAGCGCGCGGCCCCCGCTGTCGAACAGGGGGTGGCAGGCGTAGGCCGTGGCATCAAGAGCCCGCACGAACGCGCCCTTGGGATCCTCTCGGATGCGCGCCGAGTCGGCCCCGATCGGCGCGCAACTCGCCGCCACCGTGCCGCAGAAGGCCTGGTCCAGCTCCAGCCGGCTCGCCGATTCCAGCGACTCCTCGGGGATGCCGGCCGAGGCCTCCAGCCGGAGCCCGCCGTCCTCCAGCCGGTAGCTCAGGAAAGCGTCGGCCTGGAGGAGCTCGCGGATCTTCTCGAAGACGGTCGCGGTGAGCCCCGGCCCGGCATCGGGCGACTCCAGCGTCAGCCGGGAGATCTCCAGAAGCAGCGCCTGGCGAATCTCCAGGCGCTTGCGGTCGGTGATGTCCACGCAGGTCCCGGCGTAGCCCACGAAGGCGCCGTCGGCGGCCCGGATGGGTACGCCGTGCTCCAGAATCCAGCGGTACTCGCCGTCGCGCCGGCGCAGGCGGTACTCCTGGACCATCGTCGCACGCCGCGCGTACGCCTCCCTGTCGGTCCTGGTGTAGCGGGCGATGTCGTCGGGGTGGAGCCCCGCCATCCAGCCGTGGCCCAGCTCCTCGGTCAACGCCCTCCCGGTGAACTCCAGCCATGGCTGGTTGAACCAGGTACAACGGTTCTCCGCGTCGCACAGCCAGATCAGCGCCGGGGCGGCGTTCGCGATGCTGCGGAAGCGCTCCTCGCTCTCCCGCAGCAGGCGCTCGGCCCGCTTCCGCTCGCTGACGTCGCGGATCACGCTGAAGAGGAGCAGCTCGCCCCCGATCTCGGCGCGATGGCTGCTCACCTCGACCGGGAAGGTGCTCCCGTCCTTGCGTCGGTGCGTGGTCTCGAAGGTGGCGCCGCCGTTGATGGCCAGGGCCAGTTGCCGCTCCACGGTCCGGTGCTCCCCGGGGTCGCGCAGCTCGAACACGCTGAGCGAGAGCAGCTCCTCGCGGGTGTACCCGTACGCCTGGACCGCCGCGCGGTTGGCCTCCGCGATGCGGCCGTCCAGGCGCACGAAGAGCATGATGTCGTTGGCGTGCTCGGAGAGGAGCCAGTACCGGGCCAGGGCCCGCTCGCTCTCGCCGGTATGGCCGGTGTCGTGGATCAGCGTCATGGCGGGCGTCGGCACCCGGGGCGGGGGCCGCCGGTGTGACTGCACGGGGAACTGGGCAGGCGCCGGGGCGCGGTGAGACAGGAGAATATCAGGCGGGGCGGGCCCCGGGCAAGCAGTCGCTCAGGCGCGAACGGCGGCGGCGCGCGACTCGGCGAGCAGCGTTCGCGCGCCGCCTTCCCGCATCGCCGCCAGGTCCTCCTGATACTTGAGGAGCACGCCCAGCGTGCGCTCGATCTGCTCGGCGTCGAGGTGGTCGGCGCCGAGCGCCAGCAGAGCGGCGGCCCAGTCCAGCGTCTCCGCCACCCCCGGGGACTTGGTGAGGTCGGCCTCTCGCAGCCGCTGCACGAACGAGACGATCTCCCGCGCCAGCGTCTCCGGAACCAGGGGAAGCCGGGCGTGCAGGATCGCCAGCTCCCGCTCGGCGGTGGGATAGTCGATCCAGTGATACAGACACCGGCGCTTGAGCGCGTCGTGCACCTCGCGCGTCCGGTTGCTGGTGAGCACCACTCGCGGCGGGCGATCGGCGTGGATCGTGCCGATCTCCGGGATGCTCACCGCGAAGTCGCTCAGGATCTCGAGCAGGAACGCCTCGAACTCCTCGTCGGCCCGGTCCACCTCGTCGATCAGCAGCACCGGCGGCTCCGCCGCGCGGCTCTCCAGCGCGCGCAGCAGCGGCCGGCGGATGAGGAATTCCTCGCTGAAGATGTCGCGGGTGGCGGCCGAGCGCGCCTCGCCGCGGGCCTCGAGCAGCCGGATCTCCAGCATCTGCCGGGGATAGTCCCACTCGTACACCGCGGTGTTCACGTCGAGCCCCTCGTAGCACTGGAGCCGGATGAGCTCGGCCCCCAGCACCGCGGCGAGGGTCCGTGCGACCTCGGTCTTCCCGACGCCCGCCTCCCCCTCGAGCAGCAGGGGCCGGCCCAGCGCCAGCGACAGGTACACGGCGGTGGCAAGGTCGCGGTCGGCGACGTAGCCCCGCGCGGCGAAGGCGGACTGGAGGGACGAAATGTCGGGCGGCGCGGTCATGGCGGAATTGTAACCCGGCACGCCGCCGCTCAGACCGTGCGGGAGAACTTCCCGGCGCCCTCGGGCAGCGCGTACGCGTCGAGGGCCATGCAGAGGTTCCGGAGGAAATAGCGGCCCAGGGGAGTCACCCTCACGCGGTCCTCGTGGAAGGTGACGAAGCCCTCGTCGGCGAAGGGGCGGAGCGGGTCCAGCGGGTCGCCCCCCGGCGCGAGCGGCCGGAGCACCTCGTACGGCGCCTCGAGCGTGCACATGAGGCGCTCGATGGCCGCACGCCGAGCCCGATCGTCGGCCGAGAGGCGATGGCCCTTTACGACGGGAAGCCGGCCGGCGTCGATGGCACGCTGATAGCGTCCCAGCCCGGGATCGTTCTGCACGAAGCGCCCGGCCACGTCGCCGATGCCGCTGGTGCCGAACGCCAGCAGATGGGGCGCGGGGTCCGGCAGATAGCCCATGAAGTTGCGCCGGAGCCGACCCTCCTCCAGCGCGACGGACAACTCGTCCTCCGGGCGGGCGAAGTGGTCCAGCCCGATCCAGCGATAGCCGGCGGCGGTGAGCGTCTCGACCGCCAGTTGGAACAGCGCGAAGCGCTGGTGGCGGCCGGGCAGGGCGGCGGCGTCGATCCGGCGCTGGTTGGCCCTGGCCCAGGGGACGTGGGCATAGCCGAAGCAGGCGATCCGGTCGGGGGCGAGCTCGACCACCGCCTCCAGCGTGCGCCCGAAGCTCTCGGGTGTCTGTCGCGGGAGCCCGTACACCAGATCGTAGTTGACCCCGCCGAAGCCGAGCATCCGGGCGGCGGCGTGGAGCTCGCGCAGGATGGCCTCGGGCTGAATCCGTCCGATGGCGCTCTGGACCTCGGGGTCGAGATCCTGCACCCCGAAGCTGATCCGCTGGAAGCCCAGTCGCCGCAGGAATTCGAGCTGGTCCGGTGACGACACGCGGGGGTCAATCTCGATCGAGAGCTCCGCGCCGCCGGCCACCTGGAAGTGCCGGTCCAGCAGCCCGAGCAGGCGGTCGATCTCCTGTGGGGGCATGTAGTTCGGGGTACCGCCCCCCCAGTGGATCTGGCGGGCCGTGCGCCGGCCGAGGAGACTCGCCACCATCGCCAGCTCCCGCTCCAGCCGGTCTACGTAGCAGCGCTGCACGGCGAGGTGGGGGGTGACCGTGGCGTTGCACCCGCAGTACCAGCAACGCTCCACGCAGAAGGGCAGGTGCACGTACACGGCCACCGGGTCGGTGCCCCCGGCAAGCTCGGTCAGCGCTTCACGGTACTCCGCCTCGCCGAATTGCTCGTCCCAGTGCGGAATCGGGGGATAGCTGGTATACCGCGGGCCGGGGCGGTCGTAGCGGTCGAGGAGCGCTGGAGATACGAGAGGCACGGGCTCACCTGGTCGAGGTGCTCCCAGTGTACTTCCGTCACTTGGAAGATTTGATGAAGGGACTCTGAGCGGTCTTTCTACCCCTCGGGCGCCCGGAGGTCTCTGGCGTAGGACGGGAAGCGGAACCGCATGTCGCGGCTCAGGATGCCGCCGTGCCCCAGGTCCGCGAGCTCGGCGGCGCCGAGCGCCTCGCCGGTGAGGAGCCGGGGGAGGACCAGGTCGGCCGCCGTGGCCAGCGTGAACATGCCGCAGGAAGGGAGGCCGAGCAGCCGCGCCCCCCCGAGCCGCGCGAGCCAGATCATGGATCCGGGATGCGCCGGTACGCCCCGCCGGAGCACCTCGCCCCCGAGCGAGGCGAGCGCCGCGAAGAAGGGCGACAGAGGGTCGCCGGCCGACACCCCGCCGACGAGCAGCACAGGGAGGGCGCGCCGCAGTGCGAGGCGGGTGAGCGCGGCGCGCGCGCCGCGCTCCGCCCGCTCCGGGTCGCGGTCCCCGACCACGACGGTCTCGACGAAGCGCGAGCCGAGCGCCTCCACCTTCATGCGCACGCCCGCCTGGAACCGCGCCAGCGCCTCGGGGGTCATCGCCTCCTCCGCGATGGCGCCCACCTCCAGCTCCAGGTACGGGCGAACCTCCACCAGCGGCCCGGCCTCACGGGCGAGCCGCTCGCCCGCGACGCCGCCCTCGCCGAGAAGCAGGCCGAAGCCATGCGCCTGCTGCGCCTCTACGCCCTGTCCGACGCCGTCAAGGACCGCCTCTGGGGCCAGCTCGACACCGCCTACTTCCTGCGCCACGACCCCCAGGAAATCGCCTGGCACACGCGCAGCCTGCACTACCGCGTCGACACGCCCAAGCCCGTGGTCAAGGCGCGCCTCGCCCCCTTCGGCGAGGGCCTGCAGGTCATGATCTACACCCCCGACCGCGAAGCCCTCTTCGCGCGCATCTGCGGCTACTTCGAGCGCGCCGGCTTCAACATCGTCGAAGCCAAGGTGCACACCACCCGCAACGGCTACGCCCTCGACACCTTCCTCGTCCTCGGCGCCGGTCACGGCCTGCATTACCGCGACATGATCGCCCTCATCGAGACCGAGCTCGCCGAGGACGTCCAGTCCCAGTCCCCCCTCGCCCCGCCCCGCGGCGGCCGCCTCTCCCGCCGCGTGCGCCACTTCCCGATCTCGCCCAGCGTCGACATCCGCCCCGACGAGCGCGGCTCGCTCCACGCCCTGAACATCATCGCCAGCGACCGCCCCGGCCTCCTCTACGGCCTCGCCCGCACCCTCGCCCGCTACAAGATCAACCTCCACACCGCCCGCATCAACACCTTGGGCGACCGCGCCGAAGACGTCTTCCTGATCAGCGGCAACGCGCTCACCAACTCAAAGACTGTGCTTCAGCTCGAGCAGGATCTCCTGAGGGAGCTCTCGCTCAACCCGCAACCCGGTGCCGCTGCACTGGCGGCCACCGCTCCCTAGCCCCTATTGCGGAGCAACACGGGAACAGCGCTTGCTCGATGGCGGGTGTTCAACCTTCGAGCGAGGACCTCGTCATGAAATCCATGCATTCGCTGCTCGTAGCGGCGCTGGCGGCCGCAACTCTGGCGACGGCGTCAGCCGCCGATGCGCCTTTCGTAGATTCGCAGACCGTGCGGCAGGTACAGAAGACCTTGAACGACCGTGGCTTCCGCACCGGCGGCGTCGACGGCCACATGGGCCCGCAGACCCAGGCCGCCCTGGTGAACTTCCAGCGTGCGGAGAAGCTGCAGCCCACCGGCAAGCTCGACCGCCAGACCCTCGCGGCGCTCGGCCTGCAGGCATCGGGCGGCGCGCTCGGCTACAGCCCGGAGGTCATTCGCAAGGTGCAGGAAACGCTGAACGCGCGCGGCTACAAGGCAGGCACGCCGAACGGCGTCCTCGGCGAGACGACCCGCGGCGCGGTGCGCGCGTTCCAGAAATCCGAGAACATCGCGGTCACCGGGCGCCTCAATTCGCGCACGCTGTCGGCGCTCGGCATCCCGGAAGGCGCGGCTTCAGCCGGCGGCAGCGCGCCAGCTTCCCGTGACACGATCCGCGAAGTGCAGCGCAAGCTCGCCGAGCGCGGCTATCGCCCGGGCGCAGCCGACGGCATCATGGGCCGCGCCACCCGCACCGCAATCATGGAGTTCCAACGCCAGGAGAATCTCGCGGTCACCGGCCGCGCCGACCGGCAGACGCTCGAGGCGCTCGGCGTCTA
>DASUSR010000050.1:0-7710 GCA_036375015.1 Gemmatimonadales bacterium
ATCAGCGGACTCGCCCGGGTCACGGTGGTGGTCGAGGCGGGCGAGACCTCGGGCGCGCTCATCACGGCCGGCGCCGCGCTGGAGCAGGGCCGCGAGGTGATGGCGGTGCCGGGGCCCATCACCAGCCCCAACTCGGTGGGATGCAACCGCCTCATCCGCGACGGCGCCGCCCCGCTGCTCGAGACCCGCGACCTGCTCGATCACTACCCCGACGCCGAGCCCCCCACCGGCGCGCCGGTTCACCCGGATCCGGCCCCTCCCGGGGTGCAGCCGCTCCCCGAATCGCTCACCGAGGCCGAGCGCCGCGTGGCCGAGCTGCTCGGGGTCGAGCCGGTGCACGTGGACGAGCTGGTCGGTCGGGCGGGACGGGCCGCGGCCGAGGTGCTCGCCGCGCTGGGCGGGCTCGAGATCGCGGGCATCGTGGAGCAGCGGGCCGGCCGGCGGTTCGTGCGTCTGTAGCCGGAATCCCGCCGCCGGCCGCCGGGCCGCGAGGCGGGCATATTTCATCCGTGCACCTCTACATCCACGTCCCCTTCTGTGCCCGGCGCTGCAGCTACTGCGACTTCGCGATCGCGGTGCGGAGAGTCGTGCCCGGCACCGACTACCTCGCGTCCGTGCTGCGCGAGTGGCAGTGGCGCCTGAGCCATCCGGCCTGGGCGCACGGCCCGCGGGTCGAGACCATCTACTTCGGCGGGGGTACGCCCTCCCTGCTCGATCCCCGTGCGGTCGCCGCGATTCTGGAACGGATCGCCGGGGACCGCCCCGTCGCCCCCGATGCGGAGATCACCCTCGAGGCCAACCCCGACGACGTAACGCCCGCCGCGGCGCGGGCTTGGCGCAGCGCCGGGGTGAACCGGGTTTCGCTGGGCGTGCAGTCGTTCGACCCAGCGGTTCTGCGGTGGATGCACCGCACGCACACGGCCGGGCAGGTGCCCGCGGCGGTCGAAGCCCTGTGTGCGGCCGGCCTGCCGGAGATCTCGCTCGACCTCATCTTCGGCCTCCCCGCCGCCCTGGAGCGCCTCTGGGTCGCGGATCTCACGGCGGCCCTGGCGCTCGCGCCGGAGCACCTCTCCCTCTACGGGCTCACGGTGGAGCAGGGCACACCGCTCGGTCGCTGGACGGCGCGGGGAGAGGTGACCCCGGTAGACGAGGATCGCTACGCGGCCGAGTTTATCACGGCCCACGAGATGCTCGGCGCCGCGGGCTTCGAGCACTACGAGGTCTCGAACTATGCCCGGACCGGGCGGCGGGCCCGCCACAACAGCGCCTACTGGCGGCGCGCGCCGTTCCTCGGTCTGGGGCCCTCGGCGCACAGCGGGTGGGATCGCCATCGGGAGTGGAACCTGCGCGAGTGGACCGCTTATCATCGCGCGCTGTGGCAGGAGACTTCTCCCGTGGCCGGCAGTGAGCTGCTGGAGGATGACGCGGTCGGGCTGGAGGAGGTCTATCTCGGGCTTCGCACCCAGGACGGCCTCGAGGCAGAGCGGCTGGACCCCGCTACCCTGGCCCGATGGGTCGGGGAGGGCTGGGCCCGGAGCGAGGGAGGCCGGGTGCGGCTCACGGCCGAGGGATGGCTGCGGCTCGATGCGCTGGTGGCCGCGGCGGGGCCGGCGCGCTTTCCGCTGGTCCCGTAAGTCCCATATATTTCCGAGCTATGCCTCCCCAGGAGCCGTTGAGCGAGCGTGAGCTGCGGGTGCTCGAGGCGGTGGTGCAGATCTATATCGAGACGGCGGAGCCGGCGGGCAGCCAGACCATCGCGCGCCGGTTCGGGCTCGGGGTCTCGCCCGCCACCATCCGGAACACGATGAGCGACCTGGAAGAAAAGGGCTATCTGTTCCATCCGCACACCTCGGCCGGGCGGATCCCGACCGACCGCGCGTACCGCGTGTACGTGAACGAGATCATGCGGATGACGCCTCCCACCACCGAGGCGCAGCAGGCGCTCCGCACCGAGCTCGCCGGGTCGCGCACCGCGGTCGAGGAGGTCGTCCGCCGGGCGGCCCAGGTGCTGGGCGTGCTCACCCAGGAGCTGGGCGTCGCGGTGGCCCCGGCGCTGGACGAGCTGGTGCTCGAGCGGATGGAGCTGGTGCAGGTCTCCTCCGAGCGGCTGCTGCTGGTGTTCAACCTGCGGAGCGGGGTGGTCCGGACCATCTTCGTCGAGGTGTCGGCCCGGGTCACGCCGGCGCTGGTGCAGGACGTGGCCCGGGTGCTCAACGAGCGCCTCGGGGGGCTCACGCTCAAGCAGATCCGAAGCACCATCGGCGAGCGGCTGCGCGACGCGGGCGGCACGGGGGGCGGCCGGGAGCTGCTCAACATCTTCATCGCCGAGCGGGAAGGGATCTTCGACCTGTCCAACGAGCCCAACGCGGTCATGCTGGGCAGCGCGCAGATGCTGGCCGAGCAGCCGGAGTTCGCGTCCAACTCGCGGATGCGCGACCTGCTCCGCCTGACCGAAGGCCGCGACCTGCTGAAGCAGGCGCTCGCGACCCGCCGCTCGCACGGGCTTTCGATCACCATCGGCGGTGAGAACCCGGACACCCGCCTCAGCGAGTTCACCCTCGTCACCTCGTCCTACGAGGCCGGCGAGCTCCGCGGGGTCATCGGCGTCATGGGACCGACGCGGATGCCCTACGACAAGATCATCGGTCTGGTGGAGCACACCAGCCGCCTGGTGGAAGGATTGCTGGAGTGAGCGAATTCTACGCCCTGCTCGGCGTGCCGCGCGAGGCCAGCGAGGCCGAGATCAAGAAGGCCTACCGCAAGCTCGCGATGGAGTACCATCCCGACCGCAACCCCGCGCCGGAGGCGGAAGCCCGCTTCAAGGAGATCACCGAGGCGTACGAGGTGCTGCGGGACCCGCAGAAGCGGGCGGCGTACGATCGCTACGGCAAGGCGGGGGTGGGTGGCGCCGCCGGCGGATTCGGCTTCCATCATGTGGATCTGACCGAAGCGCTCAACATCTTCATGCGCGACTTCGGGGGCCTGGGCGGCTTCGAGTCGATCTTCGGCGGCCGCGCCCGGCAGGAAACGCGGCGCGGCCAGGACGTGCGGGTCACGGTGAAGCTCAGCCTGGCCGAGGTCGCCACCGGGGTGAAGAAGAACGTCAAGCTCAAGAGCCTGGAGCGCTGCTCCAACTGCGCCGGGAGCGGGGCCAAGCCGGGTTCCCGTCCCACGACCTGCACCACCTGCAACGGGTCGGGCGAGGTGCGGCGGGCGGCGCGGAGCATGTTCGGCCAGTTCGTCTCGGTGTCGCCCTGTCCCACCTGCGCCGGCGAGGGCACCGTCATCCTTCAGGCCTGCGAGGTCTGCCGCGGCGAGGGGCGGGTCAAGGGCGATCGCACCGTGACGGTGGAGATCCCCGCGGGGGTCTCGTCCAACAACTACCTCACGCTGCGCGGCCAGGGCGCGGCGGGGCCGCGGAACGGCCCCAGCGGCGATCTCCTGGTGATGCTCGACGTGCGGGACGACGACCGGTTCGAGCGCAACGGCGACGACCTCTACTACGACCTGAGCCTCTCGTTCTCGCAGGCCGCGCTGGGCGGGGAGTTCGCCGTACCCACGCCCTACGGCGACGAGCAGATCCGGATCCCGCCCGGCACCCAGCCGGAGACCGTGCTTCGGCTCAAGTCCAAGGGCCTGCCGGTGCTGGGGCAGAACGCCCGGGGCGACCTGCTCATCCGGGTGCACGTGTGGACGCCCGAACGGCTGAGCGAGGAGCAGGAGCGGCTCTTCCAGGAGCTGGCGAAGCTCGAGGGCGAGCCGCCCAAGCGGTCGCCCGGCTTCTGGTCGAAGCTGAAGGAGGCGCTCGGCGCATGAGCTGGTGGGCCATCGACGTCCGGACCACACCGGAACGTCGGGAGTGGCTCAGCGCCTGGCTGGTGCGCCGGACGGGGCAGGCGGTCGAGGAGCGGGACGACGGCACCCTCGTCACCTTCGCCGCCGACGAGGACGCGGCGAACGCGCTCGTCGCGGAGCTGGGCGCGGAGACCGGAAGCGGTGAGCCGCCGGTGGAGGCGACGCGACGGCGGCTGGAGCAGGTGGACTGGTCCACCCGCTGGCGCGAGGGTCTCGGGCCGCGGCGGTTCGGGCGGCTCACGGTGGTTCCCTCCTGGATCGCGGAGGAGGCCGCGCCGGACCCGCTGACTGTGGTGCTGGACCCGGAGAACGCGTTCGGGAGCGGCGAGCACGGCTCCACCCGCGCCGCGCTGTCACTCCTCGAGCGACTGGTCCGCCCGGGCGACCGGGTGCTCGATCTCGGCAGCGGGAGCGGCATCCTGGCCATCGCGGCCGTGCGGCTGGGTGCGGCCCGTGCCGTCGGAGTGGAAGAGGACGCGGAGGCCAACACCGTGGCCGCGCGCAACGCCGACCGCAACGGCGTGAGCGGGCGGACCGAGTTCATCGACGGCGACGCCGGCGATCTCGCTCCGCTGCTCGGCCCCGCCGACCTGGTCCTCTCCAACATCCTGCGCACCGTCAACGCCGCCCTCCTGCCCGCCGTGGTCGCCGCGCTTCGCCGCGGGGGCACCGCGATCTTCGCCGGCATGGAGGAGGACGAGGCCGGTCTGTTCCGCCTGCTGCTGGCGCCCGCCGGGCTCGTCGCTATCGAGGAGACCCGGGACGCCGGCTGGTGGGCGGTGGCCGCCCGCCGCGCATGATCGTGCTGGTGGAGCGGGCAGCAGCCGAGGGCCGGCTCGGTCTGCTGGACGGCGAGGACCATCACCTGAAGGTCCGCCGGGCGCGCGACGGCGAGCTGGTGGAGCTGCGCGACGGCGGGGGGCTGGTCGGGCGCGGCCGCCTGGTGCGCGCCGGGGGTGAATGGCAGGTCGAGGTGCTCGACGTGGAAAGCCGGCCGGTTCCGCCGGCCCTGTGCCTCGCCGTCGGCGCGGGAGACCGGGACCGCCTCGGCTGGGTGGTGGAGAAGGCGGTGGAGCTGGGCGTGACCACCGTGGTGCCGCTGGAGACCGACCGGACTGCCGGGGTGGCCACCCGGCTTCGCGGCGGCCAGGTGGCCAGGCTGCGGCGCCAGGCTCTCGAGGCGGTGAAGCAGAGCGGGAACCCGTGGGCCTGCACGGTCGAGGAGCCCACGCCGCTGCGCGCCTTCCTGGCGGCGCCCCCCGCGGGCGAGCGCTGGCTGGCCGACGCCGCCGGCTCGCCCCCGCCCGCGACGCTGGGGGAGGGGGCGTGCACCATCGTCATCGGGCCCGAGGGTGGGCTCACCCACGGCGAGCGGGACGCCGTTGAAGCGTCCGGCTACCGGGCGGTCCGCCTCGGGCCGCATATTCTCCGATTCGAGACGGCCGCGGTGGCCGCCGCGGCAGCGGTCCAGTCGGCACGACTCCGGGGGCACGATGGCTGATTGTCTCTTCTGTCGGATTGTGGCCGGCGAGGTTCCGGCGCAGATCGTCAAGCGCTCGCCCGACGCGGTGGCGTTCCGGGACATCGACCCGAGGGCGCCGACCCACGTCCTGGTGATTCCCACCAGCCACGTGCCCGCGGTCCGGGACGCCCGAAGCCCGGAGGGCGAGGCGCTGCTGGGGCGGACGCTGGCGTTCGCCGCCGGGGTGGCGGCGGAGCTCGGGCTGGACGCGGGGGGCTATCGCATCGTCACGAACACCGGCGGCGATGCAGGGCAGAGCGTCGATCACCTGCACTTTCACGTGCTGGGCGGCCGCCGGATGACCTGGCCGCCCGGCTGAGCCCGCGATGGCTCGCTTGCCCGAGGGTCGCCGACCGGCTAAATTGGCGACTCTCTACCATTTACGCCCATCGTGGGCCGAGAGGGGTGATCACAGGAATGCCGGAAGTCATCATTCACGATGATGAGAGCTTCGAGCGGGCGCTCAAGCGCTTCAAGAAGAAGTGCGAAAAGGCGGGGATTCTCTCCGACCTGCGGAAGCATCGCCACTTCGAGAAGCCGAGCGAAAAGCGGAAGCGGAAGATGAACGCCGCCGTCCGCAAGAACCGCCGGGGCCCCCGTGTCCCCCGAGGGTAGTCTGGCCGAATCCATCCGGGCCGCCATGAACGCGGCCCGGAAGGCGCAGGACAAGCACCGGACTTTGGTCCTCGGCACCATCCTGGCCAATCTCAAGAACCGCGAGATCGAGCTGGGGCGGGCCCCCGCCGACCCGGAAGTGGTGGAGGTGGTCCGCAAGGGCATCAAGCTCCGGCGGGAGGCGGCCGAGCAGTACGGCAAGGCGAATCGTCCCGAGCTGGCGCAGAACGAGGAGGCCCAGATCCGCGTGCTGGAGGAGTTTCTCCCTCCGGCGGTGGACCCCGAGGAGATCCGGGTCGCGGTCCGCGAGGTGATCGCGGGCGGCACCCGCGAGCTCGGCAAGGTGATGGGCCAGGTGCTGCCCCGGTACAAGGGCCGGGTCGAGGGCAAGGTGGTCAACCAGATCGTTCGCGAGGAGCTGCAGGCAGGGTGATGTCGCCGGTGGAACACGTGACTCCCGACGGGGTGCCGACCAGCATGCAGGCCGGCACCCCGTCGCCTTTGCCGGTCGGCCGGTGCGCCGACGCGCTGGAGACCATCGAGTTCGAGGCGGTGCTCGCGCTCGCCGCCGGGTTCGCCGCGGGGCCGATGGGCGCGGCCCGGCTCCTGGCCCGCCGCCCGACGGAGGACGTGGACTGGATCCGCCTGGAGCTGGCCCGGGCGGGAGAAGTGACGGGGCTCTTCCGCCGGGGAGACGTACTCCGCGCCGAGGCCATTCCGGATGTCACCCGCGCGCTGGCCCGGCTCAGGATCGAGGGCAGCGTGCTCGACGGTCCCGAGCTCGCCGCCGTCCACCGCGTCCTCGCGGCCGCGCGGGCGGTGCACGCCGAGCTCCGGCGGGTGGAGGAGACGGCCCCCCTCGCCGCTGCGCTGGCTCAGCCCCTCCCCGACAAGCGCATCGAGCGCCGGCTGGAGCAGTCGCTCGACGCCGAAGGCACGGTGCTCGACGGCGCCAGCCCCGCGCTGGCCGCGGCACGGCGCGAGGTGCACCAGGCGCGTACCCGGCTGATCCGCCGTCTCGAGGGGCTGCTCCGCGGGCTCGACGCGGGCGCGGCGCCGGCGGACGCGACCGTCACGGTGCGCGGCGGGCGCTACGTGATCCCGGTGCGGCGCGACTCCCGTCACCGGCCCGACGGCATCGTGCACGACGAGTCGGGGAGCGCCGGCACCCTGTTCGTGGAGCCGTCGGCCGCGATCGAGCTGGGCAACGCGCTCCGCGAAGCGGAGGTGGCCGAGGAGCGGGAGACGCTCCGGGTGCTGCGCGATCTCACCGGGCTGCTCCGTCCCGAGCTGGCCGCGCTGCGCGGCATCGTGGAAATGTGCATCGCGGTGGACGACCTGGTGGCCCGGGCCCGCTACGCCGTGGCGGTGGACGGCGAGGTGCCCGAGGTGGCGCTCGCGCCGGACTCGCTCCGCATCGTGAACGGCCGACACCCGCTGCTGCTGGTGGGCGGGGATCCGGTCGTGCCCTTCGACCTCGATCTCGACGCGAGCGAGCGGACCCTGCTGATCAGCGGCCCCAACACCGGCGGGAAGACGGTGCTGCTCAAGGCGGTGGCGCTGGCGGCCGCGCTGGCGCAGAGCGGGATCGTGCCGCCGGTGGGGCCCGGCAGCCGGCTGCCGGTGTTCGGCGGGTACTATGCCGACATCGGCGACCGCCAGTCCATCGCCGCGAGCCTCTCCACGTTCAGCGCGCACGTGGCGATGCTGCGCCGGGT
>DASUSR010000051.1:0-11065 GCA_036375015.1 Gemmatimonadales bacterium
TGCGTGCCGCGATCCGCACGGTATAGGCCGGCGTCGGGCTCCGGCTTGTCCCCCTCAGTGTGACCCGCCTCATGCGACTCGCCTTCGCGGCGCTGCTCGTCCTGGTCGGCTGCGGACCCGGGCGGGCGGCGCCGGCGGACCCCGCACGCCTCGATCCGGTGGCGCGCCGCTACGTGACCCTCGGGCTCGCGCTCGGACGGCACGACCCCAACTACGTGGATGCCTATTACGGGCCCGACTCCCTCCGCTCAGCGGCGGAGGCGGAGTCGCTGTCGGTGGCGGAGATCCGCGCGGCCGCGGAGTCGCTTCTGGCCGCTCTGGGCGCCGAGACACCGGCCTACGGCGATACCCTCGTCGCCCAGCGCCACCGCTACCTGCGTGTCCAGCTCGGCTCGATGGCCGCGCGGGCGCGGATGCTCGGCGGCGAGCGGCTCGAGTTCGACGAGGAGGCGCGCGCCCTCTACGATGTCGCCCCGCCGCACTACCCGGACGCGCACTTCGACTCGCTGCTCGCCCGCCTGGATACCCTGCTGCCCGGGCGCGGCCCCCTCGCCCGGCGCTACCAGCGCTTCCGCGACCGCCTGATGCTTCCCGCGGGACGGGTGGACACGGTGTTCAAGACCGCCATCGCGGCGTGTCGGGGCCGGACTCTCGCCCAGCTCGACCTCCCGTCCGGCGAGCGCTTCGACCTGGAGTACGTCAAGGACACCCCCTGGAACGCCTACAACTGGTACAAGGGCGATTATCGCAGCCTGATCCAGGTCAACCTCGACTTCCCGGTGCCGCTGGACCGTGCGGTGGACCTGGCCTGCCACGAGGGCTATCCCGGCCACCACGTCTACAACGCGCTGCTGGAGCAGGCGCTGGTGCGGGAGCGCGGCTGGGTCGAGTTCTCGATGTACCCGCTGTTCAGTCCCCAATCGCTGATCGCCGAGGGGACCGCGAACTTCGGGATCGACATGGCCTTCCCACCCGGCGCGCGGGTGGCGTTCGAGCGGGACTCCCTCTTCCCGCTCGCCGGGCTGGATCCCTCGCTGGCGGAGCCGAACGCCGAGGTACGCCGCATCATGGTGGCACTCAACTACGCGCGGAACGAGGTCGCGAGACGCTACCTCGACGGCGCGCTCGACGCGGCGGGGGCCCGGGCCGCCATGCAGCGCTACTGGCTGATCACTCCGGAGGAAGCGGCCAAGAACCTGCGCTTCATCGACACCTACCGCAGCTACGTCATCAACTACAATCTGGGCCGGGACCTGGCGGCGTCCTGGGTGGCGCGCACCGCCGGCGAGGCCACCGACGGGCGCTGGCGCGCCTTCGGCGCCCTGCTCTCCGCGCCCCACCTGCCGAGCGGACTGGAGTAGCTCCGCATGACCCTCCAGGCCGACCGCTGCCGCACCTTCCGCCGGCTCCACCAGTCCGGCTGCTTCGTCATGCCCAACCCCTGGGACCTCGGCAGCGCGCGGACGCTGGCCCGGCTCGGCTTTCCCGCGCTCGCCACCACGAGCTCCGGCTTCGCCTGGTCGCAGGGCCGCCCCGACAATCAGCTCACCCTCGCCGACGCGCTGGCCCATTTCCGGGCGATCGCGGGCGGAGTGGGGCTCCCGGTCAACGGCGACTTCGAGGGCGGCTTCGCGGTGGAGCCGGACCAGGTCATGGCGAACGTGGCGGCGGCGGTGCAGACCGGTGTCGCGGGGCTCTCGATCGAGGACTCGACCGGCGACCGGGCCCGCCCGCTCTTCGACTTCGCGCTGGCGGTCGAGCGGGTCCGCGCCGCACGGAAGGCGATCGACGTGAGCGGCACCGGCGTGCTCCTGACCGGGCGCTCCGAAGGGTTCATCGTGGGTCGGCCCGACCTCGCGGAGACGCTCCGCCGCCTCGAGGCCTACGCCGAGGCCGGAGCCGACTGCCTCTATGCGCCGGGCATCCGGACCCGGGCGGAAATCGCGGCGGTGGTCGAGGCGGTGGCGCCCCATCCGGTGAACGTGCTGGTGGGCAGCGATTTCGCGACCGTAGCCGAGCTGGCCCGGATGGGAGTGCGTCGCATCAGCGTGGGCGGGGCGCTGGCCCGCGCCGCGTGGACCGGCTTCCTCACCGCCGCCGCCGAGATCGCGGAGCAGGGGACGTTCTCCAGCCTGGCCGGCGCGGTGCCGTTCGCCGAGATCAACGGATCGTTCGGCGCTCCGGCAACCTGAGGCCGCGCGAGCAACTCATCGAGGACCCGCGCGATCAGTCCGCGTCCTCCGGGATCGCGGGCTCGTCGGCCTTGGCCGGCCGCGGCGGCTCGGACTGCTGCTCGGCGAGGCGCCGCTTCTGGCGCTCCTGCACGATGTCGTCGCCCGGCTGCGGGCTGCCGCCGACCTTGAAGTGATCCTGGTTGTAGTTTCCCCGCTTCTTCTTGCCCATGTGATCCTCACAGCGTGAATCGGAGGAGTCCGGCCACGCCGTCCACCTCGGCCAGCAGCGTCGGGTCCTCGATGAATGAGACGATCGCGTCGGTGCTGCGGGCCCGGCTCACCAGCTCGTCGGCCAGGTCCACCTCGGCCGCCTCGTCGGGAAGCTGCATGGCGACCTCCGGCGGCAGCAGCGGCGAGTCGCGCGGCACCGGCTCGGCGTGGCGCGACTCGAAGTCGGCGGCGATGAGGAGCTCGCCCACCTGGCCCCTGGTGAGCGCCACCAGCGTGTCGCGGATCCCGGCCACCCCGAGCGCGCGGGCGCGATAGCCCTCGAGCGCGCGACGCACCCGGTCGGCGTCCTCCCGGACGTCCTGCGCCCGGATGCTCTCCAGCGTGGCCGCGAGCACCTCGTGCTCGGGCGTGGTGATGTCGAGCCGGACCACGTCCACTACCTTCTCCTGCAGGTGCGGCGGCAGCTCCTCCCTGATCGCCGGGACGATCACTTCGTCGCCGGCGAGCACGATGTGCCGGATATCGTCGGCCCGGACGATCCGGTCGAGCTCCGCCACGACTTCCTTGGCGTGCTGCTGCCGCTGCTCATCCACGTGGCGCTGGTAGCGGGCCTGGGACCACCCGCCGGCCTGGGTTCGGCTGGTGGTCGGGTTGTCCACCTCGGCCTGGCTCGTCGTGCCGCCGAGCGCGAAGACGAAGATCCGGGCGAGCTGGCTGTCCACCACCACCGCGGCGTATCGGGGATAGGCGTCGGTGAGCCGGGCCAGCTCGTAGAGGTGCGGCTGGTGGTACACGTAGAGCCGGTGCTCCCGCACCGGGACGTCGAGCTGTACCGCCTCGAAGAAGTCATCCGCCCCCGCGCAGGCGAAGATCGCCACCCCGTTGGACGAGGGGCGCAGCTCCTCCGCCACCCAGCGCTCGATCCGGGCCACATCCCGCTCGTAGCTCTCGCGCTCCGAGCTCCGCGGAGCGAAGGTGCGCCCTCGGGCGGGCAGCTCCCGCCGCAGGAAACGCTCGATGTCGTCCTTCCCGTGCTGGTCCGGCTCGGTGTTCAGGTACAGGCTCAGGACGGGAAACGTCGTCGGGGGAAAGGCGACGAGTCGGTCGAGCCCCTCCTGCAGTGTCGGCATGCATCCTCCGCGCGGGTGGAGCGACAACCTCGCCCCCGGGAGCGCCCCCGGCGGTGAGAGAGATCACGGTACCGCGCGCGTCAGGGCATGTATCTGGGACGACACGGGCCGACCTCGAGGAGGAGCGATGCGCAAGCAGATGGAGGGCGATGCCGGCGAGCGGCGGCGGACCGCCAAGCGGGCGAAGCGCGAGGGAAAGACCGCCAGCCAGGTGGGAGGCACCACCGGCGCCAGCAAGCAGCGAACCAAGGCCGGCCGCAAGTTGACCCACCAGCAGAAGGTGGATCTCAAGCGTGAAGGGAAGCACAAGGTGACGACCGAGCGCACGCCGCGGGCTCGGCCGGGCAGTCGCGACGCGGACACCCCGGATCGCGAGCGGCATCCGAGGCTGTGACTCCCCGAAGCAGCGTCCCCACGATGACGGGCAGCCCGCGCAGCAGGCACAGGGACACTGCGACCCAGGCCGCCACCCGGAGAGCCCCGAGGGCCGGCCCGGCGGCCCCGCCCAGCGCCTGCGCCACCGCGAGCCCGCAGAAAGCCACCACCTTGCTGGCCGAGTAGCCAGTCCGCGTCCAGGCGGAGCTCACCAGAAAGCGTCCCAGCGCAGACCGCTCCTGGTCGAATGGTGCGACGCCCGCGACCACGCCGATGGTACGCAGGGCGTCGGTGAGGGTGGTGCGGGCGATGACGACGAGCGGGATGGCCACGGGAATCAGACCGAGGTCGGCGAAGCAGACCCAGAGCACCAGCTCGTAGGCGCGGTCGGCGGCGATGTCGAGCACGCTGCCGGCCAGCGTCGTGCGGCCCGACCGCCGGGCCACCGCCCCGTCCACCGTATCGAGCATGAGCCCGACGAAGAGCAGCGCCGCCCCGGCGAGACGCACCGGGGCGGAGCCGAGATAGAGCGTGAGGACGCAGGCGAGGAGCACCGGGAAGCGCGACAGCGTGATCAGGTCGGCGAGCATGGAACACGCTGGCGGCGGGCCGTGCCCTGGCCGTGACCTGCGGCGCGGTCAGGTCAGCGCGTGTGCCCGCACCAGCTCACCCGCGAACTCCTCGAAACCGGTGGCCGTGGTGCTCTCCGCCGTGCGCCCGGCCGCGGACCGAACCCGCCCCTCGTTGACCGCCCGGGCGAGGTCCACCGTGAGACCGGCGACCTGCTCCGAGAACCCCAGCTCGACCAGCGCCCGGACTACATCGGCGTAGGGGAGCCGCACATAGTCCAGATCGGGCCGGCCGAGGTGGCCCCCGAGGATCCGGGTGGCCTCGGCGAGGCTCAGATCCCGCGGCCCGAGCAGCTCCCGGACCACGAGGCCCTGCCAGTCGCGGCGCACCAGCGCCTCCGCTGCCGCGCGGGCCACGTCCCCGGTGGCGACCATCGGAAAAGCGAGGTCCGGTTGGTAGGCGTCCGCGTACACCCCGTGCCGCCGGATGGCCGCGAGCGCCTCCGCGAAGTTCTCGAAGAAGTACCCCGGACGGAGGACGAGCCGATGCACGCCGTCGAGGCGCCGTAACCGCTCCTCCTGCTCGGCCAGGCTCGCGATCGGACCGGTGCCGGAGGGCCGATCGGCGCCGAGCGAGCTGAGAAAGACGAGATGGCGCACGCCGCTCTCCCGTGCGGCCCGTACGATCGCCTCCCCGGCTCGCCGCTGGTCCCCGAAGTAGTCGGTGGTCCCCACGTCGTACGGCAGCAGGGTGTAGACCGCGTCGGCCCCGGCGAAGGCGTCGGTGAGGTACCCCGCATCCGCCGCGTCGCCCGCCCGGACCTCGGCGCCCGCGGCGGCGAGCTCCGCCAGCCTCTCCCGGGACCGGCCCAGCGCCCGCACCCGATCCCCCCGCTCCAGCAGCTGCTCGGCAATGCTCCGGCCGACCCGGCCGGTGGCTCCCATGACAGCGAACATGTCCCCTCCCTGTGATTTGCCCGGCGTCCAATGTCGTAGGCGGAGCGGGGACTGACAATGATCACAAGTCGCCGAGTTATGCCCAATCGTCCAGAAATGTTGGACTGTCGGTCACCGCTGGGCATATTGGGGACATGGACCCGACCAGCACCTGGACACCGGTCGACCCGCTGGGTGAGACGCTGCATTTCCTGCGGCTGACCGGCACCCTCTACTGCCGGTCGGAGTTCACCGCCCCGTGGGGGCTGGCCCTGCCCCCGCTCGAGAACTGTCTCATGTTCCACGTGGTGACCGCGGGCCGCTGCTGGCTGGAGACGGAGGGTGTCGAGCCCGTGGCGCTCAAGGCGGGCGATCTCGCGCTGGTGCCCCACGGCGAGGGCCACCGGCTGGTGAGCGAGCCGGGGGCGCTCGCGCCCGACCTGTTCGACCTCCCCCGGGACCGGGTGAGCGAGTGCTACGAGCTGCTCCGCCACGGCGGCGGGGGCGAGGCGGCGAGCCTGGTCTGCGGCGTGGCGCGGTTCGACGGGCCCGCCGCGCGGCACCTCGTCGCGCTCCTGCCCCGGATCATCACGCTGGAGGCGTCGCGTGCGCGTCAGCCGGAGTGGGTGCGGAGTACGCTGCGATTCATGGCGGAGGAGGCGGGAGAGCTCCGGCCGGGCGGCGAGACGGTGATCACCCGGCTCGCCGACGTGCTGGTGATCCAGCTCATCCGGTCGTGGATGGAAGAGGATCCGGCGGCGCGGACCGGCTGGCTCGGGGCGCTGCGAGACCGCCAGATCGGCCGCGCCATCCTGCTGATGCACCGCGAGCCGGCACGTCCCTGGACCCTGGCCTCCCTGGCCGCGGAGGTGGCGATGTCCCGCTCGGCCTTCGCGGCCCGCTTCACCGAGCTGGTCGGCGAGCCGGCCATGCATTACCTGGCCCGCTGGCGGATGCAGGTGGCCTGGACCTGGCTGCGCGAAGGCGACGCCGGGCTCGCCGAGCTGGCGAGCCGGCTGGGGTATCAGTCGGAGGCGGCCTTCAGCCGGGCCTTCAAGCGGTTCATCGGCTCCCCGCCCGGCGCCGTGCGCCGGAGAGCGGCCGGCCGGGACGGACCCGCGGCAGCCGGCCTACTGTGAGTCTTCGGGCGGGAGCGGCCCCCGGCCGCGTCCCTTGCGCACCGCGCTCCACTTCCGCTCACCGCCCCCTGTCTCCGCGACCGTTCCGCTCGCCCGGTCGCCGCTCGCGCGGCCGGCGAACCGGAGCACGCGAGCCCGGCTCGAGCCCGGTTCCCGCAGGGTGAAGCGCACGCTGTCGCCCACGATCCGGGTGGTGTCGAGCGCCACCTCGCCGCCGTCCAGCACCGCGCGGCCGGTGAGCTGCTGGAACCGCTGCTCCAGGCTCAACTGGATGGGCTTGCCGCCCTCCGGCGTCACGGTCCACTCGCCGCTCAGGTCGGCGGGCAGCACCCAGTAGTAGACCATGTGGGTTCCCCCGATCTCGCCCGGCACCTCCAGAACGCTGTCGGCCTTCCAGTCCCCCATGTCGAATGCGTTGGAGACGATCCTGGTGCCCGGGCGCAGCTCGCGGTAGAGCTTCGGCCGGAGCCGCACGTTGAGCAGCGGCAGGAGATAGAGGGTGACGACGCTCGCCTTCCGCAGGTCGGTCTCGAACAGGTCCGCCCGGCGGAAGGTCACCCGGTCGTTGACCTTGGCCGAGTCGGCATTGATGCGACTCTCCTTGATCCGCTCGGGGTCGATGTCGATGCCGATGCCCCGTGCGCCGCGCCGCGAGGCGGCGGTGATGACGATGCGCCCGTCGCCGCTGCCGAGATCGTAGACGATGTCGTCGGGCCCGACCTTCGCGACCGCCAGCATGGCGGTCACGACTTCCATGGGGGTGGGGACGAAATGCACGTCGGGACTCCGCGACGGCGCGTCCTGGGCCACCATCGGGTGGGCCACCGCCAGCGCGGCGAGCGGACCGAGCAGCCTGACGGTCATACGGGACCTCCTGAGGCGGGCGGTGCATCCACGACCGGCTCGACCGGGGCCGCGCCGCGCCGGGGCGCGAGCAGGGGCAGGCCGGCGAACGCGACCGCGAGGCCGAGCAGCGCGCCGGCGCCGGCGTAGGCGACGCTGGAGTACAGCATGAATGCCGACGCGAGACAGAAGAGAATCGGGGTCAACGGGTAGAGCGGCACCCGGAACGGGCGGTCCGCCGCCGGATCCCGGCGGCGGAGCACGATGAGGGCGAGCCCGCTGCCGAAGAGGATCAGCCAGAAGACCGGCGCGGTGTACGCCACCATCGCCTCGAACCCCTGGCGGGCCACCGCGCCGAACCCGACCAGGAACAGGGCGACCGCGCCCTGGGCGAGCAGGGCGTGGGTAGGGGCGCTCTGATCGCTGCGCCAGGTGCCGAGAAAACCGAGCGCCGGCACGTCGCGGCCCATCGCGTAGCTGCTCCGCGCCCCGGTGATCATGGTGGCGTTGGCGGACGAGAGGGCCGCGACCACCACCGCGACGCTCACCGCCGCCGCGAGCCCGGCGCCGCCGGCCGCCTGCACGACGTCGGCCGCCGGGGCGGTGGACGCCGCCAGACCGGCGAGCCCGAGCCCGTGCACGTACCCCGCGTTGGCCACGAGGTAGAGCACGGTGATGACGCCGATGCCCCAGGCCAGGGTGCGGCTCACCCCGCGTCGGTCGTCGCGCAGCTCGGCGGAGAGGTAGGCGGCTTCGCTCCACCCGCCGAAGGTGAGAAGCACGAAGACGATGGCGAGCCCGAGCCCGGGCCCGGTGGCCGGTTGGGCCTGCGCGGCACTCTCCGGCGCCGCGTGGAGGAACCCGGCGATCGCCACCGCCGCGAGACCCAGCACCTCGAGCCCGGTGAGCAC
This sequence comes from Gemmatimonadales bacterium, assembly GCA_036375015.1. Taxonomy (GTDB): domain Bacteria; phylum Gemmatimonadota; class Gemmatimonadetes; order Gemmatimonadales; family GWC2-71-9; genus CAVVWJ01. Next base: position 8,309 of record DASUSR010000051.1, read on the forward strand.
GTACTGGGCGCGGCAGCCCAGCCGAAGCCCGAGCAGGTTGAGCGCGGTAAGCACGATCACGACGGCGGCGGCGATGGTGGCCGAGAGCGCGGCGGAGTCGCCACGCGCGAAGAGCGGCGCGGCGTAGTCCCCGACCACGTACGCGAGAATGGCGATGGAGCCGGTCTGCACCACGGCGATCCGGGACCAGGCGCAGAGGAAGCCCGCCCGCCGGCCGAAGGCCCGGGTGAGGAAGTGATACTCTCCGCCGGCGTCCGGGTAGGTGCTCGCCAGCTCGGCGTAGCAGAGCGCACCCACCAGCGAGATCGCCCCGCCCAGCACCCAGAGCCCGAGAAAGGCGGCCTCGGTGCCGGCGCCGGCGGCCACGACGGGTGAGGCGCGGAAGATCCCCGCGCCGAGCACCAGCCCGACGATCATCACGACTGCGTCCGTCGTGCTCAGCACGCGACGCGGCGTGCCCTGCTCGCTGCGTGACGGCATGGCCAGCCAGAATAGCATACGCTCGCTCCCGCGCTGGTGATCGGGCTCACTCCGTGACGCCAAGGGGTGCGGTGCTTGCTGAGCCGGGCCGGTGCGGGGTAACATCCGCGGCGCGCACCCACCCAGGACGAGCCCCGATGACCGCTGCTCCGACTCCCCCCCATGCTTTCGGCGGCCTGGTCCACGTGGGGGCGTTCAGCCGGCTGGTGCCCCGGTTCGAGGAGCTGATCGCCGGCGCCACCCGGATGGAGCTCTTCTTCATCCACTCCCGCCGCTGGCGGGAGAACCACGACGCGGCGATCAAGGCCTTCCTGGCCCGGCCGGAGAGCACCCTGGAGCTGTTCCTCCCCGACCTCGAGAGCCACGAGCTCCTGTTCTCGCTGGAAAAGCACTTCGACGACGGCCCCCTCATCCCCGCCCTGGTGGCCGACGCCTACCGGTACTTCGCGCGGCTGGGGCGCGACGCCCGCAAGCCGATCGACGTCTGGCTCTTCGGCCGGTACCCGACGTACTCGTTCTACAGCTTCGACCAGCGCGCGATCATCGCACTCTACTCCAACTCCACGGCCAAGAAGGAGCTGCCCGCCTTCGAGATACTACGGGACAGCTTCCTCGGACAGTTTCTCGCGGCCGACATCGAGGACCTCAGGCGCGAGTGCCGCAAGCGCTCCCCGGCGGATCTCGAGACGGTGATCGGCAACTCGGGCGCGTACCCGTCCGGCTCCCCCTAGCGGGTGGACCTGCTGCGGCGGCGGCTCCACGCCCAGCGCCTGGCCGGCCCTCCGCTGGAGCGTCCGGAAGACGTGGTGCGCCTGCTCCTGGGTGTGCAGTCCCAGGACTACCCGGGCGCCAAATGGTCGCTCGCCCAGCGCCTCCGGCAGGGGACCGACGCGGCCGTGGACCGTGCGTTCAGCGCGGGCCGGATCCTCCGGACCCATGTCCTCCGCCCCACCTGGCACTTCGTCACCCCCGCCGACATCCGCTGGCTCCTGCGGCTCACCGGACCGAGGGTCCTGGCGCAATCGGCGTATCAGTACCCTCGGCTGGAGCTGGGTCCTGCCGTGTTCCGCCGCTGCCACGCGGTGTTCGAGCGCGCGCTGCGGGACGGCCGGCATCTCACGCGCAGCGAGCTGGCCGACGCGCTGGGGCGGGCCGGGATCGTGGCGCGCGGCCAGCGGCTGGCCTACATCGTGGCCGAGGCCGAGCTCACGGGGCTCGTGTGCAGCGGCGCGCCGCGGGGTAAGCATCAAACGTACGCCCTGCTGGAGGAACGCGTACCGGCCGCGGGGGTGCCGGAGGGAGAGGAGGCGCTGGCCGAGCTGACGCTCCGGTTCTTCACGGGACACGGACCGGCCGGGCTCCGGCATTTCGCCTGGTGGGCCAGTCTCACCCGGGCCGACGCCAGGCTCGGGCTCTCGCTGGTGCAGGACCGGCTGGCCCGGGTGGATGTGGCCCGGGAGACCTACTGGCTGTCGCCTGACGCGGGGGCACCGCCGCGGGCCCGCCCCCGGGCCTACCTGATCCCGGAGTTCGACGAGCTCATTCTCGGCTACAAGGACGCCGCGCTGCCCGATCTGCCCCGCGCCCGCGGAAAGGCGCGCTGGAGCGACGACTGGCTGCGACCGGTGATCGTGGGGGGAAAGCGCGCCGGTACCTGGCGCCGGGCGACGACCCGGGGCGGGGTGGCGCTGGAGACGAACCTGTTCGCGCGGCTCGACCCCGCGGGCGCGCGCGCGCTCCGGCTGGCGGCGGAGCGCTACGAGGCGTTCCTGGGCGTGCCGGTGCGCCTGGTCCCCCCGGGCTGACCCGGCCGCGCGCAGCCCTGGCGCCGGCGCGACGGCGGGGACCCGGCTCTCAGCAAGGTCCGGAGCCGGGAGAGCTCCGGGTCGTATCGGCGGGCACCGGCGTCGCCGGATCGGGCGGGCGTCCGCCGGCGGCCGCGTGGGCAGCGGCCGCCAGCGCCTCCACCTCGCCGGCACTGAGGCCCAATCCCGGCACCCGGGTGAGCAAGTGCGCGGGGAGATTCCGGACGTCCTCGCCGAACAGCCGCTGGTAGATCGTCAGCGCGGCCAGCATGGTGCCGGCGGGAGCGGGGTGGTAGGCGTCTCCGGCGTAGAGCGGCGCCGTCGGATCCGCCTCCAGCGCCGCCGCCCACGCGGCGCCCACCGGCAGCAGCACACCGCCCACTGCCCGGGCCGCGGCCTCCGCGGACGCGGTGGCCGCACCCAGTGATTGCTGCGCACCGCGTCGCGTCCACGGAGCGAACAGCGCCGCCCG
>DASUSR010000052.1:0-12128 GCA_036375015.1 Gemmatimonadales bacterium
ATCCCGGGCGTACAGAACCCGCACTGGAGCCCGTGCTTCTCCCAGAATCCCTGCTGGATCGGGTGCATCGCGTCGGCGCTCCCGACCCCTTCGATGGTCGTGATCCGGTGCCCCTCCGCCTGGAGCGCGAGCACGGTGCAGCTCTTCACCGCGTGCCCGTCGATCAGGACGGTACAGGCCCCGCACTGGCTGGTGTCGCACCCGATGTGCGTGCCGGTGAGGTTGAGGTCATCCCGCAGCACGTGCACCAGGAGCGTGCGGGGCTCCACCTGGACGGCGTGTTGGGCGCCGTTGATGGAGAGGGTGACGGGACGGTTCATGCCGCGAGGCTCCTTCCACATGGAGGGCGAGTGCTGCGGGCAAAGGGGAGCGTCGGACGCGACGATAACGCGCGGACGGGACGTCTCGGAGACGATGCTGGTAAGCTTGTGGTACCACGAAGAGGGGTCAAGGTTCGCCCGCGGCCTTGACCCTGCCCCGCGTCCCGCTGTAACCTCATGGTCCTCATAGTGCCAGCCGTTCTTGGGGTGTAGCTCAATCGGCAGAGCGCCCGGCTGTTAACCGGGAGGTTGCTGGTTCGACCCCAGCCGCCCCAGTGGCGCGCTTCGCGCCCTTCCAGAGTCGAGCCCCGAGGGTCCCCGGACCTCTCCGGTGCTCGACTCGGGTGTTTCTAGGCCAGTTTCCCGTACGCCTCCAGGGTCAGGAACTCCGGGAACTTCGCCGCGCCCACCAGGCCGTCGAGCAACTGCCCCGCCTCCTCCAGCCGGTTCCCCGAAGGAGCCGTGCTCCGGAGACGGGACAGCTCCTCGGCCAGCAGCCCGCGGACCCGCTCCAGCGTGACCGGCTCCCCCATCTCCGTGGGGGTCCGGTGGCGGATCCACTGCCACAGCTGCGCCCGTGCGATCTCCGCGGTGGCGGTGTCTTCCATCATGTTGTTGATCGCCACCGCCCCCGAGCCCCGCAGCCAGGCCTCGAGGTACTGCAGGGCTACGCTGATGTTGCCCCGCACGCCGGCCTCGGTGACCCGCCCGCCCGGGATTCGGACGTCCAGCAGCCGCTCCCGACTGGGCTCGACGTCGTCCCTGAGCCGGTCCTTCTGGTGGGGCCGCCCGCCGAGCACGGCGTCGAACACCTCGCGTACGGTGGGCACCAGGTCGGGGTGCGCCACCCAGGCCCCGTCGAAGCCTCGGCTGGCCTCGCGGTGCTTGTCCTCCCGGACTCGGGCCAGCGCCGTGCGGTTCACCTCCGCGTCCCGGCGGGAGGGAATGAAGGCTGCCATCCCCCCGACGGCGTGCGCCCCCCGGCGGTGACAGGTGGCCACCAGCAGCTCGGTGTACGCCTCCATGAACGGCACCGCCATGGTCACCTGGCCGCGGTCGGGCAGCACGAACTCCGGCCGGTGACCCAGCTTCTTGATCACGCTGAAGATGTAATCCCAGCGCCCGGCGTTGAGACCGGCCGCGTGGGTGCGGAGCTCGTACAGGATCTCTTCCATCTCGAACGCCGCCACGATGGTCTCGATGAGCATCGTGGCCCGGATCGTTCCCCGCGCGATGCCGAGCGCCTCCTGCGCGGCGTCGAACACCGCGTTCCAGAGCCGCGCCTCGAGGTGGCTCTCCAGCTTGGGCAGATAGAAGTAGGGGCCGCTTCCGCGACCCAGCAGCTCGTGCGCGTTGTGGAAGAAGTAGAGGGCGAAGTCGAAGATGGACGCCGGCACCCGGCGGCCGTCCACGGTGACGTGCTTCTCCTCCAGGTGCCAGCCCCGGGGCCGCACCACCAGCGTGGCGAGCGGCGGCTCGAGCCGGTACTCCTTGCCCTCCGGGCTGCGGAACTCCAGCGTGCCCCGCACCGCATCCATGCAGTTGAGCTGACCCGCCACCACGTTGTGCCACGGCGGCGAGAGCGCGTCCTCGAAGTCGGCCATGAAGACGTTGGCGCCCGAGTTGAGGGCGTTGATCATCATCTTGGCGTCGGTGGGGCCGGTGATCTCGACCCGGCGGTCGTCGAGGTCCGCCGGGGCGGAGGCCACCCGCCACTCCCCGGCACGCACCGGTTCGGTCTCGGGCAGGAAGTCGGGCAGCTCGCCGGCCAGGAACCGGCGCTGCCGGTCGATCCGCCGGGCCAGCAGTGCGTCCCGCTCCCCCGCGAAGCGCCGGGTGAGCCGGGCGACGAACTCGAGCGCCTCGGGGGTCACGACCCGCTCGGCGCCGGGCACCGGTCCGGCCAGCACGCGGACCGAATCACCGGATCGGGCTGAGGTCATCGGGCGGGGGTCATCCGGGAAGCACGTGGAACACCATGAAGCCGTAGTGGCAGGCGCTGCCCACGAGCACCAGCACGTGCCACAGGCCGTGATAGCCGAACCTGTGCGGCAGCGGGTCCGGCTGCTCCCGGGTGAAGATGACCGCGCCGACGGTGTACGCCAGTCCTCCGGCCACCAGCCAGGCGAGCCCGCCCGGGCCGACCTCCCGCGCGATCGGGCCGGCGGCGAGCAGCGCCAGATGCCCCATCGCCAGGTAGGTCGCCGTCGAGAGCCAGACCGGGGCATCCAGGTAGCGCACCTTGAACGGGATCCCCGCGCCCGCCACGGCCCAGACCGAGCCGAGCAGCATCCAGCCCCACATGTCGTCGAGGGTGAGCAGCGCCACCGGGGTGTAGGTGCCCGCGATCAGGAAGTAGATGGCGATGTGATCGAGGGTCCGGAGCACCCGCAGACGCGCGGGCGAGACGGTGAGCGCGTGGTACACGGTGCTCGCCGCGTACAGCAGGATCAGCGTGGCCCCGTAGACGCTGAACGCCAGCCGCTCCGATTGCCGGTCGGCTAGCAGGAGGAGCGCGCACGTGCCCGCCGCCGCCAGCAGGAGGCCGACGAGGTGGGACCAGGCGTTGAAGGGCTCCCGGAGTCGCATGGCTCTAATCTATCGCCGTGGCCGGTCGTCGCCCGTGCGCCGGGATACGGTCCTTGTCGGCCGCCCCGCCCCGTCATAGGGTACACGCAAGTCGGTGGGTCGTCCCGCCGGGCGCCGAACGTTACCGCTGCCGCGAGCCTGCGACGTGCGCATAGCCCTCTTTTCGGAAGTCTACTGGCCCATGGTGAGCGGAGTCGGGGTGACCCTGCTCCGGCTCACCGAGGCGCTGCAGGCGCGCGGGCACGTGGTCCGGGTCTACTCCGCGACGTACCCGCTCCCCGAGGGATCGGCCGACCGACCCGAGGTCTACCGGTCACCCAGCGTGCCGTTCTTCCTCTACACCGACGTCCAGTGGGCGTTTCCCCGGATGCGCGACGTGGTCGAGGACCTCGCCCGCTTCCGCCCGGACGTGGTCCACGTGGCCACCGAATTCTCGCTGGGGGTGGCCGGCCTCAAGGCCGCCCGGCAGCTCGGCGTGCCCGTCATCGCCTCGGCCCACACCGACTACGAGGTCTACGCCGCACGCTACGGGGTGCCCTGGGCGGTACGCGCGGGATGGCACTATCTCCGCTGGTTCTACGGACAGGCCCACCGGGTGCTCTGCCCGTCCCGGGTCTACGAGGAGCACCTGCATGCCCGGGGGGTGCGCCACACGGGGATCTGGAGCCGCGGCGTGGACCCGGCGTGTTTCCATCCCCGTTTCCGGAGCCATGCGTACCGGGCCCGCTACGGGGTGGAGCCGGGCGACCTCCTGGTCACCTACATCGGCCGGCTGGCCCGGGAGAAGAACCTGGAGCTCCTGCTGCGGGCGTGGGAGCGGCTCGCGCCGGTGCGCGGGTCGGCCCAGCTGCTGCTGGTGGGGCGGGGGCCGCTGGAGGAGCCGATCCGACGGAGCGAGCTTCCGGCGGTGCACGTTCCCGGCCTGCTCCACGGGGCGGAGCTGGCCGCCGCCTACGCGTCGGCCGACATCTTCACCTTCCCCTCGCCCACCGAGACGTTCGGCAACTCGCTGCTCGAGGCCATGGGCTCCGGGCTTCCCTCCCTCGTGGCCGCCGCGGGCGGTGTGCTGGAGTTCGCGGTGCACGGACGAAACGCCTGGCTGGTGGCGCCCAACAGCGTCGGGGCGATCGAGGACGGCCTGGCGCGGCTGCTCCAGGACCGGGCGCTCCGCCGCCGGCTGGCCGAAGGCGCCCTGGGTACGGCGGCGGAGCGGAACTGGGACGAGGTGTACGACCAGCTGCTGGAGGACTACCGGGACGCGATGCGGGCGGCGGGGGTGAGCAGGGCGGCCTGACTAGCCTATTACCAGATAGGCCACCGCCGCGATGGCCCCGCTCATCGGGATGGTGAGCACCCAGGCCCACACGATCCGGGTGGCCACGCCCCACCTCACCGCCGAGAGGCGCTGGGCGGCGCCTACGCCGACGATGGCCCCGGTGATGGTGTGGGTGGTGCTCACGGGCACGCCCATGCCGGTGGCGATGAGCACGCTGATCCCGCCCGCCGTCTCCGCGCAGAACCCGCCGAACGGCCGCAGCTTGGTGATCCGCGACCCCATCGTCTTCACGATGCGCCACCCTCCCATCGCCGTCCCCAGCGCGATCGCCAGGTGCGCCGCGAGCACGATCCAGAGCGGCACGTGGTCGGTGCTGGTCAGGTAGAAGTGCTGCAGCAGCCCGCTCGCGTCGGCGAAGTGGGCCTGGCTCGCCACCAGAAGTCCCACGATGATCCCCATGGTCTTCTGGGCGTCGTTAGCGCCGTGGCTCAGGGAATAGAGAGCCGCCGAGAGGAGCTGGAGCCGCCTGAACACGCGGTCCACCGGTCCCGGCGGGGCGCGGAACAGCAGCCAGGAGAGGATCACGGTCAGGGTGAGGGCGATCAGCATGCCCAGCAGCGGTGAGACCACGATGAAGAGGATCGGCAGCGTCCACCCGCCGAGCAGGAGCGCGCCGAATCCCGCCTTGGCGATCGCGGCCCCCGCGTACCCGCCCATCAGCGCGTGCGAGGAGGAGCTGGGCAGGCCGAGCCACCAGGTGATCAGGTCCCACACGATGGCGCCGAGCAGGCCCGCGAGCACCACGTCGGGGCTCACCACGCTGATGTCGATCAGGCCGCTGCCGATGGTCTTCGCGACCGCCGTGCCCACCACGAAGGCGGCGATGAAGTTGAAGAAGGCGGCCCAGAAGACGGCGACCCCGGGCGTGAGCACCCGGGTAGAGACCACCGTGGCGATCGAGTTGGCGCTGTCGTGGAAGCCGTTGATGAAGTCGAAGACGAGCGCGACCAGGACGATCAGCAGGATGTAGACGACCGTGCCGTCCATGCTCAGCCGTGCTTGATCGCGATGGACTCGAGCACGTTGCTCGCGTCCTCGATGTAGTCCAGCGTCTTTTCCAGGTTGTCGTAGATCTCCTTCCACTTGATGACCGTCAGCGCGTCCGGCGACCCCTCGAACAGCCGGCCCAGCCACTCGTGGTACAGGGAGTCGCCTTCCTCCTCGAACCGCTTCACTTGGACGCACGCCTGGAGGACCGTGTTGCCCCGGTTCTTCTCCAGGGCCGCGACCCCGCCCTGCAGCTCGGTCACCGCCTGCACGATCACCTCCGCGATGAGGATGGCCCCCTGCGGCGCTTCGCCGGCGCGGAAGATGTGCAGCCGCCGCGCGGTCCCGTCGATCAGGTCGATGACGTCGTCGAGCCGGGAGGCCAGCACGTGGATGTCCTCCCGGTCGAGCGGCGTGATGAAGACCCGGTCGAGCCGTGAGACCACCTCGTGGGTGACCTGATCGGCCAGGTGCTCCAGCCGCTTGATCTGGTCCACGATGGCGGTGCGGTGGGCGGCGTCGGCCCGCAGCAGGTCGCGCTGCAGCCCCGCGGCCTCGGTGCCGTAGGCCGCCACCGCGGTGAACAGGTCGAAGAACTTCTCGTCGCGGGGGAGGAGGCGCATGGTAAAGTCCTGGTAACGGGACGGAGCGGCGGGAAGATAGCCCGTCGCTCCCGGCTGGCAAGCTGCTCCCGACCCGTCTTGACCGGCGCCCGGGGCCCGGCAGATTCAACCTCCACGTGTCCCTGACCTCATCCCTCCGCGCCGATGCCCCCGAGCGCCTCGCGGCCGTTCGGCGCACCGCTTTGCTCGACACCCCGCCCGAGGAGAGCTTCGACCGCCTGACCCGGATGGCGGCCCGGCTGCTCGGGGCGCCGGTGGCGCTCATCTCCCTGGTCACCGATGACCGGCAGTTCTTCAAGAGCGCCACCGGGCTCCCCGAGCCCTGGGCCACCCGCCGCGTGGCTCCGCTGGCGTACTCGATCTGCCGGCACGTGGTCGAGAGTGGCGCCGCGCTGGTGGTGGACGACGTGCGGCGGCACCCGGTGCTCCGGGGCAGCCTGGCGGTCCGGGAGCTGGGGTGGGTCGCCTACGCCGGGGTGCCGCTGGTGACGGGCCCGGGGTACGTCGTCGGCGCGCTCAGCGTGATCGACACGGTTCCCCGCCTCTGGTCCGAGCGCGAGGTGGCGCTGCTGCAGGACCTGGCCGCCTGCGCCGTCACCGAGATCGAGTTCGGGGCGCGCCGGGGAGACCACGGGGAGGAGCCGCCCCACCGGCACGGCAACGGCGGACCGCCGGGTGACCTCCCGCTGGACCAGGCGGGCATGCCGCTGGGCCTGGTGTCGGCGGACGGGCGCTGGGTCCGGGTCAACCCTGCCCTGGCCGACCTCCTCGGCCGCTCCCCGGCCGACCTCGCCGGCGGGCTCGCCGAGGAGGCCACCCACCCGGACGACCGCGCCGCCGACCGCGAGGCACTCCGCCTCCTGCTGGTCGGCGAATGCGCCAGCTACACCGGGGAAAAGCGCTGCGTGCGGAGCACGGGCGAGGTCGTATGGGTGCTCGCGACCGTGACGGCGCTGCCCGCCTCGAGCGGCGCCCGGCGCCAGGTCCTCGTCGCCTGGCAGGACATGACCGACCGCAAGGCGCTCGAGGTCGCGCTCCGGACGAGCGAGGAGCGCTACCGGCTGGCGTCCCGGGCCACCAGCGATGCCGTGCGCGACTGGGACCTGCGCGGCGACCGGGTGACCTGGGGCGACGGGCAGCCGGTCTTCGGGTGGCCCGACCTCTCGGTCACCGGCGCCGACTGGTGGTACGACCGGATCCACGCCGCCGACCGCGAGCGCGTCGTGAGCGGGATCCAGACGGCGATCGCGCGGGGAGAGCGGAGCTGGGAGCTCGAGTACCGCTTCCGCCGCGCCGACGGGAGCTTCGTCCCGGTCTCCGATCGCGGCGTGGTGGTGAGCGAGGGCGGCGAGCCGGTTCGCCTCGTCGGCACCATGACCGACATCAGCGCCAGGCGTGAGGCCGAGCAGGCGTTCCGGCGAACCGAGGCCCGCTACCGCTCGGTCGTGGACCACCTCCGGGAGGTAGTCTTCCAGACCGACCTCGCCGGACGCTGGCGGCTGCTCAACCCGGCGTGGGAAGAGCTGACCGGCTTCAGCGTGGCCGAGAGCATCGGGACGCCCTTCCTCGATTACGTGCACCCGGACGACCGCGCGCGGCACGCCCGCGAGTTCGAGCCGCTCATCGCCCGGCGGAAGCCCTCCAGCCGGCACGAGGTCCGCTACCTCACCCGCGAGGGCGCGTTCCGCTGGGTCGAGGTGCAGGCGCGGCTCACCCTCGACGACCGGGGCGAGCCCACCGGGACCACCGGCACGCTGACCGACCAGACGGAACGGAAGCGGGCCGAGCTGCTCTCCATCGGGCAGAGCCGGCTGCTGGAGGAGATCGCGTCGGGCGCCGCGCTCTCCCGGGTCCTCGACGGGATCGTCCGCTTCGCGGAGGAGCACGCCAGCCCGGCGATCGCCACCCTCATGCTCTACCGCCCCGAGTCCGGCGACCTCGCCCTCGCCAGCGGCCCGCGCATGCCCGAGCTGCTGCGCCGCTCCATGACCAGCGTGCCGGTGGGCCCCCGCCACGGCTCCTGCGGCACCGCCGTCCACCGGCGGGAGCGGGTCGTGGTCCGCGACATCGCCGTGGACCCGCTCTGGGAGGGGTGGCCCGGGCGGGATATCGCGCTCGCGGCCGGCGTCCGCGCCTGCTGGTCGGTGCCGATCATCTCGGTGACCGGCGAGGTGCTGGGCACGTTCGCCATCTATTACGTGGAGTCGCGGGAGCCCGCGGTGGAGGACCTCCGCATCGTGGAGATCGCCACCCACCTGGCCGGGATCGCCATCGAGCGCGAGCGGACCCAGGAGGCGGTGCGGCGCAGCACCCGACTGCTGGAGCAGGTGCTGGAGACGCTGCCGGTCGGGGTCTGGGTGCTCGGGGCCGACGGGCACATCGTGCTCGCCAATCAGGCGAGCCGGGAGATCTGGGACGACGGCGCCGGCCGGGACGGCGGCCGATACCGCGGCTGGTGGGTCGCGACCGGCGAGCCGTTCGACGCCGAGGAGTGGGCCGCGGCCCGCGCGATCCGCGACGCCGAGACCTCGCTCAACGAGGCGGTGCGGATCGAGATATCCGAAGGCCGGGAGCGGACCATTCTAACCTCCGCCATCCCGATCCTCGGCGCGGATGACGAAGTCTCCGGCGCCATCGTCCTCTACCAGGACGTCTCCGAGCGGCAGGCCGCGGAGGAAGCGCTCCGCCGGAGCGAGCAGCAGCTCCGCCAGGCGCAGAAGATGGAGGCCGTGGGCCGGCTCGCCGGCGGCATCGCGCACGATTTCAACAACCTGCTCACCGGTATCCTGAGCTACTGTGATCTGATCCTGCAGGAAGTGCACGGCGGCGACCCGATCCGCGCGGACCTGGAACAGATCCGTCATGCGGGGCTGCGGGCCGCGGCGCTCACCCGCCAACTGCTTGCGTTCAGCCGCCGGCAGGTGCTCCAGCCGCGGGTGCTGTCGCTCAACTCGACGGTCTTCGAGGTGGACGGCATGCTGCGCCGGCTGCTCGGCGCCGATGTCACCCTGGAGACCGAGCTCGAGCCCGGGCTCTGGTACGTGCTGGCGGATCCGGGACAGATCGAGCAGGTGCTGATGAACCTGGTGGTCAATGCCCGGGACGCCATGCCGGTCGGCGGCCGGGTACGGATCGCCACGAGCAATCGCCGCTCGCCGGCCGCCGGCGATTCGCAGCCCAACGGGATCCGGCCCGGCAACTACGTCACCGTCGCGGTGACCGATACCGGCATCGACATGGACGGGCCGACCCAGGCCCGGATCTTCGAACCGTTCTTCACCACCAAGGATCCGGGCAAGGGCACCGGACTCGGCCTTTCGACCGTGTACGGGATCGTGCAGCAGAGCGGGGGACACGTCGCCGTGGAGAGCGCACCCGGTCAGGGCGCGACGTTCACCGTCTTCCTGCCCCGGTACGAGGGCAGCGGTGCGGCGCTGCCGGCCCACCCCGACCGGCGCACACTGCCGGGAGGGCACGAGACGCTGCTGCTGGTCGAGGACGAGGCGGCGGTGCGCTCCTCGGCCCGGCGGCTGCTCGAGCGCTACGGATACATCGTGCTGGAGGCCCGCCACGGGGCCGACGCGCTGCGGATGGTCGAGGAGGGCACGACCGAGGTGGATCTGGTGCTGACCGACGTGGTGATGCCGGAAATGGGAGGACGGGAGCTGGTCGAGCGGCTGCGGGCGCGGCGCCCGGGGCTCAAGGTGCTCTTCATGTCCGGCTACACCGAGAAGGCCATCACCCCCGAGGGCATCATGCCCCCGCACACCGGGTTCGTCGAGAAGCCGTTCACGGTGGAGCAGCTGCTGCGCCGGCTGCGGGAGATTCTCGACGAAGCCTGAAGGCTACGGCGTCTCCACGCCCACCAGCGCCACCAGCTCCTCCGGCCGCTCCAGCCAGTAGTCCGGCTGCGCCCCTTCCAGGTGGCTCCGTCCGAAAGGTCCCCAGAGCACCGCCGCCGTCCTTACCCCCGCGGCGCGGCCCGACCGCATGTCGTGAATGCTGTCGCCCACGTACACGGTCGTGGCCGGGTCGGCGGCCAGCAGCGCGACCGCCTTCTCGACCGGCTCGGGGTGCGGCTTGGGGTTGGTGACCTCGTCGGCGCAGACCAGAACGTCCATCATGGCCTCGAGCCGCGCCAGCGCGAGGCCGCGGAGCGCGCCGAGACGGTTCTTGCTGGTCACGAGGCCGGTGGCGATCCCGGCCGCCCGGATGGTCCGGACGGCGTCCACCACGCCGGGGTACACCGTGACCATCCGGTCGTGGTGCTTGAGGTTGTACGCCCGGTAGGTCGCGATGAGTGCCTCCAGGGTGCCTCGGTCGTCGAGCCACTCGGCGAACTGGACCGCGAGCGGAGTGCCCACGCCGCGGAGCCAGTCGTCGTCCGTGCGCGGGGGCAGGCCGTGGGAGGCGAGGGTGTGATGGTAGCTGTCCAGAATGAGACGGACCGAGTCGATGAGGGTGCCGTCGAGGTCGAAGAGTACGGTGCGAATCGCGTGCATGCGGGAAACGTAGTCCTGCCCCCGCGGGTTGCGCACCCGGTTGCCGGGCCCTATGCTGTGCGGGCTTCCCATACAGGAGCGGCAGGTGTCCCACCACCCGATCCGGGAGGCTCGACTGCGTGCCGAGTTCGCCGACCGTTATCCCGGGATCGAGCCGGGTGTCTGGTTCTCGGCAGCGACGCTCGCGGACCACCTGATCGCCCGGATGCTGCGACAGGGGAAGGCCGACCTGGCCCTTCTGCCCCGGGTGCTCGACCCCGAGCACTTCGAGTTCCGCGGCGGCGAAGGCCCGCTGGGCGACGCCGCCCGGGGCCGCCGCAAAGGGGACTGATCACCCCGGCACGAACAGCAGGACCCCGGCGAGCCTGGCCTCCACCGGTCCCCACCTGGGCGTCGGCGGCGGAAGACGAGCGGCGGCCCGCGCCAGCTCGGTGCCCTCGACCTCCACCAGCCGCTCGAGCAGCATCCCCTCTCCGGCGGTATGTCCCCCCGCAACGAACCCGAGCGCCCGCTCCAGCAGGTGGAGCGCCGGGGCATCCCGCCGCCGCGCGGCCTCGCGGATCAGGCGCTGGAGTCCGGCCGCGACGGCTCGAGCCGCGCCGTCGCAATCACCCGCGGACCACCGCCGTTCGGCCAACACCCGGAGGCGGGCGCGCACCCGCGGCGCCAACGCCGTCAGCGCGGACGCGAGCCGGGCCGGGTCCGCGGGGGACTCCGCTTCGATGGCGGCGGCCGCGGTGAGTCGCGCCGCGACGGTTTCCTCGTCCTCGCTCCACCGGCCGTCCTGGTCCAGCCAGCCGATGGCGAAGCCGAGGCGCACCTCCGTGCTGCGACCGGCCGCGTGGAGCCCAAAGCCCGCGAGCACGCCCGGCGGCCCGCTCGGCACGACGGCCGTGCCTCCGCGCGAGAGGCTGCTGCCGAGCGCCTCGGCCAGCTCGGCGCGCCAGCGCCACAGCCGGCGGCCGGCAGGGCCGAGACCGGCGGCGGCGGGGAGTCCGCGCTTGCGGCTGAGGGCGAGCTCGATCCTCAGGCTTCGCTCGAGTGCGGTGGGCAGCGCGAAACGGACCACCTGCACCCGGGGATGGCGAGAGCCGAGCCGCAACGCGCGCCCGTCGCGCTGCTCCATGCGCATCGGGGTCCAGGGCAGGTCGTAGTGCACCACGCGCCCCGCGCGCTGCAGGTCGAGCCCCTCCGCGACCACGTCGGTGACGATCAAATGCCGGGCGCCGCTCCTCGCGGCACTCTCGTCACCCGGCCGCTCCCTGAACCAGTCCAGCACCGTTCCTCTGGGGAGGGTCGCGCCGTCCAGGCCGGCCCGGTCGCCGGTGCACCAGGCGATCCCCCGCATGCGGAGTCGATCGCGGAGATGCCGCACGGTCTCGCGCCGGGCGACGAAGACCAGCGTGCTGACTCCGTGGTCCAGCAGGCGCCGGAGCCGCTCGGCCTTGGGGTCGGGACCCGCGGCCCAGCGTTGCGCCTCCAGCAGCAAGGAGTCCAGGCGGTCGAGGTCGGCCAGCTCCAGCTCGCCCTCGCATTCCACCGCGGGCAGCAGCTCCCACATCATCAGCTGGTCCCCGGCCTGGCCGGTGAACCGCCGGATCTCGGCGCGGTCGACCCGCCGGCCGCCGGCCAGCGCGTCCCGCGCGTGGAGCAGGAGCGACCGGTAGCGCCGGAGCGCCCCGACCAGCGCGGGAGGGCTTGAGCTGGCCGCGTGGCGCAGCACCGTGCGCACCAGCGAGGCGATCGGTGTCGAACGGGAGAACGCCAGGCC
>DASUSR010000053.1:0-4224 GCA_036375015.1 Gemmatimonadales bacterium
TTGTCGCGGAAGTGCAATGGGTTGCGCGGGTCAGAACAGGACCGTCGCGGAAAACGTCACCGGGGAGCCGGCTGCGCCCGGAACGGCAGCCGTGACCTTCTGGACCCCGATGCGGCCCCCAAGAGTCCAGGAAACGGAGGCGGTCCCGTCGCCGGCAGTAGGAGTGCTCTCGGCGTTGAGGCTGCCCTCGCCGACCGTCACCTCCCACCCGACCTCGGCGCCGGCCACGGGGTTGCCGAACCGGTCGGTGACGACGACCACGAGCGGGTCGGGGAGGGTCTGCCCCCTGCGGCCTGGCTGGAAGAGGGCGCTCACGGCCCGAAGGGTGTCGGGCAGACCGGCCACCGCGGAGGCCTGGAACGAGGTCGCGGGGCCGCCGGCCCCCTCGGTGACCAGCCTGGCCTCGACCAGGTGCTCTCCCGGCACGGTGCCGAGGACCCACAGAGCGAGCGCCTCGCCGGAGGCGTTCGTAACGGCGGTATCCGGCTCCAGCCGGCCCGAGCCACCGTCGGGCAGCACGAAGGCCACCTTGCGGCCGGAAGCCGGCTGCCCCGCCTCCGAGGCGAGCCGGACCACCAGGGGCTCGGGCAGGGCCTCGCCCACGGCCCCGGTCTGGCCGTCGCCCCGGACCTTGGTCAGATCGAGCCCGACGCCGGTGGCATCGGGAAGCGTGAGGTCACTGCCGCAGGCCGTGGCGGCGGCCGCGAGAGCCGCCGCCAGGGGGCGCAGCCGTCGGAGGAGCCTGATGTTCATCGCTGCTGGCCTGCTGTGGGGTGAGCCGTAGGATACCCGGGTTGCCCGACCGATAACAGGGGCGGGCCTCGCTACCGGCCGCTTTGGAACAGGACGCCCACCCCGAAGTTCACCAGGCGCTCCCGGTACCGTTCGCCACCGCGGCCGTCGTAGCTATGGGCGACCAGGTCCACCGCCGGATTCAGGTAGAACCTCCGCCCCAGACGCACCTCCCAGCCCGCGCCGAGCAGGCCGGCGAAGCCGGTGTCGCCCACGCCGTACCCATCCTCGAAGTCCACCGCGTTCCGGCCGAGACCGACGCCGCCCTTGAGATAGAAGCCCGTGGTGCTCGACGGATAGAGCTGGCCGATGAACAGGAAGCTCGTGAGCGACTCGACGGCGTCGCCCTCCTCGTTGATCCAAGCCAGGATCTCGCCGCCGAGGCGGAGATGCTGGCCGGGGGTGCCACCGAGCCGGATGGAGACGGTCGGCCGGTAGAGCTCGTCGCTGTACCCCGCGCCGTCCCGCAGGTCGAACGCCTCGCCGCCGGCGCCGATGCCAAGACCGCCCCAGAATCCGCCGCGCCCACCCTCGTGCACCAGCGCGAGCCCCCGCGGGGCCCCCTGAGCCTGCAGCGCACCCACCCCGAGCAGCGCCACCACGGCCCCAGCCTGAAGACTGCGCCAGAAGGTGCCCATGCCGTTTCCCCGCCATGGTTAAGTTGTGGTCGGTACGAAGCGTACTCCCGGACCTACGGCAAAGGTCGGGCCGCCGGCTGGCCGGGCCTAACCCCACCTGGCCGGCCGCCCGCCGTCCTCCTCGGCAGACACGATGTCACCCACCTCCCGCCGCATCCTGGTCGCCCTGCTGGTCGTCGCCGCAGCCGTCTGCGTCCGTCTGGGCTTCTGGCAACTCGAGCGGCTCCAGGAGCGCCGCGCCGCGAACCGGCTGGCCGCCGAGGCGCGGGCGGCCCCGGTGGTGCGCCTGCCCGACGACGCGGGCATCGGCGCGGCCCTGGCGTACCGCCGAGTCGAGGCGGTGGGCCGGTACGATCACGCCAACGAGCTGGTCGTCCGGGGCGCCGCGCTGAATGGTGTCCCGGGGGTGACGGTGGTAACGCCGCTGCGGCTGCCCGGCAGCGACACCGCGCTCCTGGTGACCCGCGGGTTCGTGCCCTCGCCGGACGCGGTGACGGCGGAGCTGGATTCGCTGACGGAGGAGGGCGAGCGGCGGGTGACGGGCCTGGCGATGCCGATCGGGAGCGGCGGCGGCATGCCCTTCGAGCGCAACGGGCGCACGAGCTGGGGCAGGCTGGACGCCGCGGCCCTGCGCGAGCGGCTGCCCTATCCGATCTACCCCGTGGCGGTCCGGCAATCGCCCGACCCGGCGCTGGGGGCGTTTCCCCGACGTCTCGAGCCCCCCGCGCTCGATGACGGGCCCCATCTCAATTATGCCGTGCAGTGGTTCCTGTTCGCGGGTATGGCGCTGGTGTTCGGGGTCGTGGTCGTGGCCCGATGGAAGTCATGAAGTCGTCCGGACCGTCCCGTCGAGCTCCTCGATGGTACGGGTGGACGGCGGCCGCTCGTTCTGCAGGCGCCCGGCCACTCCTTCCGCCTGCCGCAGCACCCGCAGCACGTTCCCGCCCGCGAGCTTCCTGAGGTCGCCGTCGCTCCAGCCCCGTCGCACCAGCTCCGCGAACAGCGCCGGGAAGGTGGACACGTCCTCCAGCCCGACCGGGACGGTCTCGATGCCGTCGAAGTCGCTCCCGATGCCCACATGATCGGCGCCGGCCACCCGCCGCACGTGCTCGATGTGGTCGGCCACCTGGGTGAGCGTGGCCCGGGGGCGGGGGTGGCCGGCGGTCCACTCGTCGAGCCGGCGGCGGCGCTCCGCGCTGTCGGCCACGCTCTCGATCCGGCGTGACTCCGCCTCGAACGCCTCGGCCCACGCGGCGGCCTCGGTGGAGACGAAATCCGGCACGAAGGTGACCATCACCACGCCGCCGTTGGCGGACAGTCGCGCGAGGATGGAGTCGGGCACGTTCCGCTTGTGGTCCACCAGCGCCCGCGCGGACGAGTGGGAGAAGATGACCGGCGCCGCGCTGGCCTCCAGCGCGTCGCTCATGGTGGCCGGGGACGCGTGCGAGAGATCGACCAGCATGCCCAGCCGGTTCATCTCCCGTACCACCTCGCGCCCGAACTCGGTGAGCCCACCGTGCCGGGCACTGTCGAGCGCCGCGTCGGCCCAGTCGAGGGTGACGTTGTGGGTCAGCGTCATGTAGCGGGCGCCCAGCGCGTGGTAGGCCCGCAGCGCGCCGAGCGAGTTCTCGATCGCGTGCCCGCCCTCCATGCCCAGGAACGAGGCGATCCGTCCGCGCTTGAACTCCCGCTCCACGTCCGCGGCGGTGAGTGCCGGCGCGAGGCGGTCGGGGTAGCGCGCCACCACCCGGCGGGCGATGTCGATCTGCTCGAGCTGGACCCGCGCGTACCCGCTGTCGCGGATCTCGCCCGGCACGTACACCGACCAGAACTGCGCGCCCACCATGCCGCTGGCGAGCCGGGCCAGGTCGGTGTGGCCGGGGACGGCACCGCGGAGGTCGTAGCGCTCCACGTCCCGGGGCGCTTGCGCGTGGTCGCGAATGGTCCAGGGCAGGTCGTTGTGTCCGTCGATGAGCGGCGCGGACCGGAGAATCCGGCGGGCGCGCTCGAGCGCCGGGTCGGACTGCGCGGCGGCCGGCACCGCGCTCACGACTGCGACGAGGGGAAGGAGAACGCGCAGGGCGCGTGCGGTTCGCTGGAGCATGAAATGGTTCCTGGCCGGGGGGAGATCGCGCGGCGTGCCGTCACGCGGAGCGATGGATCTGCACCAGCTCGGGACGCACCACGAACTCGGGACAGATCGTGCGATCGTACTCGTAGGGGCCGCCGGTCTCCGCGTCGGTCCAGGGAAACCCGCGGCAGACCGCCGGATAGAACCGCTCGGCGTGGATGGTGCAGACGTTCTCGCGCAGGAAGACGCAGCGGCCGCCGCGCACCCGGGTGCGCCACTCGCCCCACCGGGTGCGATACACCGTGGCCGCGCCGTACCGCGCGGTGATGGCGGCAGCCTCGTCGTCGCTCAAGGTGACGCCGTAGGCGCAGCAGGCGGACCGGTGGGGGCAGGGATAACAGGGGAGCGCCGGGAAGTCGCGCATGCGACAACTTAGCCGCGGCCTCGCGCGTACGGCAGGGTCAGCCGGGAGGCTCCGGTCGGAGCAGCACGCTTACGATCTCGCGTGGGCCCGCGGTGAGCCGGACGGTGCGCCCGCCGTCCTCGAGACGAAGCGTGCGCGGCTCCCGCTCGTCCGCCCGGACCCGGAACCCCGCCGTGGCGCGGAAGGGCAGGCGCCAGCATCCCTCCACGGTTTCCGCGCGGGTGTTGTAGCATCGCAGGACGACACCGTCGCTCTCCGCCGCCGGCTTGAGGGCCGACAGCACCAGGCCTGCTCCCTCG
>DASUSR010000054.1:0-9664 GCA_036375015.1 Gemmatimonadales bacterium
GTGCGCCGCCGGCCCTACAGCGTGATCCTGTTCGACGAGGTGGAGAAGGCCCACCCCGACGTCTTCAACGTGCTGCTTCAGATCCTGGACGACGGCCGGCTCACCGACAGCCAGGGCCGGGTGGTGGATTTCCGGAACGCCGTCGTCATCATGACGAGCAACATCGGGAGCCAGCTCATCGTGGAGGCCGGGGCCCAGGCGGACGACGAGTCGTGGGGCCGGGTGGAGCAGCGGGTCCGCGACGAGCTGCGCAACCACTTCCGGCCCGAGTTCCTCAACCGGGTGGACGACATCATCGTGTTCCGCCCGCTGAGCCGGGACGATCTGGCGCAGATCGTGGACATTCAGCTCCGCCACCTGGAGCAGATGCTGGCGGCGCGGCAGCTGCGGCTCGAGGTGACCCCCGAAGCGCGGGAGCTGCTCGCGGTGCACGGGTACGATCCGGTGTACGGCGCCCGGCCGCTCAAGCGGGTGATCCAGCGCGAGCTGCAGAACCCCATCGCGCTGGAGCTGCTGGAGGGCGTGTTCCACGAGGGCGACATCATCCGGGTCGAACGGGCGGGCGACCATCTCCGGCTGGTGCCGGGCGAGGCCGTGGCCGAGATGGCCAGTGCGTAGGGGCACACCGTCGCCCAGTGATCTGACCGGGATGCAGGCGGCGCTCCGCCTGGCCCGGGCCGCCTCGGTGCGCGAGGAGGTCCCGGTCGGAGCAGTCATCGTGGCCGAAGGAGAGGTCCTCGCGGAGGCGCACAACGAGACGGTGCAGCGCCACGACCCCACCGCGCATGCGGAGGTGCTGGCGCTGCATCGCGCGCTGCGGCGGATCGGCGAGGATCGCCTCCCCTTCGCCACGATGTACGTGACCCTCGAGCCGTGCGCCCAGTGCGCCGGCGCCCTGGTGCTGGCCAAGGTGGGGCGCATCGTGTTCGGCGCCTACGACGGCCGGTGCGGGATGGCCGGCTCGGTGTACGATCTCCTGCGCCATCCCCGGCTCAACCATCGCCCCGAGGTCGTCGGCGGCCTCATGGCCGAGGAGTGCGGCGACCTGCTGAAGCGGTTCTTCCAGAGTCGGCGGGCGATGCTGTGAGGACGGTGGGGCGGCGGGGCAGGGAGGCGGTGAGGGGCTGGGGCAGTACCTCATCCCGAGGAGCGGAAGCGACGAGGGATCTTGCCCGGGACCGGCTCGAGCCGCCGCCCGGCAAGATCCCTCGCTTCGCTCGGGATGAGGACAGTACGCCGACCGCTCGGCACGGCGCGCCTGCCGCCCCCGCCCATCCGCCCGACCCGCTCACCTGCCCGTCCGCCCGCCTGCCCGCCCACCCGCCTCACTGCTTGTGCAAATTCCGCCTCAGCTCGCCGATATCCAGCACCGGCATCCCGCCCTCCGTAGGGACGATCAGGACCAGGTTGCTCGAGGTCCGGAGATCGTGCAGCACCTCCAGGTACTGCTTCGTCAGCGCCTCCGCGGTAAGCGTCTGGTTGAGCAGCCGCTGCTGCTCGGCCTGCAGCCGCGCGACCTCCACCCGGTGGCGCTCGGTCGCGATCTGCTGCTCCTGGGCGATCTTGTTGTTGATGGCCTGGACCACCTGGGGCGGCGGCTGGAGGTCCCGGAGGAAGAACGCCGTCACCGTGGCGATCCGGAATGGAGCGCCGCCCGCCCGGGGCTGGGTGACGAGTGCCGAGTCCACCTCGGCGCCCATGGTGCCGGCGATCACGTTGCGCTTGGAGATGTCGTTGATCGAGTACTGCACCATTCCGTCGCGGACGCCGTTCCGGATGGCATTCAGCACCACGTTCTCGATCTGCCCCTGCGCGCCCAGCTCGCTGAAGATCCGCGGCGCCTGCATCGGGTCGATCTGCCAGCGCACCGCGACGTCCACCGACATCCCCATCTGTTCGCTCGAGAGCGCGCTGATCCGCTCCGCCTCGGCGCCGGCCGGCGGGAACTGTTCCTCCCGGGTGGAGAACCGCTCGATGCTGGACCAGGGCGTCACGAAGCGGACCCCGGGAAGCAGCGGCCGGGGGTCCACCTCGCCGAAGGCGTGCCGGACTCCCACCTGGCCGGCGTCGATGACCACCAGGCTGGAGCCGAGCAGGATGAACGTCCCCAGCGCCAGCAGCAGCCAGGCGCCGAGCCGCATCAGCCGCGCCATCGGTCGCGGCGCACCGCCACCGCCTCCGGCAGCCGCGGCGGCCGTGAACACGATGAACGCAGCGGCCAGCACGACGCCGCCCAGCACCAGAGAACCCATGCTCGCTCCGTGGGGAAGGTGCCGAAACGTATGAGCGAGGGGCGGAGTTGGGCAGCGGGCGCGGTCGGCCTAGCCCCGCGACGCGGGTTCCAGCTCGCGCATGTCCTCCGCACTCAGGGTGATCTCCGCCGCCGCCACGTTCTCCTCCAGGTGATCGACCGACGAGGTCCCCGGGATCACCAGCATGGCCGGCGAGCGGTGCAGGAGCCAGGCGAGGGCCACCTGGTAGACCGTTGCCCCGAGCCGGCGGGCGATCCGGTCCAGGGCGCCGCCCTCCTCGAGCGCTCCGGCCGAGAGCGGGAACCAGGGGAGGAACGCGATCTCCTCCCGCTCGCAGTACTCGAGCTCGTCCTCCCACTCCCGGTCGGTGATGTTGTACCGGTTCTGGACCGAGACGATCTCGAGCACCTGGCGGGCCCGCGCGATGTCGGAAACGGGCACCTCCGAGAGCCCGACCAGCCGGATCAGTCCCTCGCGCTGGAACTCACGCAGGGCTTCGAACTGCTCCTCGGCCGGCACCTGCGGATCGATTCGGTGGAGCTGCCAGAGGTCGATGCGCTCGAGCCGCAGCCGGGAGAGACTGCCCTCGAGCTGGCGCCGGAGATACTCGGGGCGACCGTTGGGCGTCCACTGGTCGGGCCCCGGGCGCTCGAGCCCGCCCTTGGTAGCGATGACCAGCCCCTCGGGGTAGGGGTGCAGCGCCTCCGCGATGATCTCCTCCGACACGTTGGGGCCGTACGAGTCGGCCGTGTCGATGAAGTCCACGCCGAGCTCCACCGCGCGCCGGAGCACCCGCACGCTCTCGGCGCGGTCCGCGGGCGGGCCCCAGATCCCCCGGCCCGTCAGCCGCATGGCGCCGAAGCCCATGCGGTTGACGGTGAGCCCGTCTCCCAGCGTGATCGTGCCGGCCGCCGCTGCCGGGCCCTGACTGATCCTGCTCGAATCCATGATGCCTCCACGGAGAATGTCTCCGGAGGCTAGACACGTGTCCCCGCTCGGGCAGTGAGCGGGGACACGCGTGGACTCGGCGCTGCCCAGCCGGGCAGCCCCAGAGGTGGTCCTCCAGCACCCGGTTCGGGCGGTGAGCGGCAGGGACAGGTTGAACCTAAAGCGTCATGGGGCGTCCGGTGTGGCGACCCTGGCGGTACTCGGCGCCGCCGGGGCGCACCTGCCGGGGCCGGGGGCGTTGGCGGGCTTCGCGCTGATGGGGCCGCTGCTCGACCTGGCGCTCAGCCGGGGCGGGACGGGGTGGCGGCTCTCCGGGGCGTTCCTCGCCGCCGGAGCGGTCACCAACGCGCTGGCGTTCATCGTGCGCGCTACGACCGAGGACGGGATGATCGGAGCCCTGGCGGCGGTGAGGCCGCTCGCGGCCGGGAACGACGGGCGGGTGGTCCACCGCGCGGGCTGGGAGTGGCCCGATGGGTTCGCGGTGCCGCGGCCCGTCGAAGCGATCCGGGGGAGAGGAGTGGACGCGGTGCTCGGACGCCGCCAGCGGCGCGCCGGTGGGGCAGGGGATGGTGGACGTGGGCAAGCACCTCAGGCCCAGCTACCGAGCTGGCGTGTCGTGCTCTACGTGACGTCGGCCGATACCGCCGGTCGGTGGCAGGGGCTCAAGCTGCCGTGAGGCCGCTCAGCGGAAGGGCGGCACGTCCCCTCGGGCGTTCGCCCGGCCGAGCGCCCGCCGGAACGCCTGGTCGCTCAGGCCGAGCAGCTCGGTCCGCCACTCGCGATACACCCGCACGATGGAGCGCGCCGCCGGGGTAAGTGCGGCACCTCCGCCTTCCGCTCCGCCGCGCCGCGTCTCCAGCACCGGCATTCCCAGCACCCGTTCCATCTGTCGCAGCCGGTTGAGCGCGGTCCGGTAGCTCACGCCGGCACGGCCGCACGCCGCGCGGATGCTGCCGAGCTCGTCCACGCCCTCGAGCAACGCCGCGTACCGTGGCCCCATGAGGAAGTCGCCGTTCAGCCGGAGCCAGTTCTTGGTGCCGGGCTCGAGCCGCGGCGGTTGGACCGGCCGGCGTGCCTGGGTCCGGCCCGGTGCTGTGGCCTTCACCGTCACTCGCTTGCTGGGGGATGCTGAATGGTATCCCTGCAGCCCGGCGACCTGAAGCGGATTGCGCCGGTCCACCCCGAGCGAGGAGCTCCACGCGCCTGGGGGAGATCATAGCCTCCGCGGAAGAACCGGCCTCCGAGGCAGCCGCGACCACCCGCGCCGTCACGGCCGAGGACATCGAGTCGTACGGCGCGCGGATCCTGGACGAGGCGATCGGGTTGCTGCCGGGGGTTTTACGAAAGGTCGGG
This sequence comes from Gemmatimonadales bacterium, assembly GCA_036375015.1. Taxonomy (GTDB): domain Bacteria; phylum Gemmatimonadota; class Gemmatimonadetes; order Gemmatimonadales; family GWC2-71-9; genus CAVVWJ01. Next base: position 4,554 of record DASUSR010000054.1, read on the forward strand.
TTCCGGTCCCCTCAGCGGCGCGGCTCGGCGTGATGCTGCCGCCGTTCCGGGGCCGCCGAGTCGGCCGGAGCTTCGGCGCCATGATCCCCCTCGCCGTGCTCCGGCGGAGCGCCCTCGAATGTCCGAGCCGGGACGGGCCCCAACGCTGGCCCTCCCATGGCGTCCACCCCGCCCATGTGCCCGGCCATGTTCCTCCACATGTCCATGGACATGACGTTCCGCGTCGGGTCCTGGAACTCGTCCAGCGCCGCGTAGATCACCTCGCGCTTCCTGGCTGCCGGCACCGTGTCGTTCTGCAGGATGTCCGAGATGATATCGTGCATCATGTGCAGGTTGTCGAAGATCACGGCCGCCCGCGGGTGTGCGGCGCTGAACCGGGGCGCGACGGCGGAGGCCATGGGCATGACGCTGGGGAACCGATCGGGCGCGTGCTCCAGCATGGACCAGAACCGCCCGAGAGTGGTCTGGAGCCCGGCCCTGGCCTCGTGAGGGGTCGCGGCGTCGATGAACGGCTCGTACAGCCCGACCTGGAGCCAGTGATAGGCCCAGATCAGCCCGTTGAACTCGGGATGCGCCTTGCGGAAGGCCTGACTGTAGTACTGCTCGTCCATCAGCTCCATCGACTTGGGGACCGGCACGAACGCGTAGTCACGCCGGCTCAGGTAATAGTCGGTTACCCGCTCGATGAGCGAGTCCTGCTGCGGGCGGGTGAGGCGGCGGTCCGCGTAGATGTCGTAGATCTGCCGGTGGAGGACGTGGGCCCAGTCGAACATCTGTTTGGCGCGCCAGGCGAGCTTCGCGTAGCGCGGCATGACCGCTTCCTCCGCGATGGCAAAGCGCGGAGGGCGGATGAGGAGGTCGGTCGTGAGATAGCGGTACTCCCGCTGGAGCGCCCGCCGGGTTGCTTCGCCCTCGGTCGTGTACAGCTTCTCGTACAGCACCGCGTGCCCGTAGTCGAACGCGTTGAAGAGCCTGGCGCCCTCCGGGTAATCCCTCAGGAATGTCCAGTTGAACGACCCGGGGTAGTAGAACTGCTCGTCGCGCTGCTCCTGGGCGGACGCGGGCGAGTGCAGCCCGAGGGTGGCCGCCAGCCCCAGCGCGAGCCCACGAATCGCCCGGCGCGGAGCGAAGGTCATGGCGCCTTCCCGGGCATGAGGGCGCGCAGGCCAAAGGCGTGGGAGAGCCCGAGCGTCAGGGCCACGTCGGGCCCCGTCTCGCGGAGCCGGCGGCTCACGCCGGCGTCGAGCACGAGCGTCGGCGTCCACTGCCAGCGCGCGCCGGCCCCGGCGTTGACCTCGACCGGCGCTCCGCGGACCGCTCGCGACGCGACGAGCTCTGCCCCGACGAGCAGGCTGTGGCGAAGGATGGTGCGGTCCACCGCCGCGCTGTAGCTCCAGCGGCGGGCCGGCTCCGCGACCGACAGCGCGTCCTCGGGGCCGAAGCTCCTGAGCGCGTTCAGGTGGAGACGGGTGCGCCCCCAGCTGCGGGTCGCGATCGCGCGTAGGGTGAAGCGGGTGCCGTCGCCGCCCAGGGAGCCGACGGGCAGGCTCACGTCCCCGCGCAGCGCGAGGGCGGGAAGCCACAACCCCTCGGTGTTGAAGTTGTAGAGCACGAAGGGCTGGATCCCGGCGAGCCCCGCCTCCGTGCCGGCCGGCCCGTCGAGCACCGCGACGGGAACGTGGACGCCCAGCTGGGTGTTGTCGGCAGCGCCGTAGCCCAGCTCGAGCACGCTCGCATGCACCCGCTCCCCCCCGGCCTCGGCCTCGTACCGGTAGGGCACCAGCAGCTCGAAGGCGTAGCGTTCGATCGGGTAGGCGTCCTCGGAAAAGAGCGGCCGCTCGTCGTCGAGGTTGCGGTAGTCGATTTGCGCGTGCAGGGGTCCCGCCGCGCCGAGACGGAGCAGGAGCGCTCCCGCCAGCCCCGCCCACCACCCTCCTGTCGCCATGCCGCCTCCGTCCTGGTTCCGGTGCGCCTTCGCAGGAAGAATAGACGGGGTCCACGATCTTGCCCAAGTAGGCTCGGGCGTGTAGGTTGCGCGCTCCTGGACAGGTGTCCGAGTGGCTGAAGGAGCCGGTCTCGAAAACCGGTATACCGGCAACGGTATCGAGGGTTCGAATCCCTCCCTGTCCGTTCTCCCCATGTCCCATCCCGAGCCCACCCGATTCGAGGACGCGCTGACTGGGGCCGTGCTCGGACTGGCCCTCGGCGACGCCCTGGGCTTCGTCGTGGAAGCAGCGCCGTCCGAGGTGGCCGGCGAGTACGCCCGCGACGTCCTCCGAGCGGGCCGCGCCGGTGCGCGACACCATCCGCACTTTCCCTTCGGCCAGTACAGTGACGACACCCAGCTCGCCCGCGAGCTGCTCGCGAGCATCGTGGACGCGGGCGGGTGGAGCCCGGGCCGCTTCGGCGCCCGGCTCGCGGCACTCGTGCTCGCGGGCGCGGACGTGGGGGCGGGGCCGGGCACCCGGGGGGCGGCGAACCGCCTGCTGCTCGGGGCGCCGTGGACCCATGCAGCCACGCCCGCACCCTACGCGGGCAACGGCAGCGCCATGCGGGTGGCGCCGATCGGCGTGCTGTACGACGGGCAGGAATCCCGCTGGCGGGAGTGCGCCCTGGAGCAGAGCAGGGTGACCCACGGCGATCCTCGCTGCGCTGCCGCGGCGGTCGTCGTGGCGGGGGCGGCGCGGCTGGCCGGGCGACCGGGCCGTCTCGAGCCGGGCGCGTTCCTCGACCAGCTGGCCGGCTGGGCCGAGGCGGAGGATGCGGGGATGGCGCGCGCGGTGTGTGGCCTCGGCGCATGGCAGGCGCTCTCGCCCGCGGCGGCGGCGGCGCGGCTGCACGCCAGCGGGCTCTGCGCGGCCCCGACCGGAGCCTGGCGCGGGGTCTCCCCGTACGTGGTGCCGAGCGTCCTGTGGAGCCTGTACGCGTTTTTGCGAAGTCCCGACGACTGGTGGGAGGCGGTGTGCACCGCGGTCGAGATCGGCGGCGATACCGATACGATGGCCGCCATGACGGGCGCCATCGCTGGGGCGCGAAACGGACCGTCGGCGCTGCCGGGCGCCCTGCTGGCCGCTCTCACCGACCGCGGCCGCTGGGGCGCCGAGGCGCTCGCGAGGCTCGCGCTCAGATGCGCGGCGGTGGCCCGTCGGCCTCTCGACACCGTCGAGCCCGGTGTTATTGTTGCCGAATCCACCCGATCCTAGGACCGCCACCGAAGAGGCTCGCATGCCGCACGGAATGATCTACCAGGACGTCACGGGGACGGTCGGCAACACCCCGCTCATCCGGCTCAACCGGCTCGGCAAGGGGCTGCCCGGGCGCATCGCGGTGAAGCACGAGGGCTACAATCCCTACAGCTCGGTGAAGGACCGCATCGGCGCCGCCATGATCGACGACGCGATCGAGCGGGGGGCGCTGCGCCCGGGGATGATCATCGTGGAGCCCACCAGCGGAAACACCGGCATCGGGCTGGCCTACGTGGCGGCCGCCCGGGGCTATCGCTGCATCTTCGTCATGCCGGACACGATGACGCTGGAGCGCCGCCACCTGTTGCGCGCGCTGGGCACGAAGGTGGTGCTGACGGAGGGCGCCAAGGGGATGAAGGCGGCCATCGCCCGCTCGGAGGAGATCCTCGAGCGGCTGGGCGACCGGGGCTGGATGCCGCGGCAGTTCGACAACCCGGCCAACCCCGCCATCCACTATCGCACCACCGGCCCGGAGATCTGGACCGATACCGACGGCCAGGTGGACATCTTCGTCGCGGGAGTCGGCACCGGCGGAACCATCACCGGCGCGGGCCGCTACCTGCGCGAGCGGAAGCCGGAGATCTCGATCATCGCGGTGGAGCCGGCGGAGAGCCCGGTGCTGTCCGGCGGACAGCCCTCGCCTCACCGGCAGCAGGGCATCGGCGCGGGGTTCGTCCCGGGCAATCTCGACACCAAGATCTACGACGAGGTGATCCGGGTGAGCAACGACGACGCCATCGCGACCACCCGGCGCCTGGCGCGGGAAGAGGCGATCTTCGCCGGCATCAGCAGCGGCTCGATCACCTGGGCGGCACTGCAGGTGGCCTCGCGCCCCGAGAACGCGGGCAAGCTCATCGTCTCCATCATCTGCGACTTGGGCGAGCGCTATCTCTCCAACGCGGTGTATACCGAGCAGCCGGACCCGGACTACGCCGATCTCGAGGACCTGATCCAGTCGCAGGTGGTCGCGGCCAAGTAGCCAAGGACAGGCGACTTAGGATCCTATAGGTCAACCAGTCTCTCAGGCGGGGCCGGGGTCCCCCGGGGCCGGACGGGATCGCCGGTCGGGATCGGGGCCCCGCCCGCGCCGCGACACGGCTCCCCGCCTCCAGACTCGTCGGCCCTGTGCGCCGGTGGGCCGCCGATTATCTTTGCGCCTTTCCTCCCCACCCTGCATCCCGAGGCGCGGCACCAGTGACCACCTCCGCACGTGCGCTCAATGGCGGCACTCCCCCCGCCGAGCGCGTCGATTCGATTTTCGGCAGCGACATCTTCTCCCGCAACGTGATGCGGCAGCGGCTCCCCAAGGAGGTCTACCGGAGCCTGGTCCGCACCATCGACCGGGGCGAGCCGCTCGATCCCGCGGTGGCCGACGTGGTCGCCGCCTCGATGAAGGACTGGGCCATCGAGAACGGCGCGACGCACTACACCCACTGGTTTCAGCCGCTCACCGGGCTCACCGCGGAGAAGCACGACTCGCTCGCGGCGCCGGACGGCTCGGGCGGGGTGGTCTTCAACTTCTCCGGCGACGAGCTGGTGCAGGGCGAGCCCGACGCGTCGAGCTTTCCCTCGGGCGGCATCCGGGCCACCTTCGAGGCGCGCGGCTACACGGCCTGGGACGCCACCAGCCCGGCGTTCCTCATGCGGGGGGACAACAACGTCACCCTCTGCATCCCGACCGCATTCGTCTCCTGGACCGGCGAGGCGCTCGACACCAAGATCCCGCTGCTCCGCTCGGTCGAGGCGCTCTCCCGGCACGCGATGCGGATCCTCAGGATCTTCGGCACCGACGAGGGAGTCTCCCGGGTCTACACCACCGTGGGCTCGGAGCAGGAGTACTTCCTGGTGGACCGGAACCTCTACTTC
>DASUSR010000055.1:0-2332 GCA_036375015.1 Gemmatimonadales bacterium
CCACCCCCTCGGCGGCCAGGGCCTCGGCGATCTCCTGCATGAAGGGGTGCTCCATTCCGGCTCCGGCACCGTGGGCCAGGGCCAGCATGGCCCGGGCCGCGGGTGGCTGGGTCAGCAGGGCTGGCACCCGGCCGACGGTCTCTCCCACCTCCAGGTCGAGGCGCACCGGCCCTAGCCCCGCAGGTGCCCGGTCAGGCGCTCGAGCGCGGCCGCCAGGTCGGGCGCCAGCTCCAGCACCTCCGCCAGCGGATCCACGCCGAGCTTGCGCATGCGTTCCGGCACGGTACGGATGGTATGGGCCCGGATGTCGAGCCGGCTGTTCACCTCGCGCCAGGTGAGCGGCACGGAGACGGGCGCGCCGGGGAGCGGGCGGACGCTGAAGGGCGCGACGACCAGTTTGCCGGAGCCGTTCTGCAGGTAGTCGATGTACACCCGACCGTCGCGCTGCGACACCTGCCGGATCACCGTGGCGATCTCGGGCAGCCGCTGGACCAGGCAACGTGCCAGTAGCTCCCCCAGCGAGCGTGACTGCTCGTGGGTGCACTGCCGCCCCAGCGGCACCAGCAGGTGCAGCCCGGAGGAACCGCTCGACTTGACCAGCAGGGGAAGACGGATCCGGTCGCACAGCTCCTTCGCGGCCCGCGCCACTCTCACCACGTGCTCGAACGGCGCGCCCTTCGGGTCGAGATCGAGCACGCACCAGTCCGGTCGCTCGAGTGTCGGAACCCGGCTGGCCCAGAGGTGCAGGGGGATGGTGCCGAGGTTCACGACGTAGAGCAGCGTGGCCTCGTCGTCGCCAACGAAGTAGTCGATCTCGCGCTCGGTGTCCTCGCTCCACATCCGCTCGGTGCGGATCCACCGCGGCCGGAAGCCCGGCGCGTCCTTCTGAAAGAAGGACTTGCCGCCGACGCCGTCGGGATAGCGCGTCATCACCAGGGGCCGGTTGCGCAGGTAGGGCAGCAGCCAGGGCGCGATCGCCCGGTAGTACGCGACGAGATCGCCCTTGGTGTATCCCTCGTCGGGCCAGAACACCTTCGTCAGGTTGGTGAGCTCGAACGGCAGCTCGCCGGCGCCCCTCTTCTCCGCCCGCTCCGGAGCGACGGCAGCGGCCTCCCCCGCCGGCTCATCCCCCTCCCGTCCCGCTGCTCCCCCGCCCCCCTGCCCCGCTTCCCTCACGCATTCGTCCGGCCGCTTGTCCTCCCGGAATCGCAGGAACACGGGCTGCCGCAGCAGGCCCTCGTCGGTCCACTCGGTGTAGCCCACCTCGCACACCAGCGAGGGCTCCACCCAGGTGGTGCCCTTCTCGGCCGGCAGCGGACCGGTGCACGGCGGATCGCGCTGCGCCCGCGCCTCCAGGTCCCGTCTCACCGCCGCGAGCTGCTTCTCGGTGAAGCCGCTCCCGGCGCGTCCCGCGTAGACCAGCGCGCCGTCCACGTGGTCAGCGAGATGCAGTGCCCCGAAGCCGCCGCGCGAGCCCTTCGGGGCGGTGTATCCCACCACCACGAAGTCCCCGGTCCTCCTGGCCCGTACCTTGACCCACGTCGGGGAGCGCCCCGCCCGGTAGGGTGATGAGGCCTTCTTCGCTACGATGCCCTCGAGCCCCAGCCGCTCGGCCTCGCGGTAGAGGGCCTCTCCATCCTCCTCGACGTGCTCCAGATAGCGAAGCGGGCCGGTCGGCGGGAGCACCAGCCGGAGCAGCGCCTTGCGCGCGGTGAGCGGGAGCGGCCGGAGGTCGAAGTCCTCGAAACCGAGCAGATCGAAGGCGTAGTAGGTAACGGGGGTCCGGACCGTGGCGTGGCGGACGTCGATCGGCCGGCGGAGTCGCGCGCGACCCTGCAGCCGCTGGAAGCTGGGGCGCCCCGCGTCGTCGAGCGCGACCACTTCGCCGTCGAGCACCAGGCGCCCGAACGGCAGTGCGGCGATCGCGCGGACCACTTCCGGGAAGCTGGACGCGCAATCGTTCCCGTTCCGGGTCAGCAGTCGCGGCTCCGCGCCGCCCCGGGCGCCGAGCACCCGGTATCCGTCGAGCTTGGGCTCGAACAGCCATTCCCTGCGGATGAAGGCCCGCTCGGCGGATTCGGCGAGCATCACGCCGACCGCCTTGGCATCCAGCGGCTTGCGTGGGGCGCCGAGCCGAGTCAGCTCCCGCCGGATCGCGTCGCCGCGGTCCCGTCCGGCACCGAGCTCCTCTACGGTGAGGCCCGACAGCACCGACTCGGCCGGCAACGGCTCGGGATCCTTGGCGGCCCAGGGGTCCCGCTCCTTGATGAGGAGCCAGTCCTTCTCCGACTTCTTGAGCTTCACCAGAGTCCAGAGGCCGCGGAGCTTGTAC
>DASUSR010000056.1:0-5597 GCA_036375015.1 Gemmatimonadales bacterium
TATGTACGATCACCTGCTGGAGCAGGTCGGCCAGCTTCGTGGTCTCGAACTGCTCCTGCAGGGCGCGTTGCGCGTTGGTGTAGAATGCTTCCATCGCTCCCTTCCTCGCGTTGCGGTAGTCGCCCCCTCAGCCCCGCCGCATCACGATGTCCCAGCGCACCATCCGGCTCGCCGGGTCCATCTCCTCCGTCGGCGGCAGCACCTCGGCCACCAGCCGCTCCCGCCCGACCCTGACGCCGTTGAGCACGCCGTCGCTCTCGTTGAGCGCCTCGCCGGGAAAGAACAACTGGGTCACCGTGCGGTCCACCCGGCCGGTGACGTCGAAGTGGATGTGCGGCGTGCGGACGTTGTCCCGGCCGACGGGGTAGGGCGCCGGCTTGATGGTGATGAAGTGGTAGCGCCCCTCGCGGTCGGTGAGCTGGCGGCCGTAGCCCTGAAAGTAGGGGTCGAGCGGCGCCGGGTTGGGATCGGACGGGTGGTCGTAGCGGCCGAAGGTGTTGGCCTGCCAGATCTCGACCTGCGCCTTGGCGATCGGCTCCCCGCGGGTGTCGGTCACCCGGCCCGCCACGTGGATCACCTGCCCCTGCGCCCGGTGCCGCTTCCCCCGGACCAGGGTGAGGTCGGTGTCCCGGTCCACCGGCTTCACCATCGGGTAGAACGGCCCCATCGTGGTGCTCGGCGTGATCGGCAGCGGGTCCGCCTCCCAGCCCCACAGGAGCCCGCGCGGCAGCCACACCCCGGCGACCCCTGCCGCCACGCCCAGCCGGATCAGCTCCCGGCGGGTGACCTCGCGCTCGTACCCGTCCATGGCGACCTCCTCATGTGCCGGCCGGCAGCTCGAACGGGGGCACCCGGCGCCCGTCCACGTCGGTGAACCCGAACTCCTCCGCCAGGTCCCCCACCCGGAACACCCGTCCCGTCCTGTCCATCACCCGCGGGTCGCCCGCGAGCGCCACCACCGCCCGCCCCACGTAGCGGGGCGACTCGGTGCCCGAGAGCACCGGCACCTCCCGCCAGTGCTCCTCGTCGGTCCCGTGGCCCGCCAGCACGAACTCGGTGCGCATCCATCCCGGAGATACCGCGACCGACGCCACGCCGGAAGAGCGGAGGTCCTGGGCCAGCCCGAAGGCGAGCCGGGTCATCGCGGCCTTGGCGAGGTCGTACCAGAAGTGGCCGGTGTAGCGGTCCCGGTCCCAGAAGGTGACGGTGACGATGAGCCCGCCCCGCCGCGCGATCAGGAGCGGCGCCGCGTGCTTCGCGGCGAGCGCGTGGTTGCGGACGCCGTCCTGGAACATCCCGTCCCAGTGGGTCATCGGCAGCTCCCAGAAGGGCCGGACGATGTGGGCCGCGTCCTGGTGCCCGCCCCAGGCGTTGTTGACCAGCAGGTCGAGCCGCCCGTCCTGCTCCTCGGCGACCCGCCGGAACAGCGCCTCCACCTCGGCTTCCTGCGTGTGGTCGCAGCGGACCGGAATCCCCCGCCCGCCGAGCCGGGTCACCTCCTCGGCGGTGTCGTCGATGGTGCCGGGGGGCGCGTCCATCCCCACGAGGCCGAGGAAGCGCTCGTAGCCGCCCGCGGGCGACCCGCGGGTGCTGCGGCCGGTGACGTAGACGGTGGCGCCGGCGGCGCCCAGCTCGAGGGCGATCCCGCGCCCGGCGCCGCGGCTCGCGCCGGTCACCACGGCGACGCGGTCGGTCAGGGTTCGTTCCACAGTCTACGTCCGGGCCGTGTTCCTCGCCTCCACGTGGCGGCCGAAGTTGTCCAGGATGGCCTGCCACCCGGTGCGCTGGAGCTCGGGCGGGTTCTCCGACTCGGGGTCGAACGTCTCCGTGACGAGCACGGCGCCGTCGCGCTCGGCGAACTCGACCCTGACCTCCCGGCCGTCGCTCATCCGGTACTCGATGGTCCTGCGGGGCACGATCCGGGTGTAGGTGCCCTCGAAGTCGAAGCCCTCGCTCCCGTCCTTCGCCTCCATCCGCGCCATGAACTTCCCGCCCTCGCGCAGATCCACGCTGCTCCGGGTCGTGTGCCAGTCCTCCTGGGCGGTGTTCCACTGCTCGATGTCCGCCGGGTTGTTCCAGGCATCCCAGACCCGGTCGAGCGGTGCCTTGACGAGGGTCTCGACGGTGATCTTCATCGGTGTCTCCTTGTGGGGCCCGTGAGTGGGCACCCTTCTGTCGAACTGGGAGATGCCGAATCGACACCCGGCACCCGGCCGAGGCGGCCGGCCCGTCGGACGACGGCCACCCTAGTCGGCAGGGGTCGAGCTCTGGGGGCGTCGAAGGAAGCTCGCTCCGGCGACGACCAGACTCACCAGCAGCGCCGGATAGATGGCCAGCAGATCGATCCGGATGTTACACTCGCCGCTGCAGAGCCAGCGCTGCTGCATGCCGGTCTCGTACAGCGCGTAGAGCAGCCAGAGCACGCCCACGGCGACGACGGTGCGGCGGCGGGCCCAGCGCCCGAAGGCGAGCACGGCGAGGCCGATGAGCCCCGCCAGGACTGGGTACTCGATGAAGATGCCCATCGCTGTCAGGAGCCGGTCCACGGTCTCACCCTCGGCAGCAGACGCGGGACGTGCCGGCGGTACTCCTCGTAGCCCGCCCCGAAGCGCTCCGCCAGCATCGGCTCCTCGATCAGCGGGATGTAGACGGCATTGATGCCGAGGAAGATGATGGCCCACTCGAGGTGCGGGCGCGACAGCAGGACCATCGCCTCCCCGAACAGCACCAGCGCCACGCCCGAGATCATAGGGTTGCGCACGTAGCGGTAGGGCCCGCGCACCACGAGCCGGCGGGGCGGGTCCCAGGGGGCCAGCGTCCCGCGTCCCTCGGCGGCGAACCGGCGGAGGCTCGCGGCGAAGAGCAGTAGCCCCACGCCGAGCAGCCCGACACCGGCCGCCTGCAACGTCACCTCGGGCGGTCCGGCTCCGAGGGCGAGCCGGGTCCCGTTGCGCCGCGCGAGCCATAGGGGAATCAGCACCGCCACGCTGAAGGGCAGCACGGCGACGGCGAGGAGGTGACGGAGGACCAGCGGCATGCGTCCGCCCCGCGCCTACGCCCCCGGGCGGTAGCGCTCGCGCACGACGCGGACGTGGTGCAGCTCGTGGGCGGCAATGTGGAAGGCGAGCCCCCGCACCGAGCACTCGTAGCCGTTGACGCGCCCGCGCCGGGTCCAGGCGTCCAGCGGCAGTCCCCGCAGCAGTGCCAGGGTCGCCTCCCGCACGGCGGCGTACTCCGCGACCAGGTCGTCCAGCCGGCGGCGCTCGAACCCGCCGTGGGAGGCGTAGCGGTTCTCGTCGAAGCCGGGCAGCTCCGCCTGCTCGCCGCGGGCCACGCAGAGGAGGCGGTAGGCGAAGATCCGCTCGTCGTCGGCCAGGTGGCCGAGCAGCTCCTTGAGCGTCCACTTGCCGGGGGCGTAGGTGTAGCCGCGGTCCGCGGCGCCGGACAGCTCGCGGAAGAGGTCGGGCGTCTCCTCGCCCAGCCGCTCCAGCGCCTCGACGGCGTCGTCGCCGGGGACGGCGGCGATGTCGGCGCTCATGTAGTCGGCGAACTCGCCGGGGAGGGGCCGGCCGGTGCGGGTGGCGTGCCGGTTACTGATCGGCGGGGAGGGTGTACTCGAGCTCATAGGAGTGCTTGCCGTCCTCGATCTCGATGGTCATCCGTCCGGTCAGCCCTTCCAGCTCGCCGGTGCCCGAGTCGGGCACGACCGTGATGGTCAGCTCCGGCTGGTCGCGGTCCATCGTGCCGCTGTGCTGGAGGATGAAGCTGCCGGCGCGGCCGTCGAGCGTGCCTTCCACCCGCTCGATCGCCACGTAGCCGGCGGAGCCCTCGACCGGGGTCATCGCGGTGAGCATCTGGCCGCGGGCCGAGGCCTGGAGGTCGCCGTGGAACTCCTTCTCCAGCGTCATCCGCCCGAGCGCCGAGTCGGCGCCCTCGCCCGGAACCGGCGTCAGCTTCACCTCGAATGTCCCACGCGCTTGCATGGCGATCACCGGATGCTGATGGACCGTCCTCGATAGGGAGCCGCGCGACGCCCTCTACCCTTGCTGGGACGCCGGTCGAACGCAGACCTCTATTCAAGATGCATGGCGCCGGCGAGACGCGATAGCTCACGGTATCGGCGCAGGGGGCGGAGGCCCGGCGTTCCGGGATCGCAGGAGCCCAGCCGCCTGCGGTGCCCGGGCGCCGGTTGACCTCCGGCTGCCCGCGCAGCACAATAGTCTGGCCCAGGTTGTCTCCGGGCACGCCTTCCAGCCCAACAAGTGCGACGCAGAGGGACACCCGGTGGTCCAGCTGTCGGTCGTCATTCCGTTCCACAATGCGGCGGCTACGCTCCCGCGCTGCCTGGAGGCATTGCGCGCGCAGGATTTTGCGCGCGATGGGTTCGAGGTCATCGCGGTGGACAACAACTCGACTGACCGATCGCTCGAGCTGGTCCGGCGTTACCCCGAGGTGCGCCTCCTGCAGGAAGGGACGCAGGGCGCGTACGTGGCGAGGAACCGTGGGGTGGCCGCCGCACGGGGGCGCATCCTCGCGTTCACTGACCCGGACTGCGTTCCGGTTCCCGGTTGGCTCGCCGCTATCGCCCGCGAAATGAAGCGTTCCGATACCGGCGTCGTCCTGGGAGGGTATATCGTGCCGCGGCACCCGCCTGCCCTGCGGCTCCTCGTCTGCTACGAGAACACCAAGGACGCCTTCGTCTTCGCTACCGAAGCTCCCGAGCTGTACTATGGCCACACCAACAACATGGCCGTGCGCCGTGAGGTCTTCGAGCGCTTCGGGCCGTTCGTGGAGCGGCGGCGCGGCGCGGACACGATCCTCGTGCGGCGTGTCGTGGACGGGCTTTCGTGCCGGGCGGTACGCTACTGTCCGGAGGCACTGGTGGAGCACCTCGAGCTGGCCGACGTACTCACCTATTACCGCAAGCTGACTCTCTATGGCGAGAGCCGCGAGAGCTACCGGCAGGTCTCCTGGACCCGGCCCCTGACGCTGAGCGAGCGCCTGACCGTCTTTCGCCGGACCGGCATCGCTCACGCGCTCTCGGCCACCGGTGCGGCGCACCTCCTCCTCCTGCTCTCGGTGGGGCTCCTCGCCTGGCGCGCCGGTCGGGCGCGCGCCCAGTGGCATCGGCTCACCTCGGGGCCCTCGGCTGCGGCCCTCAACTTCCACGAGCGCCCGCCGAGCCCCTCGTGAGCTACCGGCACTCCTCGCCGGCTCGGGGTCGCTTCCGGTAGAGCAGCACGTGCACTCCGGAGAACGAGCGCGCCCGGAGCCGGCAGTATTCCCGCTCGAAGCCGTTGGGAAGGGCGACCGGGTACTTGAGGACCAGCCATACCCGCGGGCGGTCCCCTCGCCACCGGGTCAGCCAGTCGTCGAGGGCCCTTGTCTCATGGGGACTGAGCAGATCCAGCATCCCCCACGGTTCGGGCGGCCTGAGCGCGTGAGGCGCCCCGGCCTCGGCTCCCAGCGCGGCGAGATAGTACTCGAAGGGCGCCCGGGTGCCCGCGCTGTGAAACACGATGCCGTCGCCGGGCTCGGCGTGCGCCACGACGTACCCCGTGGCGGTACGGAAATCCTCCTTCGGCTGGTCCGTGTAC
>DASUSR010000057.1:0-6148 GCA_036375015.1 Gemmatimonadales bacterium
GCCTCACCGGCGGCCACCCGGACGGTCCCGACGGTTCCCTCCGCCGCCGCCTTGAGCTCGTTCTCCATCTTCATGGCCTCCAGAACCACCAGTCCGGCCCCGGCTGCGACCGCCTGCCCGGACTCCACCAGTACCCGCACAACCAGCCCCGGCATGGGTGCCCGGAGCGCCGCCGGCCCCCGGGCGCCCTCCGAGCCACCGGTGAGGCTCCGGATGTGCCGGGTGCGCTCGTCCACGACCTCCGCCTCCCACCGCTCTCCCCGGCGGGTCAGTGCCCACCCGCCGCGGCTCTCCTCGTCCAGGGCGAGGGCGACCGAGCGGCCCTCGATCAGGAGCTGGCGCAGCGGGGTGCCGGGCACCGGGCTCAGGGTCGCGGAGACCACCCGGCCGCCCACGGTCACCTTCTCGCCGTCCACCTCGACCTCGAGCGTCCGCCCATCCAGAGTGACGAAGTACTTCACGAAACGCGCTCCAGCAGGGCCACGGTCTCGACGTGGGCGGTCTGGGGGAAGAGGTCGAAGGCCCTGAGCGCCCCGATGCGGAAGCCCGGCATCCGGGTCAGATCGCGGGCCAGGGTGGCGGGATCGCATGAGACGTAAGCGATGCGACGCGGCGCCAGCCGCTCGAGTGCCGCGCTGACGTGCTCGTGCATTCCGGTCCGCGGCGGGTTGGTGACCACCAGCTCCGGCGGGGTCAGCTCCCGCAGCACGTCCTCCACTCGCCCCGCCAGGCGCCGGGCGCGCGGGCCCCGGGCCTCCGCCTCCACTACCGCGCGGGTGTCGGACTCGACGCTCTGGACGACCGCACCCGCTTCCGCCAGGCGCACGGTGGTCTCCCCGATGCCGGCGTAGAGATCCCAGACCCGCCGCCCGCTCACGGGCCCCAGCGCTTCCAGGGCGAAGGCGCGCACCCGGTCGCCCATCTCCGGATGGACCTGCTCGAACACCGTGGCCGGGTAGGCCTCGCCGGCCCCCGCGACCGCCCGAGGCGCGCCCCCTTCGGGCTGCCACCACACCGTCGCCACCACCTGCCGCTCGGCGAGCGCCGCCTGCAGCTTCGCCCCTCCGGACCAGGCCTCGCCGGGCCCGCTCCGAAGAATGAGATGCCGGCCGCCCTGACGATCGAGCCGCAGCACGAGATGGCCGAGCCGCGCCGGCAGCAGAGCCCGAAGGGCGCGCACCGCCCGCCAGAGCTCCATCAGCGGTGGCACCGTGATGTGGCACCACGCGAGCTCGAACACGTGCCCGGCGCGGTCGTAGGGGTGCAGCCCGATCCGGCGCCCGTCGCCGCTCACGGCCAGGGTCACCTTGGTCCGATAGTCGTACTCCCGGGGTGCCGGCTCCAGCGGCGGGTCGGGCACGTCCAGCCTGCCCAGGCGGCGGAGCGCATCCCCCACGAACGACCGGCGCGCCTCGCGTTGGGCCTCGATGGACAGGTGCTGGAGCTGACATCCGCCGCAGTCGTCCGCCACGTAGTGGGGGCAGCGCGCCTCCACCCGGTCCGCCGCGGGCTCGACCACTCGCTCGATCCGGGCCCGCGCGAAGCGGCGGTGCTCGCGGATATGCGCCAGGTTCACCAGGTCGCCCGGGGCGGTCCGGGGAACGAACACGGTCCGCCCGTCCGGCAGCCGGCCCACCCCGTCCCCGCCCGCCGCGAGCCGGAGGATGCGGACAGCCGTCACCGCAGGCCCTCGAGTCTCGCCTGCTGGAGCCACCCCGACATCTCCTGGTCCGCGTGGGCCACAACGGGGCGCCGGGAGCGCCGCGCCTCGCCCTCCGCCAACGCCGCGGCCACCGCCAGGTCGGTGAGGTCGCGCTCGCTCAGCGCCGGCTCCGCCAGGTCAGGGCGCCGCTCCAGAAACTGGATGTCGATCTCGCCCTCGCGGAAGGCCGGGTCGTCCAGCAGCCGGCGATGAAAACCCTGGTTGGTGGCGACGCCGACCACCGACAGCTCGTCGAGTGCCCGGCGCATCCGCACGATCGCCTGGGCCCGATCGGGCCCCCACACGATCAGCTTCGCGAGGAGCGAGTCGTAGAAGAGAGTGACCTCGTCGCCGAGCTCGACCCCGCTGTCCCACCGTACTCCGGGCCCGCCCGGCACCCGCAGGAACTCGATGCGGCCGGTGGAGGGCAGGAAGCCGTTGGCCGGGTCCTCGCTGGTGATGCGGCACTCGATGGCCCAGCCGCGGGGATGCAGCCAGCCCTGGTGCACCCGCATCCGCTGCCCCGCCGCGATCCGGAGCTGCTCGCGCACCAGGTCCACGCCGTAGACCAGCTCGGTCACCGGATGCTCCACCTGGATCCGGGTGTTCATCTCCAGGAAGTAGAACGAGCGGTCGTCGGCCAGCAGGAACTCGCAGGTGCCGGCGCCGAGGTAGCCGACAGCCTCGGCCGCGCTGACGGCCGCGGCGCCCATCCACTCGCGCAGCTCGTCGTCCACCGCCGGAGACGGCGCCTCCTCCACCACCTTCTGGTGCCGCCGCTGGATCGAGCACTCCCGCTCGCCCAGGTGCACGGTGCGCTCGCCATCGGAGAGGACCTGGATCTCCACGTGCCGGGGCCGCACGATGTACTTCTCCAGGTAGACGCTCGGGTCGCCGAAGGCCTTGCCCGCCTCGGAGGCCGCCGTCTCGAGCGCGGCCTCCAGCTCCTCCGGCGCCCGCACGATCCGCATGCCCCGCCCACCTCCGCCGGCGGCCGCCTTCACCAGCACCGGGTAGCCGATCTCGCGCGCCATTCCCAGCGCGGGGCCGAGCTCGCGGACCGGCTCGCTCCCCCCCGGCACGATCGGCACGCCGGCCTCGCGCATCCGGCGCCGCGCCTCGGTCTTGTCGCCCATGGCGCGGATGGCGGCCGCCGGCGGCCCCACGAAGATGAGCCCGGCGCGCTCCACCGCCTCCGCGAACGCGGCGCGCTCGGCAAGGAAGCCGTAGCCCGGGTGGATCGCGTCCGCGCCGGAGTCCACGGCGGCCTGCACCAGGCGATCGATGGCGAGATAGCTCTCGGCGGGAGCGGGCGGGCCGATCGCGACGGCGTGATCGGCCGCGCGCACGTGCGGGCTGGAGCGGTCGGCGGTCGAGTAGACGGCGACCGCCTCGAGCCCCTCTTCATGACAGGCCCGCACGATCCGGAGCGCGATCTCGCCCCGGTTGGCCACGAGGACGCGCCGCATGGGGTTCATGCCGCCGGCGCTATGGGCGGCATGCGGGGGGGGGCGAGTCCCCGTAGAGGAGGAGCAGGCTGCTGCAGAGGAGGGCGTTGTGGCGCGCGGCGCCGTCGTACACGCCGCGGACTTCGAGCACCCAGGGCGAGCCGCTCTGGCGCGTGGCCTTGAGCAGCTCGGTCACGCTGAGTGCCTCGCCGCCCGGCGTGGGAGGCCGGCTCACCCGGACCAGGCGGAACGGGGCCCAGGTGAGCGAGGGTACGGCCGCGCTGTCGGTGCCGGGGCTCAGACAGACCGCACGTCGCGGCGCCACCGTGGCCAGCGCCCGCTGGACCGGGAGCGATGGATCCACCTCCATCGCCTCGGCCATGCGCCTCCGGTAGAGCGAGTCGGTGGCATAGAGCGCGGGGCGGATGGGGATGATGTCGCGGGAGGGACGTTCGTTGGAGCCGTACCATACCGACAGCGTCTCGAGATCGTTGCCGGTGAGGAGGACCCCGCCCGAAGGACAGGACTGGAGCAGGTTGAGGCCCAGCTCCACCATGTACGGCGGCACCGCCGGTGTGCCCGGCCCGGGCCGGCTGAAGCGGCCACGCTCCCAGCCCGAGTCCTCCACCACGATCAGCGCCCGCTCCACTTCGGCGAGGCCCCGGAACACGAGCCCGGAGTCTACCGAGAGGCGAACCGCCTGCTCCAGCGCGGTGGCCGCGAAGTCGAGGTACAGGAGCCCGTCGGGGTCCCCGCCGTGGCCGTGCAGATGCCACTCTCGGGCGTCGTAGAGATAGAAGCGTCCGAGCTGCAGCCAGGCTCGGCCGTCGTCCGGCGCGGTGGCGAGATAGCGGCCCAGAAGGTCGATGGCCATCTGCCGCTCGCCCTCGCGCTCGAGGGCAGCCGCGCGGGGCGCGACATTGGGATCGATGGCGGCCTGGGACAGGAGGACGCCCGGGGCGGCGGCGGTGGCGAGCAACACGGCGACACCGGCGCGACGCAGGCCGCACCCCCATGCGGGGCCAGGCCTCGGGTGGCGGGAGGGTACTGGCATGAACGCTCTAAAATGATACGTCGTCGGGTCCTTGGCTAGGGCCGGCGGCGCCGGCCGGCCTCGCCGAGCTCACAGCGGGATGTTGCCGTGCTTCCTGGCCGGGTTGCGGTCCCGCTTGCCCCGGAGGGTGCGCAGCGCGTCGATGAGCCGGGGCCGGGTGTCCCGGGGGTCGATCACGTCGTCGATGTAGCCGCGGGAGGCCGCCGCGTACGGGTGGGCGAACTTCCGGGTGTACTCGTCGCTCAGCCGGGAGGCGGTGGCCGCTGGATCGTCCGCCCGGGCGATCTCGTCCTTGAACAGGATCTCGACGGCGCCCTTGGGACCCATGACCGCGATCTCCGCCGAGGGCCAGGCCAGATTGACGTCCCCCCGGATGTGCTTCGAGCTCATGACGTCGTAGGCCCCGCCGTACGCCTTGCGGGTGATCACCGTCAGCTTCGGCACCGTCGCCTCGCAGTAGGCGTACAGCAGCTTGGCGCCGTGCTTGATGATCCCGCCATGCTCCTGCGTGGTGCCGGGCAGGAACCCCGGCACGTCCACAAAGGTGACGACCGGCAGGTTGAAGCAGTCACAGAACCGGATGAAGCGCGCGGCCTTGAGCGAGCCGTTGATGTCGAGTACGCCCGCGAGCACCGCCGGCTGGTTCGCCACGACCCCCACCGGCCGACCCCCCAGCCGCGCGAACCCCGTGACGATGTTGTCGGCGTAGCCGCGGTGCACCTCGAGAAAGATCCCGTCGTCCACCACGCGGCCGATCACCCCATGCATGTCGTACGGCTTGTTGGGCGACTCGGGGATGAGATCGAGGAGGGCCTCGTCGCGACGGTCCACCGGGTCGTCGGTGGGTCTGGTGGGCGGGTCGTCCACGTTGTTGAGCGGCAGGAACCCGAGCAGCTCGCGGATCGCGTGCAGGCACTCCGGCTCGGTGTCGTGGACGAAGTGGGCGACGCCGCTGGTGCCGCCGTGGACATCGGCGCCACCCAGCTGGTCGAAGGTCACTTCCTCGTGGGTCACCGTCTTCACCACGTTGGGCCCGGTCACGAACATGTAGCTCACACCGCGCACCATGAAGATGAAATCGGTGATCGCGGGACTGTACACCGCGCCGCCCGCGCAGGGCCCCAGGACGGCGGAGATCTGCGGCACCACGCCGGACGCGAGGGTGTTGCGGAGAAAGATGTCGGCGTAGCCGCCGAGGGAAACCACGCCCTCCTGGATCCGGGCACCGCCGGAGTCGTTGAGCCCGATGACCGGAGCCCCGTTCCGTACGGCATGGTCCATCACCTTGCAGATCTTTTCCGCGTGCGCCTCGGACAGCGAGCCGCCGAAGACGGTGAAGTCCTGGGAGAACACGTACACCAGGCGGTCGTCGATCCGTCCGTAGCCGGTCACCACGCCGTCGCCGGGAAACACCTGCTGGTCCAGGCCGAAATCGCTGGAGCGGTGGGTCACGAAGCGGTCGAGCTCGACGAAGCTCCCCTCGTCGAGCAGCAGGTCGAGCCGCTCCCGCGCGGTGAGCTTGCCCTTCTTGTGCTGCTGGGCGATCCGGGCCGTGCCCCCGCCCTGTTCGGCGAGGGACTGACGGTGATGGAGTTGTTCCAGGAGCTCGCGAGGGTCGGGCATGGGGGGTGAAGATAGCACGGCAGGCGGGCAGACGGGCAGACGGGCAGACGGGCAGACGGGCAGGTGGGCAGGCAGCGCGCCCGGGAGCACGCCGTCTACCTCATCCCGAGCGTAGCGAGGGATCTTCTCCGCGGGCATGGAACCCCGGTTGAGCAGATCCCTCGGTCGCGTGCGCTCCCTCGGGATGAGGTACTACGCCCGCCTGCGCGCCCCCGCCTGCCTGCCTCCTGGCCCGGCGGCCCGCCTCCTTGCTGCACGCCCGGCGCCTGCCTCCTGCTGCCCGCCGGCCCGCCCGCCCCCCCGCCCCCCCGCCCGCCTGCT
>DASUSR010000058.1:0-4462 GCA_036375015.1 Gemmatimonadales bacterium
GGCACCACGTGCTCGACCGGCTCGTCGGAGCTCGTGAGGTTGGCGTAGAACAGCACGGCGAGCAGGGTCATCACCGCAGCGGCGACGGCCCAGGCGGCGCGGCTCGAGCGGAGCGTGGCGAGCGTCGGGATGGGGGCTCCAGGGTGTGGAGGGGTGTCTGAAGCTACGCCGCAGGGCAAGGGGGGCCAGGGCGGCCCGGCTCCCGGTATACTCCGCCTCATGACCACCGGCCCCGCATTCGACACCATCGTCGTCGGCCTCGGCGCGATGGGGAGCGCCGCCGCCTGGCAGCTCGCGCGCCGGGGACGGTCCGTTCTCGGCATCGACCGCTGGACGCCGCCGCACCCGCACGGGAGCACGCACGGCGAGACCCGGATCACCCGGCAGGCCATCGGCGAAGGCGAGCACTACACGCCGTTCGCCCTGCGCTCGCACGAGCTCTGGCGCGAGATCGAGGCGGCGACGGGGGACGACCTGCTCACGCTCACCGGCGGGCTCATCATCTCCGGGCCCGGGGCGGACGCCACGGTCCACGTGCCCGGCTTCCTGGAGACGACCGTCGCGGCGGCCCGGCGCTACGGGATCGCGCACGAGGTGCTCGACGCGCGGGAGATCCGGCGGCGCTTCCCGGCGTTCGCGGTGCGGGACGAGGAGACGGGCTACTACGAGCCGGGCGCGGGGTTCGTGCGGCCGGAGCGCTGCGTCGGTGCGCAGCTCCGGCTCGCCGAGCGGCTCGGCGCGACACTCCGGTTCGGCGAACGGGTGCTCGAGGTGCGACCCGACGGTGCCGGCGTGCTGGTGCGCACCGACGCGACGCGCTACCTGGCCGAGCGGGCGGTGCTGACCGCCGGGCCATGGCTCCCGGAGCTGCTCGGGCCGCCGCTCGCCCGCCACTTCACCGTCACCCGGCAGGTGCTCTACTGGTTCGCGCCCTCGGGCCCGGTCGAGCCGTTCCTCCCGGAGCGGTTTCCGGTGTTCATCTGGGAGCCGGCGGGGTTGCCGGAGGGGATCTACGGCTTCCCTGCGGTCGACGGAGCGGCCGGCGGGGTGAAGGTCGCGTCCGCGGCGTACGGGGCGCCCACCGACCCGGACTCAGCGATGAGGGAGGTGACGGCCGAGGAGATCGCGCGGATGTATCAGACCCTGGTGGCGCCATGCTTCCCGGGGCTGGGCGCGCGCTGCGTGAAGGCGACCACCTGCCTCTACACCGTCACGCCGGACGCCGGGTTCGTGATCGACCGGCATCCCGAGCACGACGGGATCATCCTGGTGTCGCCCTGCTCGGGGCACGGGTTCAAGCACTCCGCGGCGGTCGGCGAGGCGGTGGCGGAGTGGGTGACCGAAGGCCGGAGCCGGCTGGACCTGACGCCGTTCGGCTTGACGCGCCTGGAGCGCTGAAGCCCGACCCCAGGCTCACTCCGCACTGACCCGCGCCAGCCCTTCCCGGGCTTCCGTGACGTAGGGCAGCAGCTCCGGATCCGCCCGGCGCCAGGCCGCCGTCACGAAACCGTAGCACTCGGCCGCCTTCTGTCTGTCCCCGAGCCGTTCGGCGATGCGGCCGAGCTCGAGCGTGGCGAGCACGAACGACGGCGTGCCGTCCCCGATCCACCGCCAGCGCTCCAGCAGCTCGCCGGCGCGCCGATCGTCGCCGCGAGCCGCCAACAGGCGCGCGAGCGTCAGGTTCAGGTGGAAGCAGTTCCCGGTGTACTGGTCGGCCAGGCAGAGGGTGTCGGGGATCGCGCTCAGCTTCCGGATCGCCGCGCCCGTATCCCCTCGTGCCAGATCGAGGAACGCGACGCTCGTCTCTCCAAGCAGCCGAGCTCGCATCGCGACGGTCGGGGAGGCGGGTGCCCGGGCCGTGCGACCCGCCTGGGCACCGAAGCGTGCCAGGGCGGCCGTGTCGCCGCGCGACAGCCACCATGGCAGCCCCCTCAAGTGACGGCTGGTAAAAAAGCTTCCTCCCCAATCGGCGGCCGCCTCGAGGGAGCGCCCGAAGGTCGCGCGAGCCAGCGAGTCCGGGACGACGCCGAGCAGGCTGAGATCCACGAAGGGGCTGTGGAAGTCGCTCCACGGCGAGGCCGAGGGCAGGCGCAGCAGGCGCTCGTTCACGGCGAAGGCCTCGCGCAGGTGGCCCCGGAACGCGAGGGCGCGAGCCAGGTACTGCGGCCACATGAGCGAGTCGAGGACCCACGGAGCGCTTCCACCGGCTGCTCGGCCCGGCTCGCCGAGGCGCCGCAGCAGCCGGATTGCGGTCTCGGCCGTGTCGGGCCAGGACACGAGCTGCTGGTTGATCGCAGCACCCCAGACGGTGTGGACCGAAGCCGTGTCGAGCATCCGCTCCGCCTCGGCCCCGGCGGTCGCACTCGAGTCCAGCAGCAGCGCCGCCAGGCGGATTTCGGAGCCGTACTGGGCGGTCGAGTCGAGGGCCAGGTAGGTGGCCGCGGAACGCCGGGCCTCGTCCGGCCGACCCAGGACCAGGAACAGTGCCGGCATATGCTCGTAGGCTGGACCAAACCCCGGATCCAGCGCGATCGCCCGGGCGAAGGTCTCGAGCGACACGGCCGGCGGCACCGCGATGGGCCAGGCGTCGTGCGTCGCCAGGCGCCATTCCCCGAGCGCATACCAGGCCATGGGATCCTCCGGGTAGCGGCGGACCGCCTCCTCCACGGCCGCCAGCGCGCGGAATTTCCTGCGGGCATACTCCTCCGGCTCCGTCATCTCTCCCGCCTCGGAATCGAGGGCGAAGGCGACGATCAGGAGACTGTCCCGCGGGGGAAGCCCGCGGTTGTGGAGGGTCGCCCGCCGCATGTACTCCTCTCCCGGCCGGTACGCGCCCGCCGTTGGCGGGTACCAGCCGAGCACGAAGGCCATCCGTGCCAGCGCCAGCGCAAAGGTGCTGTCAGCGGCGATCGCCTCGTCGTACCGGGCGAGCGCCGAGTCCCAGAGCCCCCGGCGGTAGAACTGCTCGCCCTGGAGAAACGCCTTGAGGGCCGGGAGAGACTTCGAGCCGATCGAGGTCCCCCGGGCCGAGCCGATCGCCCGGCCGGTCGAGAGCGCCCGCAGCGCCCGAATGCCGAGGGAGTCGGCCAGCTCGCCGATCCGCGCCGCCTCGCCCGAGACCTCGATGTCCATCTTGCCCGCTCCGCCGGCTCGGTCTAGCAGGCTGGCGCGCAGCGTGACCGAGTCGCGGCCCCGAGACAGCACTGCGCCGTAGACGACCAGCCCCGCGCCCGTCCGCCGGCCCAGCTCCTCGGCGGAGGCCCGATCCGCGCGGCCGCTCCAGCGCCGGAGCACTACGGTGGGGGAGACGGTGCGGATCGGGCCCGCCCCGTCGAGCGTGCGGGAGAGCACGTCGCCCATGCCCTCGCGCCAGACCTCGAGCGACGGCTCCAGCACTTCGAAAGGGGCGACCGCGAGCAGGTTGGCGTCGCGGGCATCGTCGGCGATAGGCCGGCCGCGCAGCCAGACGCCCGCACCGGCCAGGGCCACCAGGAGCACCGCCGCCGCGGCCGGCAGACCTCGTCGAACGGCGGGGCTCGCAGCCGCTCGGGGCGCGCCCGCCGCGGCCTCCAGCGCCCGCGCGAAGGCCGGCGCGTCCGCGAACCGGTCCGCCGGCGCGCGGGCCAGTGCCTGCCGGACGACTTGCTCGACCTGCCGCGGGACGTCCCGCACCGTGCAGAGGTCCGGCACGGGACCCGCCAGCCGGCGGGCGATGAGCGCCTGGGCCGTCCGCCCGGTGAACGGCGGCTCGCCGGCGAGCATCTCGTACACCACGCAGCCGAGCGAGTAGATGTCGCTGCGATGGTCCAGATGACCGTCGGCCGCGGCCTGCTCCGGACTCATGTACGCGGGCGTACCCAGCGCGAAGCCGGTCTCGGTCAGCCGGTCGCCGGCGGCGTCCACGGCCCGGGCCACGCCGAAGTCGGCGAGCACGCACCGGTCGTCCCGGAGCAGGATGTTCTCCGGCTTGACGTCGCGGTGGATGATCCCCTGCCCGTGGGCGTACCC
Organism: Gemmatimonadales bacterium; assembly: GCA_036375015.1. Taxonomy (GTDB): domain Bacteria; phylum Gemmatimonadota; class Gemmatimonadetes; order Gemmatimonadales; family GWC2-71-9; genus CAVVWJ01. Next base: position 4,009 of record DASUSR010000058.1, read on the forward strand.
CAGCGCCGCCGCCACTTCACGGGTGATCCGCACGGTCTCGCCCAGCGGGAGCTGGGGCTCCCGCGCCAGCCGCTGCCGCAGCGACTCCCCGTCCACGAACGGCATGGTGAACCAGAGGCGCCCGGCGGTCTCGCCGGAGTCGTACACGGGGAGGATGTGGGGGTGGTCGAGCCGCGCGGCGAGCCTGATCTCCCGAACGAACCGGTCGGGGCCCAGGACCTGCGCCAGCTCGGGATGGAGGACCTTCAGGGCGACGCGGCGGTCGTGCCGGAGATCGCGCGCGAGATAGACCGTGGCCATGCCGCCGCGGCCGAGCTCGCGCTCGAGCGCGTAGCGGCCGCCGGCGAGCGACGTCGTCACGGGCGAAGTACTACCCGGGCGGCGCGGAAAACGCCCCCGAGGTCTGCGGGAAAGCACGGACTCGACCTGCGGCCGCGCGCGGACGCGATCGGCG
>DASUSR010000059.1:0-2528 GCA_036375015.1 Gemmatimonadales bacterium
TTTCACCCTGCCCCGCTTCGACGGAATGAGCGCGCTCTCGCTCGCCCGCGAGCGCGCGCCCGACGTGCCGTTCCTCATCGTGACCGGCTCGGTCAACGAGGAGACCGCGGTCGGCTGCATGAAGGCCGGCGCCACCGACTACCTGCTCAAGAGCAACCTGGCGCGGATCGGCCCCGCGATCGAGGCGGCGATCACCCGGGTGCAGTCCCGCAGCGCCAAGGCCCGCGCGGAGGACGCGCTGCGGCGCTCCGAGGCGAACCTGCGGGCCATCTTCAACAACAGCATGCAGGCGTTCGTGCTGGTGGACCGCGACGGGACCATCCGGGCGCTCAACCGGACCGCCGAGGAGTGGTCCGAGCGGATCCTCGGCCGGCGGATCCGGGAGGGGGAACCGGTCGAGGAGTTCATCCCGGAGTCGGCGGAGGCGTTCTACCAGGCACTGGGGGGCGTGGCCCGCACCGTCGAGCGCTGCATCGAGGACCGCGACGGGCGGGAGCGCTGGTACGAGGCGACCCACGCGCCGGTGGTGGACGACCGGGGCAAGGTCATCGGCGTCTGCCTCAACGCCAGGGACGTGAGCGAGCGCAAGCGGAGCGAGCAGGCCCTGCGGGAAAGCGAGGCGCGCTACCGGGACCTGTTCGATAACGCGAGCGACCTGGTCTGCGCCACGGCTCCCGACGGCCGCTTCCTCTACGCCAACCGCGCGTGGCACGACAGCGTGGGCTACGGCGACGCGGACCTGGCCAGCCGGCGGTTCCTCGACCTGGTGCACCCCGGCAGCCGGGAATACTACCGGGAGCTGGTGGCCCGCGCGCTCCGGGGCGAAACCCTCACCCACGTGGACCTGGTGCTGATCACCTCGGCGGGCGCGCCGGTCGCCGTGGAAGGCAACCTCAGCGCCACCTTCCGGGACGGGCAGCCGCAGGTGGTGCGGGGCATCTACCGCGACGTGACCGAGCGGAAACGGATCGAGGAGCAGCTGCGCCGGGCGGAGCGGATGCAGGCCGCCGGACGTCTCGCGGGGGGCGTAGCCCACGAGGTGAACAACATGATGACCGGGGTGATCGGGTTCAGCGAGTTCCTGCTGCGCGAGCTCGACCCCGACGACCCTCGCCGGGCGGACGTGACCGAGATCATCCGGGCCGGCACCCGGGCCGCCGACGTGACCCGCCAGCTGCTGGCATTCACCCGACAGCAGTTCCTCCGGCCCGAGGTGTTCGACCTCAACGAGGTGGTGGGCGGGATGGAGAAACTTCTCCGCCGCTCGCTGGGCGAGGACCAGGTGCTCGCCCTGCGGCTGTCCCCCGATCCGCTCGAGGTGCGCGCCGACCGGGGCCAGCTCGAGCAGGTGCTGCTCAACCTGGTGCTCAACGCGCGCGACGCGATCGCCGGCCGGGGCGAGGTGGTCATCGCCACGGCGCCGGCCACCCGCGACGAGGCCCGCGACGCCGCTCACGCCGAGGTCGAGGTCCCGGCCGAGCACTACGTGCTGCTCTCGGTGAGCGACAGCGGCTGCGGCATGACTCCCGACGTGCAGGCGAGGATCTTCGAGCCCTTTTTCACCACCAAGGCGGTGGGTCAGGGCACCGGCCTCGGCCTCTCCACCGTGTACGGCATCGTGAAGCAGAGCGAGGGCTTCGTCTGGGTGGACAGCACGGCCGGGGCGGGTACGACCTTCCGGGTCTATCTCCCCCGGATCATGGAGCCCGCGTCCCGCGGCCCCGACGGTGCAACCCCCGGGGCGCCGCGCGGCGGCTCCGAGACGATCCTGGTCGTGGAGGACGAGGACATCGTGCGCGCGCTCGCCTGCCGCGGCCTGCGGGAGCAGGGCTACACGGTGCTCGAGGCCCGCCATGGGGGCGAGGCGCTGCGCCAGCTGGGCGAGCCCTCCCGGAAAGTCGACCTGGTGATCTCGGACGTGGTGATGCCGGAGTTGGGCGGGCGGGAACTGGGGCAGCGGCTGGCGCGGCTGCAGCCGGCGCTGCCGGTGCTCTACATGTCGGGGTACACCGGCGAGGACATGGTCCAGCGAGGGCTGCTGGACCCGGGCGCGCCGTTCCAGCAGAAGCCCTTCACGCCGGAGGGGCTGGCTCGCAAAGTCCGGGAGATGCTCGACGGGCGGCGGGCGCTGGGGACGCCGGTCTGATCAGCCTAGGCGATCGCCTCGTCGGGGTCGGCCTCGGCAGGGCGGAACTCGAGGTGCTCGGCGCGCAGGATCACGTATCCGCGCGGCGTGGCCAGGCGGGTCAGGCGCTCGCCCGCCATGTTCACCATCCGCTGGGTGACCCCCGGGAAGATCGGCGCCACCTCGTACCAGCGCGACGGATTGAGATCGGGATACTTGCGCTGGTGCTCGGAGCGCAGACGGGCCTGCACACCTGGCATCACGACTCCTCGCCGGCAAGGGCCGGACTCGTGGATGGACCGCCGCTGATGGGGGTGGGAAAATCTAACATCGCCGCCTCCCGGAAGAACGCCCGGATGCCCGCCGCCGGCGGACCGGGCTGCTGCCACGCTGCAAGATGCCC
>DASUSR010000060.1:0-4074 GCA_036375015.1 Gemmatimonadales bacterium
GATGGACGACCGCGGCTTCATTCCCGAGCTGAGCGTGTGGGCGACGAATCCGACGTGATGCGGTCGGCGAGACGCGCCAGGCCGCGCCGCCGGTGAACGGCGGCTCGCCGGCCAGCATCTCATAAGAAACGCAGCCCAGGCAAGTAGATGTCGGCCCGCCCGTCGGCGATGCCGAAGTCGGCCACGAGGTCCTGCCCCTCCGACAGCAGGATGTTCTCCGGTTCGATGTCGCGGTGTACGATGCCGCGCCCATGCGCGTAGCTCAGGGCCGCAGCGACGTTCCTTGCGATGCGGAGCGCCTCCGCCAGTGGCAGCTGCTTTTCTCGCCCCAGCCGGGCGCGCAGTGACTCGCCGTCCACGTACGGCATCGCATACCAGAGCTGCTCCCATGCGACGTCGCCTGCGCCGTGGCGAGAGAACCCAGAGGATTGGTCAGCAGGCAATCCGGTCCGGGTGGCGGTGGATTACATCGAATGCTTACGCTATGCCCTGCAGGGGCGAAAATCAAACGCGTGCGACAGCGCCTGGTGCTTGCTCTCTCATCGGTGCCGTTCCCATACTGCATTTCGTCCGACGGCTTAGCCCACGGAGGTCCATAGTCGAAGCGAAGCGAGGTTCCCCATGACAACAGGCTCAGGTCTCACCAATTCCCCCACGTTCTCTGCCGACGTGCTCCGGCGGTTCCAGTCCAGGATCCAGGGTGAGCTGCTCCGGCCCGGCCACCCCGAGTACGATGCCGCCCGCAGGATTCACAACGGGCTGATCGACCGACATCCCGCGGTCATCGTCCGGTGCCGGACCCGCGACGACGTGGTACGGGCGCTTGAGTTCGCGCGGCAGCATGAGCTCGTCGTGGCCGTCCGCGCCGGAGGACACAACGTCGCGGGCAAGGCGCTCTGCGACGATGGAATCGTGATCGATGTCTCGACCATGAAGCGGATCGAAGTGGATCCAGCGGCCCGCACCGCGCGCGCCGAGCCCGGGCTTACCTGGGGTGAGTTCGATCGGGCTACCCAGGCGCACGGCCTCGCCACCACCGGTGGGTTCATCTCCACGACCGGCATCGCGGGGCTCACTCTGGGGGGCGGGCTCGGCTGGCTCATGCGAAGCCATGGGCTCGCCTGCGACAACCTCACGGCGGTCGAGATCGTCACCGCAGACGGGGGGGTGCTCACCGCCAGCGCCAGCGAGCACCCCGATCTCTTCTGGGCGGTGCGCGGCGGGGGCGGAAATTTCGGCGTCGTGACCTCGCTCGAGTACCGGCTGCACCCGATCGGCCCGCTGCTCGCCGGAGTCATCTTCTTCCCGCTGAGTGAAGCGGCACCTGCACTGAGGCTGTACCGCGACCTCATGGCCCAGGCTCCCGATGAACTGATGGCTTACGCGGTGTTCCTCACCTCACCCGAGGGGCAGCGCATGTTCGCCGTCCCGGTCTGCTACCTCGGCTCGCCCGAGAGGGGAGCCGAGCTGCTGCGCGATCTGCGGAGTCATCCCGGCGTTGTGGCCGACCTGGTCCGGCCCATGAGCTATCTCGAGTTGCAGACGATGTTCGACCCCGGTTTCCCTCCCGGGCGGCTCAACTACTGGAAGTCGAGCTTCCTTCGGGGCCTCTCGGACGAGGCGATCGCCACGGTGGTAGCGCACTTCGGGCAGGTGCCCTCGGCCGCCTCCACCATCGCGATCGAGCCGTTCGGGGGAGCGGTGGCGCGGGTCGCAGCCGACGAGACCGCGTTTCCTCATCGCCAGGCGCACTACAGCATGGTGATCGTGGGCATGTGGGCCGATCCGGCGGAATCGGCTGCGAACATTCGCTGGACTCGAAATCTCTGGACCGCCATGCAGCCGTTCGCCGAGCCCGCGGTCTACGTCAACTACCTGGACGCCGACGACGCGGAGCGGGTGGCAGCCGCGTACCGGGGCCCGACGTACGAGCGCCTGCGCCGCGTCAAGCAGCGGTACGATCCCGACAACTTCTTCCACGTGAACCAGAACATCGGCCCGTCTGCCTGAGGCTGGCGTGGAATACAGGGCATGAAATGAGCGCGGCGCCCTCGCGGGCGCCGTCGGCTTCTCCTTCGATGTCCTCCCTCCCGTTCAGCGCCCGCCGAACTCCTGCATCCCGCAGTAGTTGAGGAAGGCCACCAGCTCCTCCGCCTCCTGCGGCGTGGAGCACATCACTACGGTGGTGCCCCGCTGCACGTAGGGGATGTACTTGAGCCCCCCGCGGCCGGGCCGCTTGAGGGGCTTGGTGCCGACCTCCCAAGGGCCGTGCTGCAGCCGCTCGGGATCCGGGCCCGACGCCAGCACCTGCTCGACACAGCGCCGGAGCAGGGCCGAGTCGCGGCGTACCTTGCCGCTGGGCTTGCGCTGATGGCGGATCAGCGCGGCCAGCTCCAGCGCGGCGCGCTCACAGTAGGTCTGGGGAGGCAGCTCCTCCATACGCGGACTCCGGGACGGGCCGGACGCTGCCGGCCACGGGGCATTGGGTGTCAGTGGCTGATGATAGCCTGAATATGGCGCGGTTGGCGAGCCCCCCGTGTGACCATGGTCACGAGCGCGGCCGGAACCAGTGGCGACGATCCGGCGTTGCCGTGGGTGTGATCTGGATTCCGGCATAGGCCCGGGGGCGGCTGTTCATTACGGAATGAGCTCGAGCGCTTCCGCCGGTAGTTCTCGTTAGGGGTGACCTGGACCGATGCTCTTCGAAACACTTCCGTCGATACTTCCGCCCGGCCCGTTGGGCGACGCGACCCGGGCGCTCCTCATCGCCTTCGTCGCCTCCTGGGTCGCCCTGCTGGTACACGAGCTCGGGCATGCGCTGGCGGCCTGGCTCGTGGGCGTACGGATCTGGGGCATCAGGCTGGGCATGGGGCCCACCCTCCTTCGAGGCTCGATCGGAGGCACCCGGTTCCACCTGGCACTGTTCCCGCTCCTCGGCGCCGTCCACCTACTCGACGAGGACGCCTCCAACATCGGGTACCGCGACATCGCGAAGGAGCGCTGGCGCTTCGTCTGGGGCCCCGAAGCCTGGCGCGCGCCGATCATCTCCGCCGGGGGCGGCCTCGGCAACCTGGGCGCGCTGTTGCTCGTGGTGCTCTCCTGGGACGCCGCCGGGGCGCCGGGCTTCGGCTCGCCGGTCGGCGACCTGTACCTCTGCACCATTGCGGGCAACCTGGCGGGCTATCTGAACCTGCTGCCCTGCTTCCGGTCCGACGGCAGTCATCTGCTCGCCCAGATCCGGGCCGCCCGCGTGGCACCCGCGGTCGCCACGCAGACGCGGACCAACTGACGCCGGTGCTGGCGCGGGTGTTGCCGACTTCCTAACCCGATCCCAAGCTCGCGCGCCGGCGGCCCGCCGCTGGCCGGGAGCTTCACCCATCTGAAATCCGCTGGCCGCTTGTGGTTGCGAGCCCGGCCCGAACCGGTGGCTCGGCGGTGCGACGCCGGAGGGGCCGGCGCCGGCGCTCCGCACGATGCGAGAGAAGGACGCTCCGTCGTCTCAGGGTTGAGACACTTACATTTCCCCAATGCAAGGTCCGTCATCATGAAACGTCGCGGGTCGGGGTGGGCCGCTGTCGCGCTGCTCGCGTCGCTGGTCGCGGCATGCGGCGGGGACTCGACCGGTCCCGCCACCGGGAGTCTGGCCGTCACGGTCGCGGGCCTGCCGAGCGGGACCGCGGCGGACGTGACGGTGACCGGCCCGGCGGGGTACAACCGTGCGCTGGTGGGCTCGGAGACGCTCGCCGGGCTCGCTCCCGGCAACTATACCGTCACCGCCGGGCCCATCTCGGCGGGCGCGCAGCTGTACGCGGGCGACCCCGTGTCGCAGACGGTCGTGGTCGCGGAGGGCAGCACTCCGGCCACCGCCCAGGTGGCGTACGCCGTGAGTACCGGGAATCTGGCGGTCACGGTAACGGGGCTCCCGGCCGGGGCCGCCGCGGCCGTGACGGTCACCGGCCCCGGCGGCTTCGAGCAGTCCCTCAGCGCCAGCGGAACTCTCACCTCCGTCGCCCCCGGCAGCTATACGGTGACCGCCGAGCCGGTGAGCGCGGGCGGCTCCCAGTACTCCCCGAC
>DASUSR010000061.1:0-5156 GCA_036375015.1 Gemmatimonadales bacterium
GTATCACCAGGACTACCTGCGGAAGAATCCGGGCGGATACACCTGCCACTGGCTGCGGGACTAGGGTCCGGCAGCCGGGGCCAGATCAGCGCCGGCAACCGCGTGCGGTCATCGGAGGGCGTGGTCCACGACTTGCCGGGAGGGATCCTGTCCGACTCCGTTCCCACCGCTACGAGATCCCTCATGCTGACCCTGCTCGGCCAACGCCTCCTCGATCCTGACGGCAGACACGCCCATTTTCGCGAGGACTGTCCGCGCGTCCGCCTGCTGCACCCCGGGGACATGCGCTTCGGCTTCGCGGGCCGCCGCAGGCTCTGCCCCTACTGCACTGAAGTGGCGGAACGCCAGAGCGTGCGTCGTGGTGCGAGAGCGGTGGGCACGGCCGCTAGTCCCCGCGGCACAGCTCCGGCCGGCCGACCTCCTCGGGCGGCGGGGCGGGAATAACCTCGAGGAACTGCACCGACGGCGGCATCGTGGGCGCGAGGGTCACCGACACCAGGAGGTCGCCGCGCTCGCAGGGGAGGATCCACTGCCCGCGCAGCGCGTTCTCCACGTAGGCGAACCCGCTCCCCGCCCGGCACGCGCCCGTCCGCCTGCGCAGCGCCGCGATCTCGGCCCGCCGGCGCTCGAGGCTCCGGTCGAGGAACAGGTTCTCCGCCGCGATGGATCGGGCGAGCCCGTCGTCCCAGCCGAGGACCAGCTTCGTCACCTGCGACCGGGCATGCACGAGCACCATCCCCGGTACGGCATCGCGGGGCCTGAGCGCGCCGGTTTCGCTCAGCGCCGCCAGCGCGGCGCCGATCGGCGCGGCCCATCCGGTGTAGGTCCGATTGCCGAACGCGATGATCCCGACGCCGTACTCCGGCAGCCACTGCATCCGGGAGCCGAATCCCGGCAAGCCTCCGCTGTGCCCCACGATGTGCGCGAACCGGCAGTCGGCCCACACGCGAAGCCCGAAGCCGTACCCGCCCGAGTACAGCCTCGGTCCCGTCGAGTCCCGGCCGGCACTCGGCGCATCCTGCCGCCAGACCTGCTGCATCTCGCGGAGCGAGGACCGGCGCACGGGACCGGTCTCCCGCCCGTCGCGCGGGGGCCAGGCGCCGATGAAGGCCGCGACGTACCTGCCGAGATCGCTCAGCGACGTGAGCATGCCGCCCATCGCGCCGAACGCGCCGTCGGGGAGCTGCGGCTCCTCCTTCCACCGCTCGTCCTCCCACCGGTAGCCGTGCGCGAGGCGGGCCGCCGGCACCGAGGACGGCGAGAGGGTGGTCGAGCGCATGCCGAGCGGCCGCAGGATGTGGGTGGACACGTAGTCGTTGTACGCCATGCCCGAGGCCCGGCTCACGACGCGGCCGAGGATGGCGTAGCCGTAATTCGAGTACTCGTAGGCCACGCCGGGAGCGTTGGAGAAGGGAATGCCCTGCTGGAGCATCGCCGTCAGCTCGGCGTCGGTGCGGGCGAGCTGCTGGTCGCCCCACGGGTTATCCTCCGGAAACCCCGCCGAGTGCGACAGCAGATGTCGGATCGTGATCCTGGGCGAGTCGCTGGTGGGATACGCGAGCGCCTTCAGCTCCGGGACGTACTTCTCCGCGGGGTCGTCGAGCGAGAGCTTCCCTTCATCGCGCAGGCGCATGATGGCCATCGCGGTGAAGCTCTTGGTCATGGACGCGATGCGGAACACGGAATTCGAGTCCACCGGCGCTCTGGTGGCGACGTCGCGCAGGCCGGTCGCGCCCAGGTGCACGACCCGGTCGTCGAGGACGATGGCCCAGGCGGCGCCGGGGACGTGCTCGCGCGCGGTGAACTCGCGCATGATGCCGTCCACCGCGGGGAAGGCGGCGCGGAGCTCCGCCTCGCGGGCGGGGTCGGAGAAGCCGCGCTGCTGGGCCGACAGGATGGCGGGCAGCACGACGAGGACGGCGGGGAGAACTCGGAGGCGCATGAGCGGTCTTTGGCTCGGGACGGTGGGTCGAAGGGTGAGCCGGGATGGCGCTACCACGCGATCCCGTGGTCTTCCCCGAAGTTGCTGGACGCGCCCCACATGGTCCCATGCGCCCGGTCGAACAGGATGGCGTTGATCGGACCCGAGGTGCGGGGCTGGACCTCCAGTGTGTACCCCATCCCCCGGAGCCGCGCCCGCACGCTGTCCGGCATGGACTCGGCCACCAGCATCAGCCCGGGCCGCGCCTCGTGGGCCCCGAAGGACGACCGCATCTGGTAGCTGTTGATGTTCGGTGCCTCGGCCGCCTGCTGCGGCGTCATACCGAACTCGACGACGTTGAGGAAGAACTGCAGGAGATTCTGATCCTGCGAATCGCCGCCCTGCACGGCGAAGGCGAGGAACGGCTCGCCGCCCTTGAGCGCGAGCGTGGGGGTGAGGGTGACGCGGGGCCGCTTGCCCGGCTCGATCACGTTGTAGGGCCCGTCCTCGGCGCGGGTGACGAAGCTCTGCGCCCGCTGGCTCAGGCCGATGCCGGTGCGGCCCGCGATCACCGCCGGGATCCAGCCGCCGCTCGGCGTGATGGAGACGACCCAGCCCGACGTGTCCGCCGCCTCGATGGACGTCGTGCCGGCCGTGAAGGCGGCGAAGAACGCCGAGTCCGCGAGCGAGGAGCTCTGCGCCGGCGCGCGATCCTGTCCCCCGCTCTTCTCCAGCGTGTCGGGGGCCGCGACGACGGTCCACTGCGCGAGCAGGTCGGCGAAGGGGTTGGTCCCGCCCTGGAAGGGATATGGATCGCCGGGCTTCACCGTGGAGTCGTTCCGCGACGGGTTGACGAGCGCGAAGCGCGCCCGGGCGTACTCCTTGGACAGGAGCCCACGGACGGGCTCCTCCGGCGGGAACGCCGGGTCGCCGTAGTAGAAGTCCCGGTCGGCGTAGGCCAGGTTCATCACCTGATAGAGGGTGTGGACGTACTGGGGCGAGTTCCAGCCCATCCGCCGAAGGTCGGCCCGCTCGAGGAGGTTGAGCGCCTGGAGCAGCACCGGTCCCTGCTGCCAGATCGGGAGCTTGTAGACCGCGATCCCCTTGTACTCGGTGCTGACCGGCTCCTCGATCTTCACCCGCCAGCGGGCGAGGTCCTCGAGGCTGAAGAGCCCGCCCTCCTCCCGGACCGCGCGCACCAGCTCGCGGGCGATGTCGCCCTTGTAGAAGCGATCGTACGCGGCGTAGATCGCCTCCTTCCGGCTCTTCCCCGCGGCCAGCGCGCGGCGCTCGGCCTCCACCAGCTTGCGGAGCGTGGCGGCCAGGTCCCGCTGGACGAACAGCTCGCCCGGCGCGGGCGCCTCGCGCGCGGCCCCGCGGTGCGGCAGGAGCACCGCGGGCGAGTATTTCCACTGCTTGATCGTGTCCTTCTGACGCTCGATGTAATCGGCCGTGCTCGCCTCGATCGGGTAGCCGTCGGCGAGCTGGATCGCAGGCGCGAGCACGTCGGCCAGGGGGAGCGTGCCGTACTCGGCGAGCATGGTCATCAGCCCGCCGGGGGTACCGGGCGTGACCGCGGCGAGCGGGCCGTACTCGGGCGGGTAGCGGTAGCCTTTCCCGCGGTAGAACCCGGCGGTGGCGCCGGCCGGCGCCACGCCCAGGGCGTTGATCCCGATGACCTTGCCCAGCTTCGGATGATAGATGAGCGCCTGGGTCTCCCCGCCCCAGGAGAGCACGTCCCACATCGTGCTCACCGCGCCGAGCATGGCGCAGGCGGCGTCCACCGCGTTGCCGCCCCGCAGGAACATCATGGCGCCGGCGGTGGCGGCGAGCGGCTTACCGGTGACGGCGATCCAGTGTCTGGCGTGCAGCGGGGGCTTCTGGGTGCGCTGCGCATGGAGGGGACCGGCGAGGACGCCGAGCGCGAGCAGGGTGACGAGCGGCGGCATGAGGAAACGTCCCATCCCTCATGCTACGTCGCGCCGGCGCGGGACGCCATGGACGCGGCGTCGATGGGAAGCTCCGCGCCCGGCTCGGTCATCGGGGGCTTTGACTCGGGATGCTGGAATACGGCGGGAGGGCCATGCCCGGCCAGCCGCGTTTGCGCCGCCCCGGAACCTTCCCTATGTTCACCACTTAGCCCGCATGCGAGCCAGCGCGTGAAATACCCCGCGGTCCGGAACTACTTCGGCGGCGCCTTCGTTTCGGCGGACCTCCCCACCCTCGACGTCTACGATCCCGGCGCCGGCGCCATCATCTCCCGCGTCCCCCTCTCCTCCCGGCGCGAGGTGGACCAGGCGGTCGAGGGCGCGAAGGCGGCGTTTCCCGTCTGGAGCGGCACCCCGATCAAGGAGCGGGTGCAGGTCTTCTACCGTTACAAGGCGTTGCTCGAGCGGCACATAGACGAGCTGGCCGCGCTGGTCAGCGAGGAGAACGGCAAGATCGCCAGCGAGGCCCGCGCCGAGGTGCTCAAGTCGGCCGAGCTGACCGAGTTCGCCTGCTCGCTGCCGCAGATCACCCCGGGCGAGGTGCTGGAGGTGAGCCGCGGAGTGGAATGCCGGATCGAGCGGTTCCCCCTCGGCGTGGTGGCCGCGGTCACCCCGTTCAACTTCCCCAACATGGTGCCCAACTGGTCCATCCCCAACGCCATCGCGCTGGGGAACTGCCTGGTGCTCAAGCCGTCGGAGCTGGTGCCCCTGAGCGCCGGGCGGATCGCCGAGCTGCTGCGCGAGGCGGGCCTGCCCGAGGGCGTGCTCCAGGTGGTGCACGGTGGGAAGGAGGCGGTGGAGGCGATCTGCGACCACCCCGGGATCGAGGCGATCAGCTTCGTCGGGTCCACCAAGGTGGCCAAGGTCGTGTACCGGCGCGGCACGGCGGCGCTCAAGCGGGTGCTGGCCCTGGGCGGCGCCAAGAACCACCTGATCGTCATGCCCGACGCCGATCTGGAGATGACGGCGGGCAACGTGGTGGCCTCCATGTCGGGCTGCGCCGGCCAGCGCTGCATGGCGGCCTCGGTGATGGTAGCCGTCTCCAAGACCGATCACATCATCCGCTGCATGGTGGAGCACGCCGGCCGGATGGTGCCGGGCAAGGACATCGGCCCGGTCATCTCCGCCGAGTCGAAGGCCCGGATCGAGCGCTACATCGCGGAGGCGGAAGCCGCCGGCGCCGAAGTCCTGGTGGACGGCCGGAACACGACGGTGCCCGGGCGCGAGGGGGGCTATTATCTGGGGCC
>DASUSR010000062.1:0-11168 GCA_036375015.1 Gemmatimonadales bacterium
CGTGGTGCGGTTCAATGCCTCCGCCCAGCCGGGTACGCCGCCCGGCATACGGCTCGTCGCCCAGCCCCCCGACGGCGCACGGCGCGGGGTACCCTTCTCCCGCTCGCCGGTCGTCCAGCTGGTGGATCCGTCCGGGTCCGACCTGGCGCGAAGCGGGGTGTGGGTGACCGTCGGGGTCGCCGCGGGCCCCGGGAGCGTGCGGGGGACGCTGACCCGGACCACCGGGGCGGACGGGCGGGCCGGCTTCGACGGGCTTTCCCTCGAGGGACCGGCGGGCACCTATACGCTCGCGTTCTCGGCGAGCGGATTCGCCGGCGTCACCTCCGGCCCCATCCAGCTCGCCAGGGCCGCGACGACCACCAGCATCCTGGCCGATACGCCCGACCCGTCCGCCCCCGGAGCGGCGGTCCGGGTGGTCTTCACCGTCTCATCCGAAGGCGGCAGGCCGCCCGGCACCGTCACCGTGAGCGCGGACGACGGCGGGAGCTGCACCGCCTCGGTGAGCGCCGGCGCCTGCTCTCTCGCGCTCTCCCAGACCGGCTCCCGGACGCTCACCGCCGCCTACCCCGGCACCGAGGAGTTCGAGCCGAGCTCGGATACGGAGAGCCACACGGTCGAAGCCCCCGCCGAGCCGTCGCTCGACCTCGAAACCGAGCCTCCGGCGTCGGCGGCGCTGGGCGTCCCGTTCGACCCGGCTCCGGTGGTGCAGCTGCGCGATGGAGAGGGACGCGTGCTCCGGAATGGGGGTGTCCAGGTGACCGCGGGGATCGCCTCCGGGCCCGGGGCCCTCATCGGGGAAACCGTTCGGACCACCGACGATCAGGGCCGTGCCCGGTTCGAGGGGCTCGGGATCGGGGGCAGCGCGGGAGCCCACGTCATCCGGTTCACCGCCCCGGGGTACACCCCCGTCGCCTCGCGGGCGGTCTCCGTCGGGGCCGCGGCCACGACGATCCGGATCACCTCGGATGAGCCGGACCCGTCCGACCCCGGCGAGCCGGTGCAGGTGCGTTATACGGTGACCTCGTCCGCCGGAGCGCCGAGCGGCAGCGTCACGGTGAGCGCGGACGGCGAGTCCTGCACCGCGAGCGTGGCGGACGGCGGATGCACCATCGCGCTCAGCCAGCCGGGCAACCGGACCATCACCGCGAGCTATGCGGGCGGCGGCCCGTTCGCTCCCTCCAGCGCGACCGAAGGCCACACGGTGAACCAGCCGCCGGAGCCCCCGCCGCCCTCCACGCCCAGCGCGTCGGCGTCGAGCGTGACGGTGAGTCCTGCCACGATCCGGGTCGGGAGCGGCGAGGCGAACATCGTGGTCACCGTGCGCGACGAGCAGGGCCGGGCGATGGGCGGCGTGCCGGTCACCGTGTCGGCGTCGGGCTCGGGCAACAGCATCACGCCGGGCGGCGAGACGACCAGGGGCAACGGCGAGGCTCGCTTCAGCCTGCGGTCTACCGTGGCGGAGACCAAGACGATCACCGCGGTGGCGGGCGGGGTGACGCTCGACGACCGGCCGACGCTCACGGTAGCACGCGCCGCGAGCGCCACCCGGATCGAGTCCGACGAGCCCGACCCCTCCGAGCCGGGCCAGCCCGTGACGGTGCGGTTCACCGTTCAGGGCGAGGGCGGCGGAAGGCCGGGCGGCGTCGTGACGGTGACCGGCGTCGGCGACAGCTGCACCGCCGGCGCGCCCGAGGGCAGCTGCGACATCGTCCCCACCGGGTCGGGGACCATCACGGCGCGGTACGAGGGCGATGCCGAATTCGAGCCGAGCGCCGACGACGAGCCGCACGAGGTCCGCGCGGCACCGCCGCCTGCGGAGCGGGTGCTCCGACTCGAGACTCAGCCCTCGAGTGAGGCACGCTCCGGACAGCAGCTCGAACGGCAGCCGCAGGTGCAGCTCGCGCTCGAGACCGGGGAAGAGGTGCGCGAGAGCCAGGTCGAGGTGATTGCGTCGCTCGCCTCCGGGGGCGGCACGTTGACGGGTCCTACTAGCGTGCGGACCGACGGCAACGGGCGGGCCAGCTTCCGCGACCTGGCCATCGAGGGAGCGGGAACCCACACCCTGCGCTTCATGGCCGCGGGATACCGCCCTGCCATCTCAGAGGCGATCGAGGTTGCCGCGGATGACGACGATGACGATGACGACGACATCGTGGCCGGGCCCCTCTGATTCAACCCAAGTCATTGAGAGTAAATAACTTACCTGACGCTGTGACGTGGCTCCTTTCTGCGGCACCCCTCCGGCCCTACTGTTCTGCCCGTGAACAGACTCCATTATCTCGGCGGCGCCCTCGCTATGGCGCTCGGGTTCGCTGCGTGCGGTGGTGAAGATCTCGTCCTTCCCAGCGAAGGCGAGCCCGCCGCCATCCGGGTGGTCCAGGGCGACGGCCAGAGCGGGCGGGTGGGCGAGGCGCTGCCCCAGCCCCTCATCTTCGAAGTGACCGATCGGACTGGACGACCGGTGGCGGGTGCCACCGTCGTGGTCGAGCTGGACGGCGCCGCCGCGTCGCCCGACAACGCTACGACGGACGGGAGCGGACTGGCCACGGTCGACGTGGTGCTCGGGCCCGAAGTCGGGGTCAGCGAGGGTGTCGCCACGGTCCCCACCGCGGAGAATCAGGCGCCGGTCGCGGCGGAGTTCACCGTGTCGGCCGTGGCCGCGTCGGCGAACGGGCTCAGCGTCGTCTCCGGCGAGAACCAGACCGCCATCGCGGGGGAGCCGCTGCCGGCGCCGCTCGTGGTCGAGGTGGCCGACGCCTTCGGCAACCCGATCGAGGGCGTTACCATCGCGTGGACGGCCGACGGGGGAGGAAGCGTCAGCGAGGCGAGCACGGTCACCGGTGCCGACGGCCGGGCCTCGGTGACCCGCACGCTGGGCAACGCCGCGGGCGTGCAGCGAACGCTCGCCTCGGCCGACGGCTTGGCGGGGTCGCCGGCGGTCTTCCTCCATACCGCCACCGCGGGCAGTGCGGCCGGCGTGCAGGTGATCTCGGGGGACGGGCAGAGCGGCTCCCCGGGCGCCCGGCTCCCCGCGGACCTCGTGGTCCGGGTGACGGACTCCGACGGCAACCCCGTGGCGGGTGCCGCGGTGACCTGGGTCGTCACCGGCGGCGGCGGGCGCCTCGAGCCGGGCACCAGCACCACCGGGTCCGACGGTCAGGCATCCACCTCGTGGACTCTGGGCCCGGCCGCCGGCGCCAATTCGGCGGAGGCGGTCGTGTCCGGGGTCGGCCGAGCCGCATTCCAGGCCACGGCGGCCGCGGGCAGTGCCAGCCAGCTCGAGATCGTGTCGGGGAACAACCAGGGGGCGGCCGCCGGGGCACCGCTCCCGGGCGACCTGGTGGTCCGTGCCACCGATGCCGGCGGCAATCCGGTGCCGGGGGCCGCCGTGCAGTGGCGCGTCGTCTCGGGAGGGGGTTCCGTCTCGCCGGCCACGAGCACCACCAACGAGGCGGGCCAGGCGAGCGCCCGGTGGACGCTCGGTGCCACGGTCGGAAGCCAGACCCTGGAGGCGAGTCTCGGCGGCGCGGGCTCGGTCACCTTCCAGGCCACCGCGACCGTCGGTACCGCGACGGCCCTCGCGCTCCGCACCGAGCCCTCCGCGTCGGCAGCGGCGGGCGTGCCGTTCGGCCGACAGCCGGTGGTGCAGCTTCGCGACGCGGCGGGCAACGACGTGGCGCAGGCGGGGGTCACGGTCACGGCTGCCGTCGCCTCGGGCCCCGGCTCGCTCGGCGGCACCGCCACGCGCACCACCGACGGGTCCGGGCGCGCCGGCTTCACCGATCTGGAGATCGGTGGCGCTACGGGTACGCACACCCTCATCTTCGCGGCCGCCGGCCTCGCGTCGGTGACCTCGAGCCCGATCGCGGTGGAGCCGGCGGCCACCACCACCCGGATCACGGCGGACGATCCGGATCCGTCGGCGCCGGGCGAGGCGGTCACGGTCCGGTTCGAGGTCACCTCCCCCGGCGGCACGCCGAGCGGCACCGTTCAGGTGACCACGAGCGCGGGACCGGAGACCTGCACCGCGGACGTGGGGGCCGGGAGCTGCCAGCTCGCGCCGAGCGCCGCCGGCGAGCAGACCCTGACCGCGACCTACGCCGGCGACGCGCTGTTCGAGGCCAGCTCCGGGACGGCGAGCCACCAGGTCGCCGCGCCGAACACGCCGCCCAATGCCGAGGACGACGCCTACACCCTGGCCGCGGGTGGCACCCTCGACGTGCCGGTTCCCGGGGTGCTGGCCAACGACTCCGACCCGAACGGAAACCCGCTTCAGGCGGCGATCGACACTCCGCCCGCGGTCGGGACCGTGGTGCTCGACGCGGACGGCGGATTCCGTTACACCCCTCCGCCCGACTTCGTCGGACCGACAAGCTTCACCTACCGGGTCACGGATGGATCGGGAGGGGAGGACACGGCCACCGTCGTCGTTACAGTGCAATAGATTACACTCTGCTGAGCAGGCGGTCGTGGGGGCGCGGGGCCGATTGTGACCGGCGCCCTATCGGTGAGCGGGACCCGGTGATACCGTTCAGGAACTACCCAGTAGCCCTGAGCCGGTCTTCAGCCCGCGGTGCCCTTGCGCCTCCTTCGAGCTGTTCTCTCGCGCGTCCCCATTCTCCTCGCCGCGGCCTGCGGCGGGGGCGATCTCCTGCTCCCCTCCGATGCCGGTCCGGCCGACATCGCCATCGTCCAGGGCAACGCCCAGAGCGGCAGTGCGGGCAGCGCGCTTGCCGACTCGCTCGTGGTGCGGGTGACCGACGGGCAGGACCGGGCCGTGCGCGGCCTGCGAGTCGCGTTCGAGCTCGGTACCGGGGCGGACGGCGGCGAGGTCAGCCCCGACACCGTGGTCACCGATGGCCAGGGGCTCGCCGCGGCCGAATGGGTACTCGGTGCGGCGAGCGGCACGCAGGTGGTAGACGTGAGCGTAGTCGGGGAACCGCTGACCGTCCGATTCACCGCGGCGGCCGGATCGTCCGGGGCGAGCCGCCTGGTGGCGGTCTCGGGGGACGGGCAGACGGCGCCGGTCGGCACCGCGCTGGAGGACTCGCTCGTGGTCCGGGTGGAGGACGACTTCGGAAACCCGGTGGCGGGTGTGGAGGTGGTCTGGGCCGCCGACATCGGCGAGGTGAGTCCCGCGTCGGTCGTGGCCGGAGCCGACGGCCTGGCGGCGACCCGCCGCATCCTCGGCCCTGTGGCCGGGGAGCAGACCGCCACGGCGACGGCCCCGGGGCTCGACGGGTCCCCGGTGACGTTCATCCATATCGCGGTCCCCGGCACGGCCGCCTCGCTCGTGCTGGTATCCGGCAGCGGCCAGACGGGGCCGCCCGGCGCGGAGCTGACCGATCCGCTCGTGGTGCGTGTGGTGGACGAGTCCGGCAACGGCATCCCGTCTCAGGCGGTGACCTGGGTGGTAGCGACCGGGGGCGGGAGCGTGGATCCGGGCACCAGCCAGACCGATGGGGAGGGGTTCGCCGGCGCGCGCTGGACCCTGGGGCCCTCGCCCGGCAGCAACACGCTGAGCGCGGTGGCCTCGGGAGTGGGCGTGGTCGGCTTCACGGCGACCGCGAACCCCGGCGGAGGGGGCGGGGGTGGATCGGGGCCGAGCGCCACGCGGTCCACGGTCTCCGCCGACCCCACCTCGATCCAGGCGATCAGCGGGACCTCCACCATCACCGTCACCGTGCGTGACGGCAATGGGAGCCCGGTGTCCGGCGCGACGGTCAGCCTTCAGGCCACCGGCAGCGGCAACACCCTCACCCAGCCCTCGGAGCCCACCGGCGCCGACGGCGTGGCCACCGGGACGCTCCGGAGCACGGTGCCGGGCACCAAGGTGGTCTCCGCCACCGTGAACGGCTCGATCGCGGTGAGCCAGACGGCGCAGGTCACCGTGCTGCTCGCCCCGGCCACTCGGGTGGAGGCGCTGGAGGGTGACGGCCAGACCGCGCCAGCCGGGTCGGCGGTGAGCGTGCGGCCCGCCGTGCGGGTCACCAACGACCTCGGATTGCCCGTGGCCGGCTTCGGTGTGACCTTCGTGGTGACCGGCGGCGGCGGCACCGTGCAGGGGGCCACGCAGACGACCAACTCCGACGGCATCGCCCGGGTGGGAAGCTGGACCCTCGGGTCCACGCCGGGGGAGAACACCCTGGAGGCCCGGGCCGGCTCGCTGCAGGGGAGCCCGGTGGTGTTCACCGCCCAGGGCACCGCCGCCGGCTTCCGCTTCGACTTCACCGTGCAGCCGATCGACGTGGAGGAGGATGAGCCCTTCACCGTCGAGGTGACCCTCCGGGATGCCGGCGGCAACGTCGTACCGCTCACGGGTGTCGTGATTGAGCTCGATCTCTTCCGCGAGGGGCGGAGCCAGCCCTCCAACCAGGACCTCGAGGGCGAGCGGGCCCGGCCCACGGAGAATGGCGTGGCGAGATTCCCCGATCTCCGGGTGGACAACGACGACGAAGGCTACCGTCTCCGGGCCCGGTCGGACGACCTGCCCGAGGCGGACCCGGTCTTCAGCGACTCCTTCGACGTTGACTAGGACGCCTCGCGGGTCTCGTCGCCTCCTGCTGCTGGCCTCGGTGGTGGCGCTGGCCTCCTGCGGCGGCAGCGATCTCACGCTTCCCAACGAGGGTCAGCCGGCCGAGCTCGCGGTGGTGCGCGGCAACGGCCAGAACGGCACCATCGGCCAGCCGCTCGCGGATTCGCTCGTGGTCCGGGTCGAGGACCGCTTCGGGAACCCTGTGGGGGGTGTCGAGGTGACCTGGAGTCCTGAGGACGGCGGCACGGTCGACCCGGGCGTCTCCACCACCGGCGCCGACGGCCGCGCCGGAACCCAGCGCACACTCGGCCTGCAGCCGGGCACGTACACCACGATCGCCGCGGTGGCTCAGCTGCCCGACGCGCCGGCGGTCTTCACCACCACCGCCGTCGCGGCTACCCTGTCGCTGGTGACCCAGCCCTCCGCCTCGGCCCAGACCGGGGTCCCCTTCGACCGCCAGCCGGTGGTCCAGCTGCTCGACCAGACCGGCGCCCCGATGCCGCGCGCGGGCGTGGTGGTGACGGTCCAGATCGCCACCGGCGGCGGCTCGCTGGGCGGGCTCACCGGGGTGGCGAGTGACGCCGGCGGCGTGGTCACGTTCACCGATCTGTCCATCCGCGGCTCGCCCGGCACCCGCACCCTGATCTTCGCCGCCGACGGGTTCGCCTCCGCCACATCGGGCCCGGTGGCGCTTGGCGTCGGTGTCGCCGCCAGCATCGCCCCGGCGGACGGGGACGGCCAGTCCGCCACTGTGAACACGGCGGTGGCCACGGCCCCGGCCGTCATGGTGCGCGACGCCGAAGGCAATCCGGTTCCCGGTGTGCCGGTGGTGTTTCGCGTGGCGGCGGGTGGCGGCAGCATCTCCGGGGCGGTCGCAGGCACAGACAACCAGGGAGTGGCGCGGGTGGGGAGCTGGAAGCTCGGCACCAAGGCGGGAGAGAACCGGCTCGAGGCGCGCGTCGACGGCGCCGACCTGGAGGGGAGCCCCGCCGGGTTCACCGCCACCGGGACCGCCGGCCCCGTGAGCGCGGCACAGTCCAGCCTCGTGGCCGCGCCCGCTACGATCACCGCGTCCAGCGGCGGGTCCTTCAGCACCGTGACGGTGACCGCCCGGGACGAGTTCGGGAACCCGGTCGGCAACCGCGCGGTCACGCTGTCGGCCACCGGGGCGGGCAATGTGCTCACCCAACCGGAGGCACCCACCGACGCGTCCGGTGTCGCCACCGGCCGCCTGAGCGCCACCGGGGCGGGGAACCGGGCGGTCTCCGCCCAGATCGACGGCCTCGCGGTGGACGGCACGGCGCCAGTGACGGTCAATCCCGCGGCGCCGAGCGCGGGCGCCAGCTCGGCGAGCGCGGGCAACGGCACCGCCGGCCTGGACACCGACATCGAGGTTCGGCTCGAGGATGCGTTCGGCAATGCGGTGCCCGGTCAGGCCGGCAAGATCTCGGTCCAGATCTCGGGCGCGAACACCCTGACGGCAGGCCCCGCGGAGGACCAGGGCGGGGGCAGCTACCTGGTGCGGTACACTCCAAGGGTCGCCGGGTCGGACCAGATCGCGGTCCGGGTCGAGGGCGCTCCGGTGGCCGGCTCGCCGATCACCAGCAGGGTCTCGCCGGGGCCCGCGGATGCGGGCGCCAGCACCGCCGACGTGCCGAGCGTCTGGCGCGTATTCAGCAACCCGGGGCCGATCCCGGTGGAGGTGGCGGTGCGGGACGCGCAGGGGAACCTGCGTGCGGGGCTCACCGACGAGGTGATGGTTCAGGTGGACGGGGGCACGCCGTTCCCGGCCGCTGCGAACGGCGACGGGACCTACAGCGCCTCGTTCCTGGTGCCGCGTTTCGGCAAGGTGCCGGTGGTGATCACGGTGAACGGGCGGGAGATCGCGGGCAGCCCCTTCCTGATCGACATCAGGTTCTTCTAGGGCACACGGTTGACCCTCCTCGCCGGGTCGGCTAATTTCCTCGCCCGCGCCCTGGTGGTGAAACTGGTAGACACGCTATCTTGAGGGGGTAGTGCCGAAAGGCGTCGCGGTTCGAATCCGCGCCAGGGCATCGGATCGCCGGCCACTGTAGCTCAGGGGTAGAGCTCTCGATTCGTAATCGAGCGGTCGTCGGTTCAAATCCGACCAGTGGCTCTGATCAACAAAGACCTGCCTCGATTTCGCCCGCCCGGTTGAGCGGGCGCTCGTTTTTTGGGGACCTCGGTCAGCCCGCCCGCCCCCCCAGCTCACCGACCGCATCGCGCACGATCGCCCACGAGGAGTGGAGGAAGAGCCCCGCGATGGCGACCGCGACGACGAGGTCCGGCCACGGCGTCCCCGTCCAGGCCACGAGACCGGCCGCGGCGACCACGGCGGCATTCCCGATGGCGTCGTTGCGGGAGAAGAGCCACACCGCACGCACGTTGGCGTCGCCGGTGCGGTGCGGAATCAGCACCAGTGCCGACGCCACGTTCACCGCGAGGGCGATCAGGCCAAGAATCCCCATCAACCGGAACTCGGGCTGCTGCTGCGCCCACACCCGGTACGCGGTGTTGCCCAGCACACCGAGGCCGAGCAGCCCGAGAAACCCGCCCTGGATCAGGGCGGCGCGGGCCCGCCAGCCGAGGGTCCATCCGATCGCGAGCAGACCGAGGAACGTGATGAGGCCGTCGCCCAGAAAGTCGAGGGCATCCGCCTTGACCGCCTGGGAGCCCGAGAGGAACCCGCCCCCCATCTCGACCACCCCGTATCCCACGTTGAGCAGCACCACGGTCCACAGGGCGCGCCGGTAGGCGGGGGTGACGTGGGTGTCCTTGGCCGCAGCACGACCGGGACGCTCCACCGCGACCAGCCGGTAACCGAGATCCGTCACCGCCGCCTCGAGCGCACCGAGCGCTCCGGCGGGCTCGGCGACCCGCACGGTCAGCAGCTGGGTGGCCGCCGACACCTTCGCCGCCTCCACGCCGGACACCGTGCGCACCGCTCGCTCGATCTCCGCGGCATCCGCGGCGCAGTCCATGCCGAGGACTCGGTAGCGGACTTGCTGGTCCATGCCGGGGCTCGGCGGACGGCTACCCGCCGGGGTCCTCCGCGTCGAACCGCACCAGCAGCCGGAGGACGATCAGCAGCAGCGCGGTCGTGCCCGCCGCAAGGATGTACAGCTCGAGCCCCACCGCGATGCCGATGGCCGCCGTCGCCCAGATCGAGGCGGCCGTGGTGAGGCCGAGCACCTGTCGCCCGTTCCGATTCGTGATGATCATGCCGCCGCCGAGAAAGCCCACGCCGATCGCCACCGCCTGGATCACCCGGATGGGGTCGGCGTCGAGTCCGGACGGCTGCCCCTCGTACCGCCGCACGGCGAGCTCGCCCAGGGAGGTGTAGAGCGCGGCCGCGATGGCGACGAGCATGTGAGTGCGAAGCCCCGCCGGCTTGCGGGCCTTCTCGCGCTCGAAGCCGAGCAGCGCGCCGAGGACGCCGGCGATGAGAATGCGGAGGAGATACTCCAGCTCCGGATGCATCGCTGGAACGTACTGCTCCGCCGGGCGGGTTGTCACCCGGCCGGGTGGCTAGTGCTGGGTGCCGCGGGTGAGGAGCGGGCGCAGGGGGTGACGGGCGTAGATCGGCTGGAGCGCGAGGTAGCGCGCCATGAGGCTGGTGCCGGGAACCATCCGCTCGTACTGCTCGAGGAGCGGACCCGGATCGGCGCCGGAGGCGGCCGTGGCCTGGAGGTAGTGGACGGCGAAAGCAACCGCCTCGGCCTGGTGCTCGGTGACGCTGCCGTGGCCGTACCGGCGGTCGTCGCGGATGGCGGGGATGTCCTGCCAGAGC
This sequence comes from Gemmatimonadales bacterium, assembly GCA_036375015.1. Classification (GTDB taxonomy): domain Bacteria; phylum Gemmatimonadota; class Gemmatimonadetes; order Gemmatimonadales; family GWC2-71-9; genus CAVVWJ01. Next base: position 10,347 of record DASUSR010000062.1, read on the forward strand.
ACCGCGAGCTGGCGGGGAGCCCGGGCCTGCCAGCGATGTGCGAGCTCGTGCGCCAGGGTGTGACGCAGCTGTTCCTCGCTGACCATGCGCGCGGGGTCGAGCGTCAGCGAGTCGCGGGGCGCGAGGTACTCGCCCAGCCGGCCCGCCCGGCGGCCGCGCGGACCCACCCGGCCCACTTGGCGCGTGGGCCGGCCGAACAGGGCATGGAGCGTGTCGGCGTACGAGCCCGCCAGGAGCCGCGCGGTGACCGCGCCGATCGCCGCGCCGTCGCGCGGATCCACCAGCGGGCGGTCGGCCGGCCAGTCCAGCGAGGCCAGGCTGTCGACCCACGCCGGGCGGTCGAGCACCTCGAGCAGGGCGCCGGGGCGTTCGGTCTGGAAGACGCCACCGTCGAGGCGGAACACGTAGAGGGTACGGTCTCTCTCCTGGTCCACAGAGGCCAGCGTCACGGCGGCGGCCCGCCAGCGCCGCCCGCCGCTCACGCGCACCGGGCCGACCAGCGGGAAAGTCTCGCGCCGGAGGCCGTCGGCCGAGCCGAAGACGAGCCCGCTGTCGGTGAGGACGAACTGCCCGGCCAGTGGCGGCAGCCCGCGGGACGAGAGATACCCCGGGATCACTGCGCCGAGCGCCGTATTCGTCCGGCGATCGTCTCCAGTAGACGCCTCGGCCCCGGGCCGGACACTGTCGGCCACGGTGGCCGGCGCCACGCTCGAGAGACCGTACGCTCCCTGGGGTGCGGGAGCGACGGTCGTGACGAGCAGGAGCGCGACTAGGGGTCCGAGGCTCACCGGGTCAACGTTGGGCGAGGTGCTCCGACTCGAC
>DASUSR010000063.1:0-23075 GCA_036375015.1 Gemmatimonadales bacterium
CTCTCCTACGGCGGAGGTTCGGGCTGAGCGCGGATTGGGCTGCCGCACGCCAGGAGTTGCTTGCGACGGTCCAGTAAGATCTGCGCGTCCGGGCGCAGCTCTCGGCCCGAGGCTCTCTCTACGCCGGTCATCATGTCACCATGCGAGCGGTGCACGATCGACATGCCGGCCGACTGGCGGAGATTCTGAAGGCACGGGGATGGCCGGGGGAGCCCCAGGTTGGCCCCGATGGCGCGTAGGCAGCGTGGCTCATCGTGCAACACGTCGCGGCGAGGTCCCGGCGTGGCAGGTCGCCATGTTGGACGACCGCATTCGCATCTTCGAGGGAAACCCCCCAGTGCTCCGGAACCCAGTTCGACTGGGATGTGTCGGGGCAGCTCAGTCCGCTGCCCATCGAAGATCCCTTCAGCGTCGGTGAGCTCCGGCACGCCGTGGGGCTTCAGCCCCTCGCGCAGGAGGTTTCAGGCCCAGGGGGAGGCGGCCGCTCAAGGCACGGAGTGCCCGCCGACGGACTGGGCAGCGCGCCGGCGAGAGCGGCGGACCTGGCTCCGGGAGGTGGGCTGGCGAAGCTAGACCCCGCATAGGCCACCGAGCGGACAACGACACGGTGGTGCGCCGCGGTTCACCCAGGAGGAGATCCTGATGGGACTCGAGATCACGAACCCCTGCGTGGTGTCGCCGTCATTATGAAGGAGCCGTCGGGTCGCGGACGGACGCCTGGCAAGTCGAAGCCGAAGGCCAAGGGCACGTCGCACGCAGGCAAGGCACGCAAGTCGGCCACCAGGTCCAAGTCCCAGCCGAAGGCAGGCACCAGGGCCAAGCCCGGTGCAAGTGAGCGAGCGACCGGGAAGCCCGCTTCCCGGCTCATCGACCAGCGGATCCGCGAGCTGGGGGGATGGCGCGGGGAGACCCTGGCCCGCATGCGGGCGCTGATCCTGGAAGCCGACCCCGAGATGACCGAGGAGTGGAAGTGGATGGGCACTCCGGTCTGGTCCCACTACGGGAATGTCTGCACCGGGGAGGCGTACACCAAGGTCGTGAAGCTCACCTTCGCCCGTGGGGCCAGCATCCCGGACCCCTCGCGCCTCTTCAATTCCAGTCTGGAAGGCAACAGCCGGAGAGCGATCGACATCCACGAAGGGGAGAAGGTCGACGCGCGGGCGTTCAAGGCCCTCGTGAAGGCCGCGGTGGCCCACAACCGCCCGCCGGCGAAGTAGGCCAAGCCGGTGAAGCTCCTTTCCGGCGGCAACCCGCAGATCGCGAAGGCCGAGGGCGACGTGCCGGTGCAGGTTTCCCGGCCGACCGGCCTGAAGAGGCGGCTGTGCGCTTGGGGCCGCGCCGGCCGGGTATATATTCCCCGCGCCGGCTCACCCCGCTGCCCGAGGAGCTGCCGCCGTGGCCACCATCCTGCCGATCCGCCATCAGACCCCGCTGCCGCTCGACCGCCTGATCCTGCGGGATCCGCCGGGTGGCGAGGCCGTCGAGATGGACGCGCTCATCGTGGGCGCCGGGCCCGCCGGTCTCGCCTGCGCCATCGAGCTGGCCCGTCTCGGCGGCGGCGAGCTCAACATCGGCGTGCTGGAGAAGGCGGAAAGCCTGGGCGAGCACAACCTGTCGGGGGCGGTGGTCAATCCCCGCGCCTTCCGCGAGCTCTTCCCCGACCTGGGACCGAGCGACTTCCCCTTCCGGCAGCCGGTGCCCGGCGAGGCGGTCTACTTCATGACCGAGAGCCGGGCGCAGCGCATCCCCACACCGCCCACCATGCACAACGCCGGGTACTACACTGCCTCGATCTGCGAGATCGTGCGCTGGCTCGGCGAGAAGGCCGAGGGGCTCGGCGTGAATCTGTTCGTCGGCTTCCCGGCCGACGCGCTGCTGGTGGAGGGCAACGCGGTGCGCGGGGTGCGAACCACTCCCTCCGGCCTGGCCCGCGACCGGCAGCCCACCGCCGACTACGCCGAGCCCACCGATCTCACCGCGCGCGTCACCGTGCTGGCGGAAGGTACCCGGGGCCACCTGTCGCAGGCCTACCGGGAGTGGCAGGGGATCGAGTCGCCGAACCCGCAGATCTTCGCGCTGGGGGTCAAGGAGGTGTGGCAGACGCCGCGCCCGCTCCAGCAGGTGGTGCACACGATGGGATGGCCGCTCCCCACCGACGCCTTCGGAGGCAGCTTCATGTATCCGATGGGCGGCGACCAGGTCGCCGTTGGGCTAGTGGTGGGGCTCGACTACCACGACGCGGCCCTCGACGTGCACGAACTGCTGCAGCGGCTCAAGCTCCATCCGCTGTTCCGGGCGCAACTCGAGGGCGGCCAGCTTCTCGAATGGGGCGCCAAGACCATTCCGGAGGGCGGCTTCTACGCGCTTCCCGAGCGGTTCGGCGGCGACGGGCTGCTGATGGTGGGCGACGCGGTCGGGTTCGTGGACGTACCCTCGCTCAAGGGCATCCACTACGCCATGCACTCGGGGATCCTCGCGGCGCGGGCGGCGCACGCCACGCTCAGCTCGGGCGACCTCTCGGCCGGCGCGCTGTCCGCCTACGACCGCGCCGTACACGACAGCTACGTCGTGGCCGACCTCCACCGCACCCGCAACATGCGGCTCGCATTCAAGGACGGACTCTACCTCGGTGGCGTGAAGGCCGGTCTCATGACGGTGACCGGTGGGCGGTTCCCCGGCGGCAGGATCGACATGCCGGAGGACGCCGCGACGCCGCGACGTGTGACCTCGCCCGCGCCGTTCACCCCCGACGGCAAGCTCACCTTCGGCAAGCTCGACGCAGTCTTCAAGTCGGGCAACGCCACCCGCGACACCATCCCGTCGCACCTCCTCGTCGGCCAGGACGTCACAGGAGAGGTAGCGGACTTCTACGCCCACCTCTGTCCCGCCGGCGTCTACGAGCGGGTGGGCGATGAGCTGCGGGTGAATCCGCCCAACTGCGTGGACTGCAAGGCGACCGACGTGCTGGGTCCCCGCTGGACGCCGCGCGAGGGCGGAAGCGGACCGAAGTACCGCGCGATGTAGCACTCACGACGCTGCAACGGCCTGCGCCCGAAGCAAGCGTCGGCCACCCCGGGTCTTGGCGTCCCGAACTCCGCCCGCAGTTCTTTGCGCTGTCGCAATCCTGACGTCGTCGCCTTCCTGCGGATTGCGCCGCTCCCCGCCCGATCCCCACCATTCAGCACCCCTGAACCTTTCGGGCTCCCGCTCCGACCGGGGCCTCACGTCAGCCAGGAGGCTACGATGCTGGTTCGTCGGCCGACACCGGCGACGCTGGTCGCGCCGGTCCTGCTCGCCCTGCTGCTCGCCGTGCCTGCCGCGGCGCAGACCAGCACCGCCGCGGCGTGGCGCGCCACCCCGGCCTCGCTGCTCAAGAGCAGCCTCCGCCAGGTGGCCGCGGCCCAGAGCCGCCATCTGGCGAGCCGCGGCCGCTACGCCGCGGCCACCGCGCCACTCGCCCTCGCGCTGGAGCCGGGCGTGCGGGTCGAGATCCTCGGAGTCGGCCCGGCCGGGTGGCAGGCGCGTGCGACCCATCGCGATCAGCCGGGCCGCAGCTGCGTCATCTTCGTGGGCAGGGTGGAGGGGATGGAGTCGCCCCGGACCGACGGCGATCGCGAGATGGCCGGCGAGGACGGCGTCCCCCTCTGCGACCGCATGCGGTGACAGCAAGGCGAGGCAGCGTGACGCGCTCGAAGGACAGCTGGGTCGGCACCTTCTCCCGGGTGACCGCGGCGGTGCTCTCCGCCGGGGCCGCCCTGGTCTCCATTCTGAGCTACACCGCGGCGCCCATCGCCGAGGCCACCGGGGCGGAGGCATCGGCGGCGGCCCATCGGGTGCATCGGCTCGCCTTGACGCCCGTGGCGGACACCGCCGCGGCGCTGGGCGACTCCATTCAGCTCGCCGCACTGGTCACCGACGACCGGGGCAGCGCTCTCCTGGGCGTCGCGCCGGTCTGGACCAGCGCCGACCCGCTCGTCGCGGAGGTGGACCAGGCGGGAACGGTGGTCAGCCGGGCCCCCGGCACCACCGCCGTGATCGTTCGGGTGGGACCGCTCGAGGCGCGCGCCCGGATCACGGTCGCGCCCCAGCCGGCGGCGCTGCGGTTCGCCGATACCCTGCTCCAGGTGCGGGAGGGCGAGTCGCTGTCCGCCGCGCTGGAGGTGGCCGACGCGCGAGGGCACGCCGTCGCCGGCGCGGCCGCGCGCTGGCTGGCCGCCGACGCGGCGGTCGCCACCGTGGACTCCTCCGGCACAGTCCAGGGCGTGAGCCCCGGGCGGAGCGCGATCACCGCCGGGCTCGGCGAGCTGCGGGCCGAGCTGCCGGTGGAGGTGGTCGCGGTGCCCGCATCCATCACCGTGCTCGAAGGCGAGGGCCAGCGGGCCCCCGCCGGCCGTTCACTCGGCACGCTGGTGAGCGCGCAGATCGTGTCGCGCACGGGGCGGCCCATCCCCGGCGTTCCGGCGACGTTCCAGGCGCGGGGAACGGAGGCGGCCGCGGTGCCCGCGGTGGATACCTCCGACGCGCGCGGCGTGGTGCGCACCGTCTGGACGCTCGACCGCGTCCCCGGCCGGCAGCAGCTCGCGATCGCGGTGGAAGGCGTCCCGGTGTCGCCGGTGGTGACCGCCGAAGCCGATCCGGTCCCCGCCGATACGCGGGTGACCCTCGCGAGCGAGCCCGCGCCGGGCACCGCCGGCGACTCGCTGGCCGACCCGGTCACCATCCGGGTCACCGACTCGGCCGGGGTGGCCCTCGCCGACCTGCCGGTCGCCTGGAGCACGCCCGACGGCGGGCGACTCTCGCCCCTCGGGGCGCGCACCGACTCGCTGGGCGAGGCGAAGGCGTTCTGGCGACTGGGGACCCGCGCCGGGCGTCAGCGGGTGCGGGTCCAGGTCGGCAATGCGCGGACGATGCCGGCCTTCACCGCCATGGCGACCGCGGTGCCGGGCCCGGCGGAGAAGCTCGTGGTGCGCGGGGGTGACGGCCAGAAGGGGAGGGTGGGCCAGCCGCTGGCGCGCCTGGTCGTGCTGCGGGCGCTCGACCGGGCCGGCAATCCGGTGCCCGACGTCCCGCTCGCGGTCGGAGTGGGAGCCGGGCGGATCGAGGACACCGCGGTCCGCACCGATTCCACGGGGCAGGCGAGGCTGCGCTGGACCCTCGGCCGAGCCGCGGGGCCGCAGCAGCTCTCCGTGGCGCTGGCGAAGAGCGCCGGGAAAGTGGTGGTCACCGCGCGGGCGCAGCCCGGCGCGCCCGCCAGGCTGGCGTTCGTCACCGCACCCGCCTCGGCCGTCGCCAAGCGGGCACTCGAGGGGATCGTGGTGGAGGTGTCCGACTCGTTCGGGAACCCGCTGCCGGGTCAGCGCGTAGTGCTGGCGGCCACCAGCGGCACCGTCACGCCGACTCGACAGGTGACCGACACGGCCGGACGGGCGCGGGTGCGGTGGACGCCGGGCGCAAAGCCGGGAAAGGCCACCCTGACCGGCAAGGTGGGCGAGCGGGTCCGGGGCTCGCGCGTCCTCATGGTGACGGCGGCGCGGCTCGCGCGCTCGGGCGCGCGCTGAGCTCAGGGCTCGCCGAGCACCTTGATGATGACCCGCTTCCGCCGCTGTCCGTCCCACTCCCCGTAGAAGACCCGCTGCCACGGGCCGACGTCGAGCCGGCCGGCGGTGATGGGCACGATCACCTCGTGGCCCACGGTGAGGCTCCGCAGATGGGCCGCCGCGTTGTCTTCCCCGGTCTCGTTGTGGCGGTAGCGGTCGGGCTCCCACGGCGCGATGGTCTCCTCCAGCCAGCGGAGGATGTCGTGCCACAGCCCCGACTCGTGGTCGTTGACGAAGACCGAGGCGCTGATGTGCATCGCGGAGACCAGCACGAAGCCCTCGCGCACGCCGCTGGCCCGCACCTGCTCCTCGACCTCGTCGGTGATGTCGATGATCTCCTGGCGCTTCTTCGTCTCGAACCAGAGATAGTGGGTATGCGCGGTCATGAAGGTGATGTCCTCAGCTAGGGCCGCAGCAGCTCCTCCAGGCGCACCGCCGTGTCGGTCCGCTCGTCGCGGTACTTGACGATGACCGGCGCATAGAGCCCGATGCCCTCCCGGGCGCCGGCGCCGCTCCGGACCGGGCGGGTGCCCGGCACCACGACGGCCCCCGCGGGGATCTCCAGCGGACGGTCGCCTTCGCGGCGGTAGACCCGGTCGTGCACCAGGTCGAACACGGCGGTGCCGCCGGTGAGCACGGTGCCGGGCGCGAGCACCGCGCGGGCGCGGACGACGGTGCCCTCGTACACGCCGCAGTTCCCGCCGACCAGCACCTCGTCCTCGATCACCACCGGCAACGCCCCGGCCGGCTCCAGCACGCCGCCGATCTGCGCCGCCGCGGAGATGTGCACCCGCCGGCCGACCTGCGCGCAGGAGCCGACGAGCGCGTGGGAGTCCACCATGGTCCCCTCGTCCACATAGGCTCCCACGTTGATGTACATCGGCGGCATGCACACCACTCCCCGAGCCACGTAGCAGCCGTCGCGGATCGCGGACCCGCCGGGCACCACCCGGACGCCGTCTTCCAGGCGGAGCGGCCGGAGCGGATAGGTGTCCTTGTCGTAGAAGGGGAAGGGGCCTCCCGCGGCCGGCGCGACGCGGCCCAGCCGGAAGCCGAGGAGGATGCCGGCCTTGACCCAGGCGTTGGCGCGCCAGGTCCCGTCCGCTCCACGCTCCGCCGCCCGCACCGTGCCCGCGTTGAGCGCGACCTTGAGCGCCGCGAACGCGCGGCGTGCGGGCCGCTCCTGGCCGGGGGGAACACCGTCCGCGTAGGACTCGATCGCGGCCCGCAGCCGCTCGAGGTCGGCCTCGCCGCCCAGCCGCCCGGCGGCGCCTCCCGCGGTCACAGGTCCTCCATGCCGACCCCGCGCAGCGCCTCCCGCAGCGCGACGCAGGTCTGCTCCGTGACCGGCACCAGCGGAAGCCGGAGCACGTTGTGGATGCGTCCCATGAGCGCGAGGGCGGCCTTGACCGGCGCGGGGTTGGTCTCCAGGAAATTGGCGTCCATGAGCGGGAGCAGGCGGTAGTGCCAGGTCCGGCCCCACTCGAGATCGCCGGAGAGCATCAGATGGACCAGGGCCGTCATCGGACCCGGCACTTCGTTAGAGGTGACGGAGATGAGGCCGTCGCCGCCGGCGGTGATCACCGGCAGGGTCATCCAGTCGTCGCCCGACAGCACGGCGAAGCTCTCCGGCCGGTGCCGGAGGATCTCCATGATCTGCCGCAGGTCGCCGCTCGCCTCCTTGATGGCGACCACGTTCGGGTGCTCGGCCAGCCGGAGCGCCACCTGCGGCCGCAGGTTGACCGCGGTGCGGCCGGGCACGTTGTACAGGCAGACGGGCTTGTCCGACGCATCCGCGACCGCCGTGAAATGGCGGAAGAGGCCGTCCTGGGTGGGCTTGTTGTAGTAGGGGGTGGCGCTGAGGATGTAGTCGGCCCCGAGCCGGCACATTCGCCGGGTCTCGTCCACGGCACGCGCGGTGTCGTTGCTGGTGGCTCCGGCCATCACCGGCACCCGGCCGGCGGCGACCTCCACCACCGAGGCCACGACCCGCTCCCGCTCGCTCTCGCTCAGTGTCTGGGCCTCGCCGGTGGACCCGCAGGGCACCAGGAAGTCGATGCCCTCCGTGATCTGCCAGTCCACCAGGGCGCGCAGGGCGGGGAAGTCCACCGCCCCATCGTGCGTGAACGGCGTGACGATCGCGGTGCCGCAGCCCTGGAGGCGTGTCATGCCGGTCCTCCGAATAGCATGTCCTCGAACGTGTGCACGCCACGGCGTCCGGGGAGCCATTCCGCCGCGGCGAGGGCGCCGGCCGCGAAGCCGTCCCGGCTGCGCGCCACGTGGCTCAACACGATCCGCTCGTGCGCGCCGTCGTAGGCGAGGACGTGGGTGCCAGGCGTGGCCCCGGAGCGGATCGAGGTGATCGGAAAGGCTCGGCCGGAGTCGGCCTTCGCGAGCCGGTCGCGCAGCCGGGCCGCGGTACCCGACGGCGCGTCGCGCTTGGCGGCGTGATGCTCCTCCAGTATAAAGGCGTCGAACTCGGCACGCCCCGCCAGCTCCGCCGCCAGGTGCCGGGCCGCGCGCAGGAAAAGCTGGACCCCGACCGAGAAGTTGGCCGCGTGCAGCAGTGCGCCGCCCCGCCGCTCCACCAGCGCGGCGATCCGCGGAAGCTCGGCCTCCCACCCGGTGGTGCCGCACACTACCGGGACGCCCGCCTCGATCAGCCGCTCGAGGTTCGTCGCCGCCGCCTCCGGCCGGGTGAACTCCACCGCCGCGTCGGCTCCCCGGAGGCGCTCCGCCGTGAGCGCCCGGCCGTCCGGGTTCTCCGACCCGCCGATCGTCGCGAGCACCGCGTGCCCGCGCGCCGCGGCCAGCGCGGCCACGGCGCGGCCCATCTTCCCGTTCCCGACGATCACGAGCCGCATGGGATCCTTCGCGTGCTCACGACCCGAAAAACTCCGCGTGCAGCCGCTGCACCACCCCCGGGCCGTCCTCCTCACGGACCACGAACGTCATGTTGATGGCGGAGGCACCCTGGGAGATGACCTCGACGTTGGCCGGCTGCACGGCCCCGAAGATCCGGGACGCGAGCCCCGGCGTGTGCCGGAGACCGATGCCGACGACCGCCACGACCGCGCGGCGCTCGTCCACCCAGACCTCGCCCAGCTCGCCGAGCTCCCGCACCACGTGCTCCAGCCGCGCGCGATCCTCCACCGTCAGCGAGACGCTCACCTCGCCGCTCGCGAGCACGTCCACCACCACCTCGTGGCGCTCGAAGACCTCGAACATGGCGCGCAGGAACCCGTAGGCCCCCAGCATGCGGGGTGCCCGCACGTTCACCACCGTGATGCCGCGCTTCCAGGAAATGGACCGGATCGGCGAGTCGCCCAGCCGCTCCAGCGCCGCCGACGGGCCGATCATGGTCCCCGGGTCCTCCGGCCGCGCGGAGTTGAGCACGGCGATGGGAATGCCCGCCCGCACCAGCGGCATCGCGGTGGCCGGGTGCAGCACCTTGGCGCCGAAGGTGGCGAGCTCGGCCGCCTCCTCGTAGCTCGCCGCGCGCAGGGTCCGGGCCCCGGGCACGATCCGCGGGTCCGCGGTCATGAGGCCGTTCACGTCGGTCCAGATCTCCACCCGGGCGGCCGGGAGCGCCGCGCCGAGCAGGGCGGCGGTAAAGTCGGAGCCGCCGCGGCCCAGCGTCGTCGGCCTCCCGTCGGCGGTCGCGCCGATGAAGCCCTGGGTGACCGGGATGCGTCCCGCCTCGCACAGCGGAACGAGACATTCCTGCACCCGCGCCCCGAGCACCGGCGTGATCGGGGCGGCGCGGCCGAAGCGGTCGTCGGTGAGCAGCAGCGGACGGATGTCGAGCCAGGCGGCCGGGAGTCCCGCCGCGTCCATGGCTGCGGCGACCAGGCGCGAGCTGCACAGCTCGCCCAGCCCGGCGAGCGCGTCGAGCTCGTCGGCGCGGAGCATCCGGCCCAGCCCCTGCTCCAAGGCGGCGCCGCAGGCCCCGAGGTCGTCGAGGATCGGGTCCACCGCCGCCGCGCCCCCCGGCAGCTCCCGCGCGATGGCGTCATGGCGCCGGGCCACCGCCGCGAGCGCGCTCCGCAGCGCGGCCGGATCACCCGCGTGCACCGCCGTGGCCAGGCCGAGCAGGGCGTCGGTGACCCCGGCCAGCGCCGACACCACCACCACGGGGCGCTCGGCCGCGCGGCGCGCCACGATGTCCACCAACCGGCGGATCGCCGTGGCGTCGGCCACCGAGGTGCCGCCGAACTTGCAGACGATCACGGGCGGCGCCCCAGCCGGCCGTCGGCCACCAGCAGCTCGGCGATCTGCACCGCCTGGCCCGCAGCGCCGCGGACGGTGTTGTGCCCCAGGAGCACCATCCGGATGTCGAGCACGGGGCAGGAGCGGATCCGTCCCACGGTCACCGCCATGCCGGCCCCCCGGTCGAGGTCGAGGCGGGGCTGCGGCCGGTCGGGCCGCGGGTCCACCTCCACCGGCGGACGCGGCGAGGAGGGCAGCTCCGCCACGCACGGCGCGGGGGCGAACTCCCGCAGCGCCGCCGTCGCCTCCTCCGGCGTCACCCGGCGCCGGAAGCCCACCGACACCGTCTCCAGGTGGCCGTCCACCACCGCGACCCGGTTGGTGTGCGCGCTCACCGCGAACGCCGCCGGCTCCACCCCGGCCTCGGTGAGGGTGCCGAGAATCTTGCGGCTCTCGCGCTCGATCTTCTCCTCCTCGCCGGCGATGTGGGGGATCACGTTGCCCAGGATGTCGAGCGAGGGCACGCCCGGATATCCGGCTCCCGAGGCGGCCTGCATGGTGGAGACGAACAGGCGCTCGATGCCGAACGCCCGGTGCAGCGGCGCCAGGGCCAGCGCGAGGGCGGCGGTGGAGCAGTTCGGGTTCGCCAGGATGGCGCCGGACCAGCCCCGGGCGGCGCGCTGGCGGTCGATCAGCACCAGGTGGTCGGCATTGGCCTCCGGGATGAGCAGCGGCACGTCCGGCTCCATGCGGTGGTTCCGCGCGTTCGTCACCACGAATGCGCCCGCGGCGGCGAAGGCCTGCTCGATCGGACCGGCCACGTCGGCGTCGAGGGCGGAGAACGCGATCGGCCCGGCGAGCGGCGGTACGCACTCCCCGACCGTCATGCGTGCGACGCGCTCCGGCAGCGGCGCCTGCTCCCGCCAGCGCACCACGTCGCCGTACCGGCGGCCCGCGCTCGCGGAGGAGGCGGCCACGGCGGCGATCTCGAACCACGGATGCTCGGCGAGCAGCCGGATGAATTTCTGGCCCACCGTGCCGGTGGCGCCCAGGACGCTGACGGGGATCCTGGCGGTCATGACGCCTCGCGGGCGAGAAGGTCGCCGGCCAGCCGGACGTAGAGCTCCACGCCCCGGAGGAGGTCGGCCTTGCGGATGTGCTCGTCCGCGGTGTGCGCCACGCGGATCGACCCGGGGCCGAGCTGGAAGCCCTCGCCCCACCCGGAGAGGAACGGCAGATCGCTGGCGAAGCTCACCACGGTGGTCTCCCAGCCGGGAGGCGCGGCGCCGCCCTTGTGGAACGGGAGCTCCACGGGGAACGACGCGGTGACCCCCGGCGCCAGCCGGCGGCGGACCTCTTCCCTGAGGGGTCCGCTCGGCTCCACGATCCGGATGAGGATCTGGGCCGACGCGCGTGGGGCGAGCACGTTGGGCGCCACGCCGCCGCCGATCAGCCCGACGTTCAGCGTGCCGGGGCCGAGCAGCGGATCGCTGGGCAGCGGCATTCGGCGCAGCCGCTCGATGGTGTCCAGCAGCGCGTCGATGGCGCTCGCGCCCTCGTCGGGATAGGCGGAATGGGCGGCGCGGCCGACGGCCTCGAGGTCCACCCGGAGCGATCCCTTCTGTCCCACCGACAGCCGGTTCTCGGTCGGCTCCCCGTTCACCAGGTAGCGCCCCCGGGGGCCCAGTTCGGCCGCCGCGCGCGCGCCGTCGGACCCGTTCTCCTCGCCCACCACGAAGAGCAGCCCGATCCGGCGCTCGCCCCCGGCGGCGAGTCGCTCCGCGGCCGCGATCATGGCCGCCGCCAGTCCCTTCGCGTCGCAGCTGCCCCGCCCGCGGATCGTCTCGGCGTCCTCCGCCAGCGGGACGTAGGGCGGCACGGTGTCCACGTGGGTGGAGAACACCAGCGCCGGCCGCTCCCGGTAGGCGTACAGGTTCTCCCGCCCGGGCGACACCGGCTGGCGCACGACCGTGTACCCCGCACGGCGCAGCGCGCCGTCGAGGAACTCGATGGCCGGACGCTCCGACCCTGTCGGGGTCTCGAGCGCCACGAGGGACCGGGTCAGCTCCAGCACGTCCATTAACGGAAACGCCCCGCCGGCGCGTTGCACGGCGGGGCTCCTGGTCAGGGTGAGATCGTGACGTCCCTAGGCCGGTCGGCGCCCGCCGGAGCAGCGGCGCTTCATGAGCGCGGTCGGGAGAAGCGTCATCATGCGACTAACGTAGGTACGCGGACCGGGACGGGGCAAGTGGGAGGAGCGGGGCTTCGCTTGACGGCCACGGTCCCGGCCCCAGATTGAGCCCATGCGCGGCATCCCCGCCCTCGCCGCCGCCGCCGCGGCGGGCCTCTCCGCCGGCTGCGACGGAGCCACCGCCGTTCCGGCCGACGGCCGGATCGAGATCACGATCACGGCCGACGCCGCCGCGCCGGAGGCCGGCTATATCCTCACCCTCGACGGCCGCGACCCCAGACTGCTCGACCGGGGGCACAGCGTGGTCTACGACGGCCTCACCGAGGGCCGCTACGTCGTGCACCTGCTGGGGCTGCCGGAGGAATGCGCGGTGCGGAGCAGCAATCCGCAGGTGGTCGCGGTCTTCCGCGGGGCCACCGCCGCGGTCACCTTCTCCGTGCTCTGCCGCACTCCCGAGACCGGGGGCTTCCTCGTCGAGGTGACCACGGAGGGCGAGCCGCTCGACGACGACGGGTACCAGCTCTCCGTGGCGGGCGCGCCGCTCCGGGTGATCGACATCAACGCGGTGGAGAGCTACACCGGGCTCGCGGCCGGCGTCCACCTCGTCACCCTCAAGGACGTCATTCCCGAGTGCCGGCTCGAGGGCGGCAACCCGCAGCCGTTCACGGTCGTGTCCGGCGAGAGCCGGCCGGTGCGACTCCACGTCATCTGTGGGGGGACGGAGGTGCCGTAGCCGCGACCGGCCGGGCCAGCGCATCGGCCGCCCGTGCCGCGCGGCGACCCTCCTCGATGTCCACCAGCCACAGAATCGCCGCTCCCACCGCGAAGAACCCGATCACCGAGAGGATGGCGTTCCGGCTCGATCCGGTGGCCGCGATCGTGCCCGCGAAGATCAGCGGACCGAAGATCCCGGCGAACTTCTCGAAGATGCTGAAGAACCCGAAGAACTCCCCCGACTTGTGCTGGGGGATCATGCTGGCGAAGAGCGAGCGGCTCAGCGCCTGGGTGCCGCCCTGCACCATGCCGACCAGCCCCGCGAGCACGAAGAAGTGCGCGGCGCTGGTCATGAAGTAGCCCAGCACGCTGATGGCCGTGTAGGCCAGCAGGCCGAGGAAGATCGCCTGCTTGGCCCCGATGCGCCCCGCCAGCATCCCGAAGAGGAACGAGCAGGGGATCCCGACGAACTGCACCAGCAGGATCGCGCTGATGAGCGCCCCTTGCCCGATGCCGATCTCGGTGCCGTAGGCGGTGGCCATCTTGATGATGGTCTGGATGCCGTCGTTGTACACCAGGAACGCCAGGAGCATCAGGAACGCCTGGCGGTAGCCCCTCAGCTCGCGAAAGGTCTCGCCCAGCCGCGCGAAGGCCACGCGGACCGGGTTCTGCCCGCGGGTCTCGTCCGGCTCGATGCGCGCGGGCGGCTCGGGCACGCGGCGGAAGAGGGGAATGGAGAACAGCACCCACCAGACCCCGACGGACACGAAGGCGAGCCGGGTCGGGAGGGTGGCGTCGCTCTCCGACAGCCCCGGGCCCGCGGGCAGGCCGAACCACTGCGGCTGCTGGATCCAGGCGAGGTTCAGCGCCAGGAGCAGACCGCCGCCCAGATAACCGAGGGCGTAGCCGGCGCTGGAGACCCGGTCCATCTCCTCCGCGGACGCGATGTGGGGCAGCAGCGCCTCGTAGAAGACGAAGCTGCCCGTCGCCCCGATCAGGGTCAGGATGAACAGCGCGGAGGCCAGCTGGAGATCGCCGCGCTGCACCAGGAAGAGCCCGGTCGTCGCCGCCGCGCCCAGCAGCATGAAGGCCGCGACGAACCGCTTCTTGGCCGCGCTGTAGTCCGACACCGCTCCGAGCACCGGCGAGACCAGCGCAATGATCACCAGCGCCAGCGTGTTGATCGTCGCGAGGCGCTGGGTCGCCCCGCCCTCGGGGAGCCCCGCGCCGGCCACGCGGACGAAGTAGATGGGGAAGACGGCGGTGATGATGGTGGTCTGGACCGCGGAGGTGGCCCAGTCGAACATGGCCCAGGCCCGCAGCTCGGGCCGGTGGAGGCCCAGCCGTGCGAGGAGGGAGCGGGGCGGCATCCGCGGAAGATACCGGGGGAGGGCGAAAGCGAAACCGTCCGCCGCCCGGTCGCCCCGGCGCGCTTATGGCCGGTCGTCGGACATCGCGCCGCGCTCGAGCCAGTGCCGGAATACGCCGGAGCGCTGGGCCAATCGCCAGTCCGCCAGAATCTCCAGCGCCATCGCGCGCACCGGCCCGCTCGGTACACCCCGCCCGACAACTCCTTCCTCGAGGCACGCCCCGAGCAGCCAGCCCTCGAACCCGTCGGGATCCGGATCGGCCCGCACCGCCTCCTCGAGCAGCCGCCGCTTGATGCCGAGGCCGATCGCGTCAGGGGTGGTGTCGCGCTTGCGCCGCCGCCGCCGGCCTTCGGAGACCTCGAGGGTCTCGAGCAGCATGCGGCACACCCGCGCAGGACGAGCGGGCAGCGCCACGCCGGTCGGGGTCGGATCAGGCATCCGTGAAGAGACGGCGGAACGGCCGCCGGGGTCGCGCGGCCACCCGGACATCGATCGGGTAGCCGTTCCCGTCCGGCCGCGCGAACCGGCGGTCGAGGGCCGCCAGGTCGAGCTCGACCGTGTCGAGGTCCAGCACCAGGAGCTCCACCGGCGCAGCCGGCTGCAGCACCGCGAGCGACTTGAGGTAGCACCGGCAGCGGAGACAGGTCTCCGCGCGCCGGGTCTCCCTCGCCTCCGCCGGCACGAGCAGGCCCAGGCGATCGTGATTCCGCTCCCCGCAGAACACGCAGCGCAGCCATTCCCAGGGCCAGTCGGCCCCGCAGCGGCCGCACCGGAGCACACAGGCTCGCTCCAGCCCGCGCCGCTCCGCGAGGGTGGGCCATGCACCGCAGACCGGGCAGTAGCCGTACGACCAGTGGGCCCGCCGGCTCCGGAGTGCCCCCGCCGCGGCGGAGAGCAGCGGGATCACGGCCAGCTCCGCGATGGAGGTCAGTGCGGCGGCATCGATCCCTCGGGCGGCGGCCAGCTGGGCCAGGCCCGACCGGTCCCTGCGCAGCGCGGCCGTGAGCAGGGCGAGCGCGTGCTCCGCGCTCGGGCGGTAGCCGGCCAGCGTCGCCGAGCCTGCCGGTCCCCCGGCCGAGGCGAGCGTCGACAGGCGCCGCAGCAGCCGGCCGACGCGGGCCCCGTCCGTCGGCAGCGTCCGGCCGTGCAGCAGGGGCGCGCCGCTCCCGGGTGGAGTGTCGGTCGGCGTGCCCAGGGGGCCGTCGGACAGTGCGACAGCCCACTGCGGGTCGAGCCGCGCGCGCTCCACCTCGGCCAGCAGGCGGAGCCACGTACGCCACTCGGGCGCCCGCCGCTCCAGCTCGGCTAGTCGAGCGCCGGGGAGGGACCGAAGACCGGAAGGGGCCCGTTGCATTCGACCGGTTCGCTGGCGCAGTGGGTGCCGTAGTACGGCTCGGCGCCGTGGTGGATGGTGATCGGCGGCGCGACGTTGCGGATGTCCGCACCCGGGCCGCCGCCGCGCACCCGGGCCGCCTCGGGGCTGTCGCAGCCGGCGAGCGCGGCAAGCACCAGGGCCCGGCCCGCGGCGGCGCCTCTCACGGCCGGGCCACTCCCGAGCCCCAGACGTAGATATCGTGGGACGAGAGGATGACGACCACGCGGAGGAGGAATCCCCCGATGAGCACCAGCACGGCCGCCTGCACCGCCCTGTGGCCGCCCCGGGAGCCGTGCACCAGCCAGAGCGGGACCGCGATACCGGCCACCACCACGCCCAGCAGCAGCACTCCCCACCAGCCGACCAGCACCTCCGCCACGGGACCGAGCGAGACCAGGAAGGCGATCAGCACCAGCAGCTCGAGTACCAGCACCCGTTCGTCGAACCAGGAGAGCCACGCGAGCGACGCGGGAGTCCCGACCCCTCGCCGCCGGGCGAGCAGGTAGAGGGTAGCGGCGCCGGTGGAGGCGCCGGAGACCAGGAACAGGAGACCCAGGAGGTTGGAGTCAGCCCAGATCGGACGGTTGGTGACGGAGAGCAGGACGCCAGTGTATCCGGCGAGGAAGAGACCGAAGAGCGCTCCGAGCACCGCGATGATCGCGGCGGGCACGCGCCCGCCGAGGGCGCGCACGGGAGCCCACCGGGTGAATCGCCAGCCCGGGCGGTCCTCGCCTGTCACGGAGAGGGCCGCCAGAAAGGAAAACAGCCCGAACAGCAGCACCCCCCACACCCCCACCGACATCGGCACCCATGACTTGAACATGGGCCGCCCGGTGTTCGACTCGATCATCATGTGCCAGAACCGCTCAGGCCGATTGAGGTCGACGATGAGCAGGATCCCGCTCAGGACCGCGCCGACGAACGCGACGTAGTAGCCGATCCGGACCAGCGGCCGATCTCCGGGGCGGCTGAAAAAATGGAGCGAGGCGGCGAGCAGGAACGCGGTTCCGGCGATCCCGCCGATGAAGAAGTAGGCTACGATGTACCAGGTCCAGTGCGGCGCCGCCGTATAGAAGGTGTCAGGCATCGGGGCCGGCCCCGTCGCCCGCGGCCCGCTCGTCCATGCGCTGCTTCCTCAGCCCCGCGAGCGCCAGCAGGCTGAGCAGCACCGCTCCCGCGGCCGAGATGAGCGAGCTCGGCAGCAGGTTGCGGCTGGGGAGCTTCGGGTCGCGCGGAAGACCGTAGACCTCCGGCTCGTCCACCAGGAGATAGAACGAGTTGAGACCGCCCACGATCTTCTCGTCCGCGCCGTAGAGATAGGCGCGCTTTTCGCCCAGCGCGTGGAGCTGCTGCACCCGGGCCTCCGCCATCTTCCGCATCTCGG
The DNA here is from genome assembly GCA_036375015.1 of Gemmatimonadales bacterium. Taxonomy (GTDB): domain Bacteria; phylum Gemmatimonadota; class Gemmatimonadetes; order Gemmatimonadales; family GWC2-71-9; genus CAVVWJ01. The sequence goes on from DASUSR010000063.1 coordinate 16,841, forward strand.
CGATGGGACCGAAACGGATCGAGTCGGTGGGGCAGGCCTTGGAGCAGGCGGGCTCCAGGCCCGCCTGCATCCGGTCGTAGCACAGGGTGCACTTCTGGGCGGTATTGGAGGCCGGATTGATGTCGATGACGCCGAACGGGCATGCCGCGATGCAGAGCCGGCAGCCGTTGCACGCGTCCGACTGGATCACCACCGTGTCGAACTCGGTGCGGATGATGGCGCCGGTAGGGCACACCTCGAGGCAGCCCGCCTGCACGCAGTGCTTGCAGACGTCGCTCATCATGAGCCAGCGCCCCTCGCTCCGGTCCTCGGGGATCTGCTCGATGAACTTCACGTGGCGCCAGTGGATCCCGTCCAGCCGGCGGGTGTTGTCGTAGCTGTCGCCGGTCATCGGCCAGTCGCCGCCGCCGCCGGCGGGGAGCTGGTTCCAGCTCTTGCAGGCGACCTCGCAGGCCTTGCACCCGATGCAGACCGTGGTGTCGGTGTAGAACCCCATCGCCTCGGCCATCAGCCCTTCTCCACGTTGCAGACGAACGCCTTCCCCTCGTGAATGCTCACGTTGGGATCGCCCACTAGGGCGGTCAGCTCGTTCACCACGTCGCCGGTCACCACACCCTCCCAGCCCCAGTGCCAAGGCATCCCCACCTGGTGCACCACCCGGTCGCCCAGTCGGAACGGGCGCATGCGGCGCGTGACCAGGGCCTTCGCCCGGATGGACCCGCGTGGAGTCTCGATCCGTACCCAGTCGGTGTTCCCGATCCCCTTCTCCGCCGCGAGCTCGGGAGAGAGCTCGATGAAGAGCTCCGGCATCAGCTCGGTGAGCCACGGATTCCACCGGCTCATCGCTCCGGCGAGGTAGTGCTCCGTCAGCCGATAGGTCGTGATGACGTAGGGGAACCTCTCGTCGCCCACCACCGCGGTCTGGTTGGCGGCGTGCTTCCAGTACTTGAGCACCGGGCTGGTCTGCTGCTTGTACAGCGCGTTCCGCACCGGCGACTCCATCGGCTCGTAGTGGGTCGGCAGCGGCCCGTCGAGCAATCCCGCCGGGTTGAAGAGCCAGCCCACCCCGTCGGGCTTGAGGATGAAGGGCTGCCGTCCCGAGTGGGCGTCCAGCCCGAGACCCCTCGGCTCGGCCGGCGCATCGGGTGACTTGCGGTTGGGGAAGTCCGGAATGTCGTAGCCCACCCATTCCTTCCCGTCCCACCAGACCCACCGCTTCCGCTCGCTCCATGGCCGCCCCGAGGGGTCGGCCGAAGCCCGGTTGTAGATGACGCGGCGGTTGGCGGGCCAGGCCCAGCCCCAGCGGAGGTGCGCGCCGATCGTGTCGGGGGGATCGGGCTCGCGACTCGCCGGCAGGAGCTCGTCCGGGGCGGGAAAGGCGCCGCAGTAGATCCACGAGGCGCACGTGGTCGAGCCGTCGTCGCGAAGCTCGTGTGGGCCCTCGAGGTGGCGGCTCGGATCTCCGGTCCGGTAGCCGGCGATTTCCCGCAGGATCTTTCTGGGGTCGGCCCCTCCCGGGATGCTCTCGGGATGATCCGGCTCGTAGTCCCAGACCAGGTTCCTGATGCCCTGGTCCCGCTCCAGCGGGCTCCCGGCGTAGAGCCGCTTGAGCCGCAGGCCGAGCTGGTAGGTGAACCAGAGATCGTCCCGGCACTGTCCCGGCGGGTCGGCCGCCTTGAAGTGCCATTGGAGCATGCGCTGGGTGTTGGTGAAGCTCCCCTCGCTCTCCGCGACCTGGGCGGTCGGGAAGAAGAACACCTCGGTGGGGATATCGGCCGCGCTCACCGTACCCTCCCGGACCTCCGGGCTGTTGTACCAGTAGGTGGCGGACTCCGTCAGGAAGTTGTCTCGCACCACCAGCCACTCCAGGCGGCGCATGCCGGCGCGCTCGAGGCTCGCGTTGAGCGAGGTCGCCGGGTTCTGTCCGATGCAGAGCATCCCTTTCACCCGCCCGTCCGCCATGGCGAGGAACACCGGCATGTGCGAGTGGTCGCCGGTGATCTTGGGGTGCCAGTCGTACCCGAAGTCGTTCTCGGGCGTCGCTGCATCGCCGTACATCGACTTCAGGTACGACACCACGAACTGAGGCATGTTGGCCCAGTAGCCGCCGCCGAGCGCCTCGGTGGCCAGATACTGCCGGAGCGTCTCATGGCTCTTGAGCGCACTCATCGCCGGCATGTACCCGTGGATACTGTGGTACAGCGTCGGAACGTCGGTCGAGCCTTGAATCGAGGCGTGTCCCCGGAGCGCCAGGATCCCGCCGCCCGGCCGCCCGATGTTGCCGAGCAGCAGCTGGAGCAGGGCGCAGCACCCGATCATCTGCGGTCCGTAGGTGTGCTGGGTCCACCCCACCGCGTAGGCCCAGGCGGTGGTCCGCTCCCGGCCCGAGTTCGCCAGCACCGTCTCGGCCACCCGCAGGAACGTCTCCGGCGGGCAGCCGGTGACCTGTTCCACCATCTCGGGTGTGTAGCGCCTGAAATGGCGCCTGAGGATCTGGAGGACGCAGCGCGGGTGCTGCAGGGTCTCGTCCCGCCGGGGCGGGGGCTGCCTGAGCGACCGGATGACCGATTCGAACGACTCCTGTGGACTCGTGCGGGCCTGAGGCTCCACCCGCGTGGGCTGGCTCAGCTCCTCGCCGCCGCGGGGCTCGCCCGGCTCCTCGGGTCGCCACCCCTCGTACTGCCAGGTCGTGCTCTGGTAGCTCCCCACGAAGCCGTCGTAGGGCCAGTCCGCCTCGTTGCCCTTGTACTCCATGAGGCCCGAGAAGACCCCCTCAAGCTCCTCGGTGCCGCGGAACTCGCGGCTCACCAGCGTCGCCGCGTTGGTGTAGTTGAGCAGGTACTCTCGGAAGAAGGGGTCCGAGTTCCAGCGCTCGCTGTTGAGGACGTAGTTGATCAGCCCGCCCAGGAAGGCGATGTCGGTCCCCGCCCGGATGGGGGCGTGGATGTCGCACATCGCGCTGGTCCGGGTGAACCTCGGATCCACGTGGATCAGCTTGGCGTCATGCTCCACCTTGGCCTTCATCGGCCAGCGGAAGGCCACCGGATGGCACTCCGCCATATTGGAACCCTCGAACACAATGCAGTCCGAGAACTCGAGATTGCGCGGGTAGGTGGTCGCCGCGCCGCGACCGAGCCTGGTCCCCAGACCGGGGACGCTGGAGGAGTGTCATATTCGAGCCTGGTTCTCGATCGGCACGATCCCCAGGCCGCGCATCAGCTTCTGCTGCGCGTGGTTCCACTCGTTGTCGAGCGTGGCGCCGCCCAACGAGAAGATCGCGGTGGTCTGATTGACCAGGCGCCCGTCGGGGAGCCGTTCCACGAAGGTCTCGTCGCGGGTCTTCTTCACCAGCTCGGCCACCCGGTCCATCGCCCACTCCAGCTCGACTTCCTCCCATTCCGCCGCCCCGGGCTTCCGGTGGAGCACCTTGGTGGCGCGGTTGGGATTCTTGTGCAGCTGATAGGTGGCCGCCCCCTTGGGGCAGAGCGTACCCTCGTTGTGGGGACTGCGAGGGTCACCCTCGATGTTCACGATCTCCCCGCCGATCGTGTGGACCAGGGTCGCGCAGCCGACGGCGCAGTACGGACAGACGCTGGGCGTGGTCTTCGCGTCCTGGATCCGGAGCTCCTGCGCCCGGGCCGTCGCGGGCGCGACGCTGGCGCCGAGACCGAGCAGGCTCGCGAGCGCGGTGCCCGAGCCTACGCCGGCGGCGGAAGTGTGCAGGAACTCGCGGCGGGTGAAGGACATCGGACGGGCTCTCCTGTCGGCTTTACGGAGAGTCGGGGCGGGGGGACGATCAGCGCGGTGATGTGGCTCACGCCGCGCGGTTGCCGAACGGCGTGGCCTACGCCGCCGTGCCGGCCTCCCGCGCCGTCCGGCGCAGGGACAGCCCGATCGCGCTCGCGAGCGTCAGCACGATCACCGCGAGCGAGGCCAGGGTCGGGACGTGTACCCAGTAGCTCACGGTCATCTTGATGCCCACGAAGATCAGGATGAGCGCCACGCCGGGCTTGAGATAGACGAACTTGTCCATCATGCCGGCGAGCACGAAGAAGAGCGCCCGGAGCCCGAGAATGGCGAAGACGTTGGAGCTGTAGACCAGGAAGGGGTCGCGGGTGACCGCGAAGATGGCCGGAATGCTGTCGATGGCAAACACGAGGTCCGACCATTCCACGACGAGCAGCACCAGCAGCAGCGGCGTGGCCAGGGTCCGGCCGGTGCCGGTCCGGGTGAAGAACCGGGCGCCGTCGTAGGCCTGGGAGAACGGCATCACCCGCCGCGCCAGCCGCACCAGCGGGTTCTTCTCCGGCTCGATCCGCTCCTCCTTCTGGGACAGCATCCGGATGCCCGTGAGGATCAGGATGCCGCCGAAGACGTAGACGATCCAGTCGAACCGCTCCAGCAGCAGGGCGCCCAGCCCGATCATGATGAACCGCATCACGATGGCGCCGAGAATGCCCCACTTCAGCACCTTCGGTTGCGCCTCCGCGGGCACCCCGAAATAGGTGAAGATGAGAATGAAGACGAAGAGGTTGTCGACGCTGAGCGACAGCTCGATGAGATAGCCGGTGTAGTACTCCAGCGCCGGCTGGGTGCCCTCCCGCCAGAAGATGAAGAGCCCGAACAGGAGGGCGAAGGCGATGAGCCCGAGACTCCAGCTCACCGCCTCCTTGAAGGTCAGCACGTGGGACCGGCGGTTGAGCACTCCGAGGTCGATGACCAGGAGCGCGATGACGAGCCCGGTGAACCCGAGCCAGACCGCCGGCGGGTGGTGCCCCAGGCCGAGCAACTACCGGCTCGGACGCATGGCTTCGAGCCGGGCCACCCGCTCCTCCGTCGGAGGGTGGGTGCTGAAGAGCCTGCCGACACCCCCGCCGTGGGCCGCGAGAGGATTCACCTGCGCGAGCGGCGCCGCGGCGGGCGCCACCTGCATCGGGATCCGCTGCGCCATGGCGTCCAGGCGCCGGAGCGCGTTGGCGAGCGGCATGGGCCGGCCGAGGATCTCCGCGCCCACCCGATCGGCCTCGAACTCCCGCTGGCGGGAGACCGCGAACTGGATCAGCATCGCCCCGAGCGGCGCCAGCAGCAGCAGGGCCAGCTGGGCGAACGGGTGGCCGCCCTCGTCGTCCTGACCGCCCATCCCGAACATCAGGAAGTAGGGGATGTTGCTGATGGCGCCCGCGATGCCCGCGGCGAGGGTGGAGATCAGCATGTCGCGGTTCTTGATATGGGCGAGCTCGTGGGCGAGGACCCCCTCCAGCTCGTCCTGCGGCATGTACTTGAGGATGCCGGTCGTCACCGCCACGACCGCATGCTGCGGGTTCCGTCCGGTGGCGAAGGCATTGGGCTGCTCGTGGGGCGCCACCGCGACCAGCGGCATCGGCAGCCCGGCGCGCTGGCGCAGCCGGTCCACCATCCGGTAGAGCTCGGGGGCCTCCGCCTCGGTCACCACCTGGGCCCGGTACATCTTGAGCACCAGGCGGTCCGAGAAGAAGTACATGATGAAGTTGAACGCGCTGCCCAGGACCACAGCCAGGATGAGACCCTGCGAGCCACCGAGCAATTGGCCGACGAGAAGGAACAGGCCCATCAGGCCGGCCATGAGTACGAACGTCTTGAGGTTGTTCATACACTCCTCTGCACGGCGAATTCAGCGTCGCCTCGCCGGGGTCCGATACGAAAAGAGCGAGACCCCGTCCGCTCCGAGACCGCGCATGGGCGCAGCCGCGATGGACGAAGGTCTCGCTCTGGATCTACCTGGGGGAGAACCCCCGCTTCGACCCCTGCTGGACCGTGTCTGCGCAGCAGACAGTCTTGACGATCCAGGCGTCCGCCCGACGGCGGATGAGCTACTCCCCTTCTTGGCGGGGAAAAGTAGTGGCACCCCGTCTTCCGGTCAAATCGGCGGGCAGCGTCCGGCCAACCCGTGATCGGCAGCCGCTTGCCGTTGTGCCTCAAGCACTTGTGGCCAAGTGCTCTCGGGATCAGCGGGTCGCGGTGAAGGAGCCCGACACCGCGACCGGGCGATCGTCCGCCTCGGGATCGGCCGCGAGGAACCCCTCGGCCTCGATGCGGAAGGTACCACGGATCTCGACGTCACTCGCGGAGGTGATCACCAGCGAGCCCGACTGCCCCTGGAAGACCCCGGTCGGACGCGTGGCGGGCCCGGTCATCACCAGCGCGCGGATGTCGTCGTTGCCGTCCGCCCGGTCCGATACGGTGTAGGTCCCCGGGC
>DASUSR010000064.1:0-18722 GCA_036375015.1 Gemmatimonadales bacterium
GGAGTACCGGATGCTCCGCGGGCTCGGCGCCGACGTGGTCGGCATGTCGACGGTGCCCGAGGTGATCGTGGCGGTGCACCAGGGGATGCGGGTGGTCGGCATCTCCATCATCACCGACCAGTGCCTGCCGGACGCGCTGGAGCCGGCCGACATCGCGCGGATCATCGCCACCGCCGGGCGGGCCGAGCCGCAGCTCACCCGGCTGGTGACGGCGCTGGTGGAGCGGCTCGCCTGATGGCCTACCCCGCCTGGCCCGATCTCGGCCCCGACCGCATGGAGCTGCGCCAGCTCGAGCTGTGGAAGGAGGAGGACCTCTTCCGCCGCACCGTGGAGGCGGGCGCTTCGGGGCCCCCGTTCGTGTTCTACGAGGGCCCCCCCACGGCCAACGGGCGGCCCGGCATTCACCACGTCTTCTCCCGGACCATCAAGGACCTGGTCTGCCGCTTCCATGCCATGCAGGGGAAGGCGGTCACCCGGATCGCCGGGTGGGACACGCACGGGCTCCCGGTGGAGATCGAGGTCGAGAAGGAGCTGGGGCTCAACGGCAAGCGGGCGATCGAGTCGTTCGGGGTCGAGAAGTTCAACGCGATGGCCCGGAAGAGCGTCTTCAAGTACCAGTCCGAGTGGGAGAATCTGTCGGACCGGATCGCGTACTGGCTGGACTACGAGCATCCCTACGTCACCTGCACCAACGACTATATCGAGTCGGTCTGGTGTCTGCTCGCGCGGCTGCACGAGAAGGACCTGCTCTACCGCGGCCACCGGGTGCTGCCGTATTGCCCCCGCTGCGGCACCGTGCTCTCCAGTCACGAGCTGGCGCAGGGCTACGAGGAGGTCACCACCAGCTCGGTGTACCTCACCTTCCCCGTGGCGGACGACAGCGGACGGGAGCTGCTGGTGTGGACTACCACGCCCTGGACTCTCCTCTCCAACGTGGCGGTGGCCGTCCATCCCGAGCTGGAATACGGCGAGTACCGGGTGGGCGACCGTCGCCTCGTGCTGGCCACGGCGCGGGCGTCCCTCCCCAGCGGGAGCGGCAAGGGCTCGCCCACCTTCGCGGAGCTCGGCGCGGTGCGCACCTTCCCCGGCCGGGAGCTGGTCGGCCTCGAGTACCGCCGGCCGCTCGAGGTCGTGCCGCTGCCGGAGGACCGCAAGTCGCGGATCGTGATTCCCGGCGAGTTCGTTACGGCGGAGGACGGCTCGGGCATGGTGCACATCGCGCCGGCGTTCGGGGCCGACGACTACCAGGCGGGCATCGAGCACGGCCTGGCCCTGGTGCGGCCGGTGGCGGCGGACGGCACCTTCACCGGGACCACGTGGCCCCAGATCGAGGGCCGGCTGGTGACGGCGCGGGAGACCAACGACCTGATCATCCAGCGCCTGAAGCAGGACGGCCGCTGGCACCTGACCGCGCCCTACCAGCACACGTACCCGCACTGCTGGCGCTGCTCCAGCCCACTCATCTACTACGCCCGCGACTCCTGGTTCGTGCGCACCTCCGCGGTGAAGGCGCGCATGCTCGAGTTCAATCGCGAGGTGGGCTGGCACCCGCCCGAGGTGGGCGCGGGACGGTTCGGCGAGTGGCTGGAGAACAACGTGGACTGGGCACTCTCGCGCGACCGGTACTGGGGGACCCCGCTCCCGGTCTGGGTATGCGAGCGGGACCAGGCGCACGTCGAGGTGGTCGGCAGCTACGAGCGGCTGGCGGAGCGGTGGGGCCGGCCTCTGGCCGAGGGCTTCGATCCCCACAAGCCGTACATCGACGAATACACCTGGCCGTGCCGCTGCGGCGGCACGATGCGGCGCACCCCGGAAGTGATCGACACCTGGTTCGACTCCGGCGCGATGCCGTACGCCCAGTGGCACTACCCGTTCGAGCACGGGAAGGAGTTCGCGGCGCACTTCCCGGCGGACTTCATCTGCGAGGGCGTGGACCAGACGCGTGGATGGTTCTACTCGCTGCTGGCCATCGCCACCGCGGCCTTCGACAGCCCGGCGTACCGGCACGTGGTGGTGAACGAGCTGGTGCTCGATCCCCAGGGCCAGAAGATGTCGAAGAGCCGCGGCAACGTGGTGAATCCCTGGGACATGATCGAGCGCTTCGGGGCCGACACGGTGCGCCTGTACCTCCTGGCGTCGAGCCAGGTCTGGCTGCCCAAGCGGTTCGATGCCGAGACCATCCCGGAGGTCGCGGGCGGGTTCCTCAACGCCCTGCAGAGCACCTACGAGTTCTTCCGCCGGTATGCGGCCCCGGGCGGGGAGCGCGCCGCTCCCGATCCGCTCGCCCGGCCGTTGCTCGACCGGTGGATCCTGGCACGGCTCGACCGGGTAGTGTCCGAGGTTCGGGAGGCGTGGGAAGGGTACGACCCCACCGCCGGGGTGCGGGTACTCATGGACTTCCTGGTGCACGACGTCTCCCGCTGGTACGTGCGGCTGAGCCGGGCCCGGTTCTGGGCGCCGGATGCGGTGGCGGACCCGGGGGCGGTGGCCACCCTGCGCGAAGTCCTGCTGACCGTCGCGCGGCTGCTCGCGCCGGCGGCCCCGTTCGCCAGCGACTGGATGCACCGGGCGCTGGAGGGAACCTCGGTGCACCTCGCCCGGTTTCCCGAGGTCTGCGGCCGGCGGGACCCGGAGCTCGAGGGCGCCATGGACGCCGTCCGCCGCCTCGCCTCGCTGGCCCACTCGGCCCGGCAGGCGGGCAAGCTGAACGTGCGGCAGCCGCTGGCCCGGATGCAGCTGGCCCTGCCGGCCGGCGTGCGGGGCCCGGCGCTCGACGCGTTGCTCGAGCTGCTGCGGCTCGAGGTGAACGTGAAGGCCATCGAGCTGGTGGCGTCCGACACCGAGCTGGTGCGGCTCCGCGCCCGGCCCAACTTCCGCTCGCTCGGCAAGCGCTACGGAAAGCGGACGCCGCAGGTGGCCGCGGCGGCGGCGGGGCTGGGCCCCGAGCAGCTGCGGGACCTGGAACACGGCGTCCCCGCGACGCTCGAGGTCGGCGGGGAATCCGCCACGTTCCTGCCGGAGGACGTCGTGGTGGAGCGCGAGGTCGCGAGCGACTGGCTCGTCGCCAGCGACGGGCCCTACGTGGTAGCGCTCGACCCGCGGCTTACGGAGCGGCTCCGCAGCGAAGGCTACGCGCGGGAGGTGGTCAACCGGATCCAGCGGCTCCGCAAGGAGGCCGGCTACGTGTTCACCGACCGGATCGGCCTCTGGGTCGCGGGAGAAGGACCGGTGCTCGAGGCCGTCCGGAGCCACGCCGACTACATCCGCGCGGAGACGCTCGCCCGGCGCCTGGAGGTCGGAGGGCGGGCTCCGGCGCCCGATCTGGAGCAGGAAGTGGACATCGATGGTCATGGGGTGGTGGTGGGGGTGCAACGTCACACGGACGGGCGGAACGGAGCCGGTCCACAACCCAGGGCAGGGGAATGAACAAGAAGCAACTGAGTCATCTGGAAAAGCGTCTGCTCGAGGAACGTGCCCGCGTGATGAAGGAGCTGGGCTATTACGACGAGTCGTTCAACGCGTCGCTCCAGTCGTCCGACGGCGACCTGTCGTCCTACTCGTTCCACATGGCGGACCAGGGCACCGACGCCATGGAGCGCGAGAAGCAGTTCCTGTTCGCCTCGCAGGAGGGGCGGTACCTGTGGCACGTGAACGAGGCGCTCCGCCGGCTGTACGGCAGCCCCGACAAGTTCGGTCACTGCCACCAGTGCGGACAGGAGATCAACTTCGAGCGGCTCGACGCGCTGCCCCACGCGCGGCTCTGCATCACGTGCAAGGAGAAAGAGGAAGATGGAAAGCGCCGCTGACCCACTGGCGCCCGGCCCCGAGCGCCGGGTGTTCTGGGCGGCGGCGCTGCTGACGGTCGTCTTCGACCTGATCACCAAGCTCCTCGCCGAGGCGATGCTCCTCCGGACCCCGGGGGTCTCGGTCTTCGGCGACTGGTTTCAGCTGCGCCTGGTGTACAACCAGGGCGCGGCCTTCGGCCTGCATCTGGGGCCCTACTCCCGCTGGATCTTCTTCACCATCGCCCTGGTGGCGGTGTTCGTGCTGCACCGGATGTCGCGCACCAGTCCTCCCGGCGACTGGTTCCGGCAGCTCGCGCTCGGCCTCGTGGCCGGCGGCGCGGCCGGGAACCTGATCGACCGGGTCCGCAGCGCCCGCGGGGTCGTGGATTTCCTCGACGTCGGCATCGGCGCGCTTCGCTGGCCCACCTTCAACGTCGCCGATATCGCGGTGAGCTGCGGCGCGATCGCGCTCGTCATCTCGATGTGGCGCGAGGACGCCCAGCGGGCCCAGCCGGAGTCGGCCACACCGGCATGACCCGGCCCCGGGGCGGCGGGGCGGCGGGGCAGGGGGATGGCTCCCCGCCGGCGCCGGACTCGCAGACCTCCCCGGTCGAATTCAGCGTTCTCGCCCCCACCACCGAGCGGCTCGACCGGTTTCTCGCCGACCAGCTCGGACTCTCCCGCACCCAGGCGGCCCGTCTCGTGGCCCGCCGGGCCGTGTTCGTGGACGGCACCCCCGCCCGCGCCTCGCGGCTGCTCACCCGGGGCGAACGGGTGAGCCTGCGCCTGCCCGAGGACGAGCCACCCCGCACCCTCGCTCCCGCCGCGATCCCTCTCATCGTGGTCTACGAGGACGAGCACCTCGCCGTGATCGACAAGCCGGCGGGGCTGGTCGTCCATCCGGCGCCGGGCCACTGGGACGACACGCTGGTGAACGCGCTCGTGGCCCGGGGCACGACGCTCTCCGGCGGCGCCGAGGGACGTCCCGGCATCGTCCACCGGCTCGACCGCGATACCTCGGGGCTCATGGTCGTGGCCAAGACCGACCTGGCGCACCGCCGGCTCGGCGCCGCCATCGCCGCGCGCCGGGTGCGGCGCACCTACGCCGCGCTGGTGTGGGGACACCTCGCGCGGAGCCCCACCGTCATCGAGGCCCCGGTCGCGCGCCATCCCACCGACCGCAAGCGGATGACCGTGCTTCCCGGCGGGCGGGTGGCCCGGACCGACGCGTTTCTCGTCGCCCGGTTCCCGGTGGTGGACCTGCTCCGGCTCGAGCTGCACAGTGGGCGCACCCACCAGATCCGGGTGCATCTGGAGCACATCGGCCACCCGATCGTGGGCGACCCGGTGTACGGCGGCGGCGGCAGCCGGCGGATCTCGGGCGCCGGCCGCCGCATGGCCGCGGCGATCGAGCGCGTCACGCCGCGACAGGCGCTTCACGCGGCGGCTCTGGCATTCCGCCATCCCGCGACCGGCGAAGCGCTTGAGTTCCGCTCCGAATGGCCGGCGGACCTCCGCGCGGCACTTCTTGCATCGGGTGCTCAGGAACTCGTTGCTCGGGAAGATGCCCTGAGCTATCTTGTTTTCTCCAATAGAGATGGCTAACCCACCTACGATACACGCCGTCATTTTTCGCATCGGTGCGCTGAATTGCGCGGTCCCGGCAGGGATCGTGCGTGAGATCCTCCCGCGCCTGCCCGCCACCCGCATTCCCGGGGTGGCCGATGCCATCGAAGGTCTGGTCAACGTCCGAGGCTCGCTCCTTACCGTGCTCGACGGCCACCGCCTGCTCCAGCAGGAGCGCCGGGACGACGACGAGGGCGCGATCGTGGTAGTGGCGGCGTTCGGCCGCCGGTACGGGCTCGGTGTGGGGCAGGTGGTGGACTTCCTCGAGGTTCCGGAGCGCGCCATCGCCGAGCGGGCCGAGCTGCCCGGCGTCGATCCCCGGCTGGTGCGCGCGGTCGGCCTGCTGGATGACCGGTCCTTCGTGGTGCTGGACACCGACGCCCTGTTCGCGCCGCTGGTCGGGACCGATGGGGCCGGCACTCGCGGAGCAGGCGGGGCCGACCGGCACTAGCGGGACGTCATTCTTCTTCTGGAGATCGGCCTGTGAGCCACACCGTTCTCGTCTGCGACGACGCCATCTTCATGCGCACGATGATCAGCGACATTCTCACCCAGGCGGGGTTCGAGGTGGTCGGTGAGGCCGAGTCCGGCGTGCAGGCCGTCGACAAGTATCGCCAGCTCAAGCCCGATCTCGTGACCATGGACATCGTGATGCCTGATATGGGCGGCATCGAGGCGGTGCGGGAGATCTGCAAGACCGATCCCGACGCGAAGATCCTGATGTGCAGCGCGATGGGGCAGCAGGCGCTGGTGGTGGAAGCGATCCAGGCGGGAGCGAAGGACTTCGTGGTCAAGCCCTTCCAGCCGTCCCGCGTGCTGGAGGCAGTGCAGCGCGTCCTCGGCTGACCGATGGACGTCTCCAAGTACGCGGCGCTGTTCCTCACCGAGAGCCGCGAGCACCTGAGCACCTGCAACCTCCTCCTGCTCGAATGGGAGCGGGAGCCGGAGTCGATCGAGCCGGTCGGAGGACTGTTCCGCGCCATCCATACGGTCAAGGGGATGGCCGCGACGATGGGCTACACCGGCGTCGCGGAGCTGGCCCACCGGATGGAGAACCTGCTGGACGGGCTGCGGCAGGGACGGGTCGCGCCGAACACCGGGATCTTCCAGTTGATGTTCCGCTCGGTGGACGCCCTGGCGCGCGCGGTTGAGGCGGCCGCGGCGGGGAAGGACGCCGGCGACGACGGCCTCACCGCCGAGCTGGACGCGGCCGCGTCGTCCGGGGTGCGGCCGACCGGGCGGCCGCGGCGCCGCCGGTCCGCGGACGCCCCGCTCCCGCCCCGCCCGGTCCAGGTGGCGATCCGGCCGGGCGCGGTGATGCGGGGCGCCCGCGCGGCGCTGGTGCTCCGCCGCGCGGAGTCGCTCGGCGCCGTGACGTCGGTCCGGCCGCCTGTGGCCCAGCTCGAGCGCGACGAGTTCGACGGGCGGCTCTTCTTCCGGCTGACCACCGACGCCGACGACGCGCGGATCGCGGCGGTGCTCCGGACCGCGGGCGACGTCGCGTCGCTCCGCTTCGAGGAGCCCGAGGCGGAGGCGGCCGAGCGCGGACGGCAGATCCGGGTGGACCTCCGCCGACTCGACGCGCTGATGAAGCAGGTCGGCGAGCTCGTCGTGGCCAAGAACCGGCTGGGCGTGCTGGCCGGACCCGGCCACGACCCCGTGCTGGGCGAGGTGAGCGACCGGATCGGTCGGCTGGTGTCCGCCATGCAGGCCGAGGTGATCGCCGCGCGGATGACGCCGGTGGGCGAGGTGTTCGACCGGTTCCCCCGCCTGGTGCGGGACTTGGCCCGCGACCTGGGCAAGCGGATCCGGTTCGAGATGGAGGGCGGAGAGATCGAGCTGGACCGTTCGATCCTCGACGAGATCGGCGAGCCGCTGCTCCACCTCATCCGCAACGCCGCCGATCACGGCATCGAGATGCCGGAGGAGCGCACCGCGGCCGGAAAGCCCGGCGAGGGACGCATCCTGCTCTCCGCCTCCCGGGAACGGAACAGCGTGGCGCTGCGGGTCACCGACGACGGCCGGGGGATCGACCGGGCGGCCATCCTGGAGAAGGCGCGGCGCGACGGACTCGCCGATTCCGCGGCCGAGACCCTGGGCGACGACGTGCTGCTGCGGGTGCTCGCGCGGCCCGGGTTCAGCACCGCGCAGGCGGTGAGCGGTGTCTCCGGCCGGGGCGTCGGGGTGGACGTGGCCACCACGCGGGTCCGGGCCCTCGGCGGGACGCTCGAGGTGCGGACCGAGGTGGGGCGGGGCACCACCTTCACGATCCGGGTCCCGCTCACCCTGGCGATCGTGCGCGCCCTGCTGGCCGAGGTCGGGGGCGAGCGCTACGCGGTGCCCCTGGCCTACGTGGCCGAGACGGTGGAGTTCGACCCGCGGAGCGTGACGGCGGTGCGGGACCGCGAGGCGCTGGTGGTGCGGGACGAGGTGATCCCCACGGTCCACCTGCGGGACCTCGTCGGTCGGCGGAACGGGCCGACCGCCCCGCGGACGCCCACCGTGATCCTGGAGATCGGGGATCGCCGCACCGCGCTGGTGGTGGACGCGTTGCGCGGGCAGCAGGACATCGTGGTCGAGCCGTTCGACGCACCCCGGGGTCTGCCGAGCTTCGTGGGTGGGGCGACGATCCTCGCCGACGGCAGTCCAGCGCTCATCCTGGACGCCGCGGCGCTGCAGTAGGGAGGAGTCATGGAAGACGTGAGGGACCTCAAGGAGCTCCAGCTGGACGCGCTGCGCGAGGTCGCCAACATCGGGGCCGGACACGCCGCGACCGCGCTGTCGCAGATGACCAACCGCACGATCATGATCAACGTGCCGGAGGTCAACGTGCTCGCGCTGGAGGACGTGAGCGAGCTCCTCGGCCGGGCCGACGAGATCGTCGCCGCCGTCCTGATGCACATGATGGGCGACCTCACCGGGCGCACGCTCGTGCTCTTCCCCGAGGGCTCGGCCAAGGCGCTCTGCGACATCCTGTTCCGCAAGCCGCCCGGCAGCACCACCGAGTTCGGGGCGATGGAGCAGTCCGGCCTCAAGGAGGCCGGCAACATCCTGGCGAGCGCCTACCTCAACGCGCTCAGCGACTTCATGGGCATGATGCTGGTGCCCTCGGTTCCCAGCCTGGTCGTGGACCTGAGCGCGGCGGTGCTCACCACCGCCTATCTCAACTTCGGCCACGACCGGGACTACGTCTTCTGCGTCGAGACCTCGTTCCGGGTTGAAGGAGCCACCGAGCCGTTGCGCGGACACTTCCTGCTCCTGCCCGACATGCCGTCCCTGCGGGCCATCTTCGACGCCATCCGCCTGCCCTGACCGATGCCGGGTCCCATGCTGTCGGAGCGCGACCTCTCAGTCCTGCGCTCCTTCGCCCGCCGCATCGATCCGTCCGACGCCGGCGCCCACAACAACCTCGGGGTGCTCTACTACCAGAAGGGTCTGGTGGAGGAGGCGATCGCCGAGTTCGTGCGGGCGCTGGAGCTCGATCCCAAGATGCAGGTCGCGCTGGCGAATCTCGAGATCGCCTACCGCGACAGCGGGCACTACGACCGGCGCATCACGGACCTGCGGGAGCGGGTGCGCCGCAGCCCGGAGGACCGGGACGGCCGCTGGGAACTCGGGCGCGCGTACGCGGCGCTGGGCCGGCACGGCGACGCCATCGCCGAGTTCGAGGCGCTGCTCGCCTGGCATCCGCGTGACGTGCCCGCGATGCTGCAGCTGGGCCTGGCCGAGAAGGGCCGGGGCAACCTCGACACCGCGGCCGACTGGCTGAGCCGCGCCTGCGCGCTCGACCCCGAGAGCGCGGTCGCCCGGTTCTACTACGGCGAGGTGCTCTACAACCGCGGCCTCAACGAGCCGGCGCTCGCCGCGCTGCGCGAGGCGATCGCCCGCAACCCCGACTACGCCGAAGCGCACTACCTCCTCGCCTTCGTCTACGGCGACCTCGGCCAGCACGAGTCCGCCCGCGAGGCCACCAAGCGGGCCATCGCACTCAACCCGATGCTGGCGCGGGCGCAGGCGAACCTCGCGCTGGAGCGTGTCGGGGAGGGCCAGCGGGGCGGCGGTGGGGCTGCCGGGCAGGGCGAGGATGGGGCCGCCCCGCCGCCCCCCCGTCCCGCCGGCCCGCAGTCCATCGAGGGCGGCCTCCTCGCCCACTACAATCTCGGTCTCGCGCTGCGGCAGAAGGGGTACCACGAGGAGGCGTTGCGGGAGTACCGCCTCGCGCTGGACGCGGGCGAGGACCGGCGGCTCAATCTCCAGGCGATGGCGGAGGTGCACCTGCTCCGGCGCGAGCTCGGCGCCGCCCTGGAGTTCTACGAGGGGTTGGTCCGGGAGTACGCCGACTCCCCCAAGCTCTGGAACGAGCGCGGTGTCTGCCTGCACCAGGCGGGACGGCGGCAGGAGGCCATCGACTCCTATGCCCGCGCGGTCGAGATCGATCCGCGCTATCGCCTGGCGTGGAACAACCTCGGCGTCGCCCGGGCGCACGAGGCCGAGTCCGAGGCGGCCACTACGGCGTTCGGGCACGCCCTCGAGGGCGACCTCCCGCTGTTCGCCGCGCGGCTCAATCTCGGATTGCTCGCCTTCCAGCGGCGGCAGTTCAAGCCCGCGCTCGAGGAGTATCAGCGCGCGCTGCGGGAGCAGCCGGAGAGCGCGGTAGCCTGGAACGGGGTCGGGCTGGTGCTCATGGAGCTCCGGCGCTACGAGGACGCGCGCAACGCCTTCGGGCGGGCGGTGGACGCCGACCCTCGATTCGCCGCCGCGCACTACAACCTGAGCTTCGTGCTGAGCCAGCTCGGCGACTTCGACGGCGCCCTCCGCGAGACCCGCCGCGCGCTCGAGCTCGAGCCGCTCTACGTCCCGCAGAAGTTCGCCCTCGCCATCGACCTGCAGTACGAGGACCCGACCATCGCCATCGCGCCCGAGCTCACCGCCGAGGCCGGCGGCGAGGAGCTGGCGGGCGAGTTCGCCTTCGACGCGCCGGCCCTCGACCGGCTGTTCGAGGAGCTCACCCCCGCGGCCGCGCCGCAGGCGGCGGGCCCCGTGGGCGACGCGCTCGACCTGGCGCGCGACTACATCGCCAAGGGTCTGCTGGACCTCGCGGTCGCCGAGCTGAGCCGGGCGAGCACGCGGGGCGCGCCCCGCGCCGCCACCGCGGTGCTCCTGGGCGACGTCTTCGCCAAGCGGGGGCTCTACGGGGAGGCGCTGGAGCGCTATCGCGAGGCCCGCGCGGCCCGGCCCGACGATCCGGACGCGACGCTGGGCGAGATCCGCGCGCTCCTCGCGCTCGGCTGGGCCGGAGACGCGGCGCCGCTGGCCGACGACCTGGCGTCGCGGGTGCGGGGCGACGTCGAGGTCCTGGTGGCGCGGGCTCGCGTCCGGCTGGCCGTGGGCGACGCGCTCGGCGCGCTCGACTGCATCCGGGAGGCCCAGGCCCTGGCACCCGGCCGGCCCGATCTCTTCCACCTGCAGGCCCAGGTTTCGGCCCGCCTCGGCGACCGCTCCGCCGCGCTCGCGGCCTTCAACGCCGCACTGCAGCTCGACCCGTCGCTGGTCCGCGTCTGGTTCGAGCTGGGCGGCGTCGAGGAAGAGCGCGGCAACTGGACCGCCGCGCGTGCCGCCTACGAGCGGGCACTGGACCTGCTCCCCACCTATCCGGCGGCCGCGCTCGCCCTGGCCGACCTGATGCGCCGGAGCGAGTCGCCGCGGGCCGCGGTGCTGGTGCTGGTGCGGTTCCTGGAGGCCGATCCCTACGACCTCGAGGCGCTCACGGCGCTGGGCAGGGCGCTGCTGGAGGACGGTCGCACCACCCAGGCGCTCGAGGCGTTCGAGCGGGTGCTGCGGTTCGATCCCGAGCACGCCGGGGCGCTCTACTACGAGGGCGCCGCGCTCGCGCGCCAGCGGCAGTTCGAGCAGGCGGTGGCGGCGTGGGAGCGGGTGGTGCAGCTCGACCCGGCCGGTCCCTACGCCGCCCAGGCGCGGAGCCGCGCGCGGTCCGCCCGGGATCTCCAGCACATCTTCGCCAGCTCGGCGGGGTAGCCGATGGCGCTCGAGGGCCCGCTCAAGGAGCTGCACATCCAGGATGTCTTCCAGCTGCTGGACCTCGGCCGGAAGAGCGGGGTGCTGCGGGTGACCTCCGAGCTGCGGCAGAGCGCGG
This sequence comes from Gemmatimonadales bacterium, assembly GCA_036375015.1. Taxonomy (GTDB): domain Bacteria; phylum Gemmatimonadota; class Gemmatimonadetes; order Gemmatimonadales; family GWC2-71-9; genus CAVVWJ01. The sequence goes on from DASUSR010000064.1 coordinate 11,566, forward strand.
CGACGGTCTGCTTCGATCGGGGCGGCGTGGTGGCGGCGGCGCTGGGCAACGAGCCCGATCCCATCGGGACGCGCCTCGTACGGGTGGGCAAGATCACCGGGGAGCAGCTCGACCGCGCGCGGGGCACCCAGAACGCCGGCGACGAGCGCCGGCTGGGCGACATCCTCGTGGCGCTCGGGGCCATCGGCCGGCGCGAGCTGGACCGGCAGCTCAAGGCGCAGGTGGAGGAGGCGGTGTTCGAGCTGCTGTCGTGGACCGAAGGCTATTTCCGCTTCGAGGAAGGGAGCCCCTGCCAGGCCGCGGTCGAGTCCCCGGTGCGCTTTCCCACCGAGGCGCTGCTCATGGAGGCCGCCAGGCGGCTGGACGAGTGGTCGCGCATCGGGTCGAAGGTGGCCCACCTGGGTCTGGTCCCCCGGCTGCCGCCCCCGGACCACCAGCCCACCGAGCCGCTGGATCTGGTGCCGTTCGAGTGGGAGGTGCTCGCCGCCGTGGACGGCCAGCGCGACCTGCACGCCCTGGCCGACGTGCTGGGACGCTCGGAGTTCGAGGTGGCCCGCACGGTATACGGCCTCACCAGCGCGGGCGTCGTGGTGCTCGACGACCCGAGGCGGCCCGGCGCCGAGGTCGAGGGCGGTCGGGACCTCGCCGCGCTGCTGGTGCCGGCGCGCGAGGCCATGGCGCAGGGTGCCTACGACGTCGCGGCCGGCGCGCTGGACGAAGTGTTGCGGGAAGATCCCCTGATGCCCGAGGCGCGCCGGCTGCTCGGCGTCTGTCAGGCGGCGCAGGGCAGCTTCGCCGATGCGCTCGAGAGCTGGGCCACCTGGAGCCGGCTCGGGCCGCGGAGCCCGGGCGAGGAGGCGGAGCTCTCCTCCGTGGAGCGCATGCGCCGCGCGGTGGAGACGCTGGTCAAGGAGCTGGACCGATACCGTGACTGACGAGATCCGCACCCTCACCCAGCGGCTCGCCGACGAGCCGTCGAGCCTCGCCTTCCTCGAGCTGGGCGAGACGCTGCGCCGGCGCGGGCAGCTGGACGCCGCGTGCAAGGTGACCCGGGCCGGACTCACCCGCTATCCGGGGCTCGCGGACGCGCACGACCTGCTCGGGCGCATCCTCAGCGACCTGGGTGACCTGGCCGGGGCGTTCGACGCCTGGGCCGACGCGCTCCGCTTCGACCCGATGCGCACGGGGGCGCTCAAGGGCATCGCCTTCCTCTACTTCAGGGCGGGCGACGTGGCCGCGGCGCTCGACCATCTGCAGCGCGCGGCCGAAGCGGACCCGGACGACCCCGCGATCCCGCAGGCGATCGCCCGGGTCCGGCGCGACGCGGGGCGCGCCGGTCTTCCCGCGGTGGAGGAGCCGGCGGGCCCGGACCGGCACCGGGAGGCGCCCGCACCGGCCACCGAGGCGGCTGTCGCCGAGGCCGACGTCGCCGAGTCGGACGTCGTTCAGGCCATCCCCGCCGCGCCGCCCGCGCCCGCCGAAGCCGATCGCGCGATTCCGCACGACTCGCCCTTCGCCGGGATCGCGGAGGACGAGCGGGGGCTCCTGCTGGCCGACGCGAGCGGTCAGCGGCTCGGTGGCGAAGTGGGAAGACATGGGATGGAGTCGGGCGACCGCGTGGCCGCCCAGCTCGCGGGGCTCAGCCGCGAGGCCGCCCGGGCCACCCGGCTTCTCGGGCTCGGCGGCTGGCACTCCATCGCGGTCGAGACCGCGGACGCGCACCTCTTCCTGTCCGCGCCCACCGCCGAGACCGTGCTGCTCGCCGTGCGCGAGCCCTCGGTGCCGATGGCGCGCCTGGGCCTGCTGGCCGAGCGGGCTGGCCGCGCCGCGCGCCACTGGCTGGAGCAGATCCGATGACTCCGGCACAGGCGAGCCTCGATCGGGTCACCAGAATCCCGGGCGTACGCGGCGCGCTCATCGCCTCGGCCGCGGATGGGCTGGTCGTGGCGGAGCAGCTCATGGACGGGGTGGACGGCCGCGCCGCCGCCGCCCTCACCGGCAGCCTCATCGCGCGGCTCGGCCGGACGGCCGAGGAGGCGGGAGTGCGCCCGCCGGTCTTCGTCCAGCTCCGGGGAGAGGAGGGCTCCATCCTGGCGGCCCCGGGCAGCGAGGGGCTGGTGCTGGTCGCCGTCGTCGGCCCCGAGGCGAACCTGGGTTTGGCCCGGCTGGAGATGCTCGACGCCGCGGGGCGGCTCGGCTGATGCGGGCGCTCGAGCCCTGGGTGGAGGCGCCGCTGCAGTCCTTTCTCGCCGAGTCGTCGGCCCGGCTCACCCTGCTGATGACGACCTCGGGCCAGGTGGTCGCGCAGCACGGCTTCGGCCGCTCGCTCGACGTGATGACCGCGGCGGCGCTGGGCGCGGGCATCGTGGCCAGCACCGAGGAGCTGGCCCGCCTCATGGGCGCGCCGCGGTTCGAGGCGCTGGTGCATCACGGCGCCCGGCAGAGCTGCATGCTCTCGGCATTCGTGACGCCGCGGGGGCGCTGGATCGGGCTGGTGGTCTTCGGTCAGGAGACGTCGGTGGGCATCGTGCAGCTCTTCTTCGATCAGATGGTGCGACAGCTCGCCGACGCGGCGCCCCGGGAGCAGGCGCCGACCCCCAAGCTGGCGGAGAACTTCGAGCACGACCTCGACGCCAGCCTTCGCGCGCTCTTCGGACGGTAACGGGCATGTCCCTCGTCAACTTCACCGCCCGCGAGATCACCTGCAAGATCGTCTACTACGGCCCCGGCCGGTCGGGCAAGACGACCAACCTGCAGTACGTCTACGGGCGGGTGCCCGACAGCCGGCGCGGGCGGATGGTCTCGCTCGCGACGCAGACCGACCGCACCCTCTTCTTCGACTTCCTGCCGCTGGAGCTGGGAACCATCTCGGGCTTCACCACCAAGTTCCAGCTCTACACCGTGCCGGGGCAGAGCTACTACAACGCCACCCGCAAGCTGGTGCTGCAGGGCGCCGACGGCGTGGTGTTCGTGGCCGACTCCCAGGCGCGCCGGTTCGATGACAACATCGAGAGCCTCCAGAACCTCCAGGACAACCTGCTGTCGCAGGGCGTGGACGTGCGGCAGCTGCCGGTGGTGTTCCAGTACAACAAGCAGGACCTGCCGCGCGACCTGATCCTGACCCACGCGGAGATGGACGACGCGCTCAACTTCCGGGCGGTCCAGAGCTATTCGGCCGATGCCCTGCACGGCACCGGCGTGTTCGAGACGCTCCGGGGCATCTCGGAGCAGGTCCTCAAGCGCCTGGCGGCGGGGACACCCGTCGCGTGACCGTCACCCTCAACCCGCTCTACCGCTTCGACACCTTCGTGGTCGGCTCGGCCAACCGGCTCGCCGTGACCGCGGCCAAGGCCGTGGCCGAGTCTCCGGGCACGGTGTACAACCCGCTCTTCATCTATGCCCGGCCCGGTCTGGGGAAGACCCACCTCCTGATGGGCATCGGCCACGCGGCGCGGACCATCAATCCACGGCTCGCGGTGGAGTACCTCACGCTGGACGAGTTCGTCGAGGCGTTCCATGCGGCCATCGCCGCGGGCCACGGCGACGCCTACCGCAAGCGCTTCCTCGACGTGGACCTGCTGCTGGTGGACGACGTCCAGTTCCTCACCCACCGGCGCGAGATGCAGGCGGAGCTGCTGCGGCTGACCGACGCGCTCCAGACCACCAACCGGCAGATCGTCCTCACCAGCGATCGCCCGCCTTCGGAGATCGAGGCGCTGGACGAGCGGCTGATCCGCCGCTTCGCCGGCGGCCTGATCATCGATGTCGCCGCGCCGGACTACGAGACCCGGGTCGCGATTCTGCGGCGGAAGGCGGAGGAGCGCCAGGCCGGCTTCGCCGACGGCGTGCTCGAGGCCGTCGCCGGACTCAACATCGACAACGTCCGCGAGCTGCTCGGCGCGCTCAACCGGCTGATCGCCTACCAGGCCGTGAGCGAGCAGCCGCTGGACGCGGCGACGGCACGAGGCGTTGTGACGGGCAGCGGGGCGGCGGGGCAGGGGGGCGGTGACGGGGTCTCCGAGGATCGGGCTGCCGACCGGCCATCAGCCCCGCTGCCCCCCGGCCCCGCTGCCTCGGCTTCCACCGACGAATTCTCCGACTTCCTGTCCGAGATCACCGCCACCGTGGCCCAGCAGGTGGACACCTGGCGGACCCACGTGGCGGCCGCGGTGCTGCGGTGGGAGGGCGAAGGGTTCCGCACGGCCCGGCTGGAAGCGCTGCTGGAGCAGGAGATCGTGGCCGATCCGGAGCAGGCCCTGCGCGAGTACGAGGCCGACGTCGAGCGGCTGCAGCGGATGCAGGCGGAGGCGGCCGAGCTCGCGCCCGACCTCGCCGGGTCTCCCGCCTTCCGCGACCCGGGAGACCTGACCGCGGCGGAGGCCCTGCTCAGGCGCGCGCGCGACGGGGCACATCCGCCGCCGGCGCCCGCCCCGATCTGGCGCTTCGAGGATCTGCTCGAGGGCGGGGGCAACAAGATGGCGCTCCAGGCCGCGCGGAGCGTCGCGAGCGAGCCGGGCACCCGCTACAACCCGCTCGTGATCGTGGGCGGTGCGGGGTCGGGCAAGACCCACCTGCTGCACGCCCTGGGCAACGCGCTGGCGGAGCGCTTCACCCCTCCGGTCGCCTGTCTCAGCGCGCCGGAGTTCACCGGCGAGCTGATCGACGCCATCGACCGGGATGCGGTCGGCGCCTGGCGTACCCGCTACCGCCGCGCGGCGGCGGTGCTGCTCGACGACGTGCATCTCATCGCCGACAAGGACCGGACCCAGGACGAGCTGTTCGTCCTGTTCAACCTGCTGCACGAGTCGGGGCGCCAGATGGTCTTCACCACGTCGGTGCCGCTCGCGGAGCTCACCGGGGTGGAGCCGAGACTCCGCACCCGGCTCGAGGGCGGGCTCGTCGTCACCCTGCCCCCGCCCGACCCGGAGATCCGCGAGGGCGTGGTGGTGCGCGAGCTGACCGCGCGCCTCGGCGCGGCCGATCCCGAGCTGACCGGGTTCCTCGCCTCCCGGCCCGCGGACTCGGTGCGACTGGTGCTGGCCCAGGTGCAGCGGGTGCTCAACGCCGCCGAGGCGCGGCACGAGCCTCCCGGCGTGGCGCTGGCGCGCGAGGTGCTCGACGGCGTGCCCGCCGCCGCGCCGCCGCGCCGCTCTCTGGCTGCGCGGTCGAGCGGCATCGTGGCGCCGTCGGTGACCGGGGCCAGGAGCCGCGAGAAGATGGTGTGGGAGTGGCCCGAGATCGGCGACCGCACCATCGAGGAGTGGCGCTGATGGCCATCAAGGGCAGCCTCAAGGAGGCGAGTCTACCGGACGTCATCCAGCTCCTGTTCCTGGGCCGCAGGACCGGCTGCCTGGCGCTGGCCGATCGGCAGAACTTCGGGACGATCTACTTCGACGAGGGGCAGATCGTCTACGCCGCCATCGTGAACCGGCGGGACCGGCTGGGCGACATCCTGGTGCGAAGCGGCCGCATCACGCTCGACCAGCTCCGCACGGCGGTGGACCGGCAGGACGGGGACCGCGAGCACAAGCTGGGCGAGATCCTGGTCGAGATGGGCGTGCTTCCGCGGGAGGAGCTGGAACGCTACATCCGGCTCCAGATCGAGGAGGCGGTCTACTACCTGTTCACCTGGACCTCGGGAACCTTCAACTTCGAGGCCGGGGTCCGTCCCGAGCGGGAAGACTTCCTGGTGCGGATCAACCCGGAGTTCCTCCTCCTGGAGGGCGCCCGCCGGGTGGACGAGTGGAGCCTGATCGAGAAGAAGATCCCCGCGTTCGATCTGATCTTCCAGGTGGACCCGAGTCACATCGGCGAGTCGGCGCCGACGCTCACCGAGGAGCAGCAGCAGCTCGTCTCCCTGCTCGACGGGACCCGCGACGTACAGCAGCTGGTCGACGAGACCGGGCTGGTGGAGTTCGAGGTGGGCAAGGCCCTCTACGGCCTCATCACGGCCGGGTTCGCCCGCCGGGTGGGGACCTCGGCCGCGACGGCGCCCCGGGTGAACGACGGACGGATCGACGAGCACCGCAATCTCGGCGTCGCGTTCTACAAGGCGGGGATGCTGGACGAGGCGCTGCGCGAGTTTCGCCGGGTGGCGGACCTTCGGCCGACCGACGCGAGCGCGCCGTTCTTCCTCGGGCTCATCGCGCTGCGGCAGGCGCGCTGGGAGGAGGCGGTGGACGGCTTCCGCCAGGCCATCGAGAAGGGCGGCGCCAAGGCCGCCGCGCTCCACAACCTGGGCCTCGCGCTGGAGCGGCTGGGCCGCCTGGACGAAGCCGAGACCGCCTGCGCCGACGCGGCCGGCCGCGCCCGCGACGACGCCCGCATGATGCTCGGCTGGAGCATCGTCGCCCTCAAGCGGGGGGAGTACCCGGTGGCCCAGGGGCGCCTCGCCCGGGCGCTCGAGCTGCTGGGCGACCGGCCCGCGCCCGGCATCTGGTACTGGGCCTCCACCCTCGCGAGCGCGGGGCTCGACGATCTCGATGGCGCCCTCCGCTCGGCCCGCGCCGGCGCCGAGGCGTTCCCCGCCAGTGCGGTGCTGCAGAACAATCTGGCGGTGCTCCTCGAGCTCACCGGCGATGGGGCGGGCGCCGAGGCAGTGCTGCGGACCGCTCTCGCCGAGGACCCGGGGCTGCCCCAGATCTCCAAGAATCTGGCCGACCTGCTGTATCGGAGCGGGCGCTTCGAGGACGCGCGGGAGGCCTACGACCGGGCCGCGAAGCTCGCGCCCGACCTGGGCGACGACCTCTACTTCAAGCTCGGCAACATCGCCTACAAGCGGCGTGAGCTCGACCGGGCCCGCGAGTGCTGGACTCGCGCGACCGAGCTCAATCCGGGGCACCAGCTCGCGCGCGCCAACCTGGACATGCTGAGCGCCGCGGTGTGATGGCCGCGGACGAGGCGGGATTCGCGGAGCTCGCCCGCCTCATCTCCCGCGGGGTGGGGATCGGGCTGGACAGCTACAAGGACCGGTGTCTTCGCCGCCGGATCGCCGTTCGCATGCGCGCCTGCGGGGTCCACACCTACCGGGACTACGCCGAGCACCTCGCGCGGACGCCGGACGAGTTCGAGCGCCTCCGCGACACGCTTACGATCAACGTCACCCGGTTCTACCGGAACCCGGAGACGTGGGAGCAGCTCCGCCGCGGCGCCATTCC
>DASUSR010000065.1:0-7786 GCA_036375015.1 Gemmatimonadales bacterium
TCGGACCTGAACCTCTCCCAGGCCCTGGAGCGCGCGCGGAGCGATCTCCCCGCCGTCCCGGAGGTGGAGCGCTTCCTGGAGTTCGTCGAGTCCTCGGAGCGGGGCGTGCCGGCGTGACTGTACCGCTGCCCATCGGGGTGGTCGGCGTGGGAGCGCTCGGCCGCCACCACGCGCGCCACTTGTCCGCCCTGCCCGAGGCACGCCTGGTCGGGATCTACGACACCGACGCCGGCCGGGCGGCGGCCGTGGCCGACGAGCTGGGCACCCGCGCCTTCGGCGACCTCGATGCGCTGCTGGGGGAGGCGCGGGCGGTGTCCGTGGCGGTTCCCACGCCGGTGCATGCGGAGGTCGGCCTGCGGGCGCTCGAGCGGGGCGTGCCGGTGCTGATGGAGAAGCCGCTGGCCGCGACGCTCGAGGAGGCCGACGCCCTCCTCCGGGCGGCGCGGGCAGCGGGCCTCCAGATCCAGGTGGGCCACATCGAGCGCTACAACCAGGCCATCCGGGCGGCGGAGCCGTACCTCGACGGCCCCCGCTACATCGAAAGCCAGCGCCTGGCGCCGTTCCAGCCCCGGGGCACCGACGTGGCCGTGGTGCTGGACCTCATGATTCACGACCTCGACCTCGTGCTGCACCTGACGGGCGGGCAGGCCGCGCTGGAGGTGCGGGCCTCGGGGCTCTCGGTCCTCTCCTCCCACCTCGACATCGCCAACGCCAGGGTGGAGTTCGCCAACGGGGCCGTGGCCCTGGCGACCGCGAGCCGGGTATCGCGCGAGCGGGTGCGGCGGCTGCGTCTCTTCCAGCCCAACGGCTACTTCTCGCTGGACCTCGCCAGCGGCGGAGGCGAGTTCATGCGGCTCCGGCCCGACTGGCAGCCGGGGACGGGGACCCAGCTCTCCGACGTGGTCGAGCGCCTGGTGCTGGAGGCGCCCGAGGCCGACGCGCTGCGGCTGGAGCTGCAGAGCTTCGTGCACGCCGTGCGGGGCGACCGCGCGGTGGTGGTCAGCGGGGAGCAGGGCCGCGCCGCCCTCGCGCTCGCGCTCCGGGTGGCGGATGCCGTCCGCACCACCCCGCTGGCCGTTCCCGCCGCCCGATGATCGCGCGGGCGGCCCCGCGCATCTTCCTCTCCGCGGGCGAGCCTTCGGGAGACCTGCACGGTGCGGGCGTGGTGCGGGCGCTCCGGGAGCGCCACCCCGACGCCGTCATCGAGGTGCTGGGCGGCCCCCGGATGGCGGCTGCCGGCGCGGTGCTCCGCTACCCGATGGAAGGGCTCGCCGCGTTCGGGCTGGTCGAGGTGCTGACCAAGCTGACCGCGCACTGGCGGCTGCTCCGGGCCCTGCGCCGGGACTTCGCCGCCGGACGCTACGACCTGGTGATCCTGATCGACTACCCCGGCTTTCACCTCCGCGTGGCGGAGGCCGCCCGCGCGGCCGGCACCAAGGTGCTCTACTACATCGCGCCTCAGCTCTGGGCCTGGCGTCCGGAACGCGCCCGCCGGCTGGCGGCGGCCGTGGATCGGCTGGCGGTGGTGCTTCCGTTCGAGCAGCCCTTCTTCGGCGGCCTGGGGCTCCGGAGCGAGTACGTCGGCCATCCGCTGGTGGACCGTGGCGCGCCGCCGGCGCGCGAGGAGGCCCGCGGTCGGCTGGGCCTGCCGCCCGGCCACCGGGTGCTGGGCGTTTTTCCGGGGAGCCGGTCGCAGGAGGTGCGGCGGCTCTGGGAGCCGTTCCGGGGCGCCGCGCTCCAGCTGCTGCAGGAGGGGCGCTGCGATACGGTGCTGGTCGCCGGCACCGTCGACGGCGACTACGCGTCGCCGGGGCCGTTGCGCATCGTTCGCGGCGACCCGGCGACCGTGCTGGCGGCATCCGACGCGGTGCTCGCCAAGTCCGGCACCACCACGCTCGAGGCCGCGCTGGCGGGCACGCCCATGGTGGTGGCCTACAAGGTCCACCCGGTCACCTATCGCATGTTCCAGCGGCTCCGGACGGTCCACTGGGTCAGTCTGGTGAATTTGGTGGCCGAGCGCGAGGTGGTGCCGGAGATGCTGCAGCAGCAGGCGGAGGCGGGGCCGCTGGCTGACGCGTTGCGTCCGCTGCTGGATCCGGCCGATCCCCACACCCTCGCCCAGCGGGAGGGGCTGGCGCTGGTGCGGCGCCGGTTGGGCGAGCCCGGCGCGGCGTCGCGGGTGGTGGCACTGGCCGACGAGCTCCTCGCGACGTGCGGCTGAAGGTCGCGCCGGAGACGGTGCGTGCGCTCGCCGCCCCCGCCATCCGCCTGCTGGCCCGCAGCTGGCGGATGCGGACGGCGTACGAGGAGCGCTGGCGGCCGTTGTATGAGACCCGTCGCCCGCTCGTGTACCTGCTCTGGCATGAGGTCCTGCTCCCGCTCCTCTGGCAGCACCGGGGGCAGGATGTGGCGATCGTGGTGAGCGAGGCGCGCGAGGGCCAGTACCTCACCGACCTCGCGTCCTCGCTCGGCTATCGCGCGGTTCGCGGATCCAGCACCCGCGGCGGCACCCGGGCCCTGCTCGGCGCCGTGCGGGAGCTGCGGGAGGGCAGGTCGGTGGCGTTCACGCCGGACGGGCCGCGGGGCCCCCGGCGCGACCTCAAGGCCGGGGTGGTGGCGGCGGCCCAGCGGGGCGGCGGCGTCGTCGTGCCGATCCACGCAGAGGCCGACCGCGCGTGGCGGTTACATTCGTGGGACCGTTTCCTCATCCCCCAACCGGCGGCGAGGGTGACGGTCACGTACGGCCGGCCTTTCGAGGTCGGTCCCGGCGAGGCGGGGCTCGTGGCGGGCCAGGAGGAAGCCATCCGGCGGCTGGAGGAGATCGCAGGGAGGTTGTCGGCATGAGTCGGCGGGGCGACACCCATCGGGTCATGCGGTGGCTGTGGACCAGCTCCCGGCCGGACGCGCGGCTGGCGCGGCTCGCCCTGCTGCCGGCGTCGGGGCTCTGGCGCGGCGTGATGGCGGCGCGCGGCCTGGCCTACCGGCGCGGCTGGCTCGCGGTGCGGGACCTGCCGCTGCCCTCGGTGGCCGTCGGCAACCTGACCGTGGGGGGCTCCGGGAAGACGCCCATCGCGATCTGGATCGCCCGGCACTACGTGCGCCGCGGGCTCATCCCCGGCATCCTGCTCCGCGGCTACGGCAACGACGAGACCCTGGTGCACCAACAGTCCGTGCCGGAGGCGGTCGTGGTGGCCGATCCCGACCGGGCCGCGGGGGCCGAGCGCGCCCTGGCCAACGGTGCGCAGGTGCTGGTCCTCGACGACGCCTACCAGCGGCTGGACGTCCGCCGCGATCTCAACATCGCCGTCATGAGCGCGGAGACGACTCGGGCCGTCCGCTGGTCCCTCCCGGCCGGCCCCTGGCGCGAGAGCTGGCGCGCGCTCGACCGCGCCGACGCGCTGATCGTCACCCGCAAGCGGGCCACCCTCGAGGCGGCCCTCACCCTGGTACGCGAGCTCCAGGGGCGGGTGGCGGGACCGATCGCCATCGCGCACCTGGGCCTCCGTCGCCTGGAAGGCCTGGTGAGCGGCCGGCCGACGCCGGCGGAGACCCTGGCCGGCAAGCGCGTGGTGGCGGCCTCGGGCATCGCCGATCCCGACGCGTTCGTGGCGCAGGTGAAGGCGACCGGCGCGGCGGTGCAGGTGGCGACCTGGAAGGACCATTACGACTACCGCGACGAGGACGTCGCCTGGCTGGCGCACGCCGCCCGCCGAGCGGACCACGTCGTTGTCACCCAGAAGGACGCCGTCAAGCTGCGCGACCGCTGGCCCCACGCCGCGCCCGAGCCGCTGGTGGCGGTGCTGGACCTGGAATGGGAGGAGGGCGGTGACGATATCGCCGCCGCGCTGGACGCCGTCGTGACTCCCGTCGATCGACTTTAACCCACCTGGAGCAACCCGGACCGTTATGACCACCGTCACCCGCCCGAATCAGAACGTCATCCGTCCCGACAAGGACAAGTTCCTCGCCGAGGAGAATCCGTTCGAGGCGATGATGTCGCGCTTCGACTACGCGGCCCAGCGCCTCAGCCTCGACCCCGGGCTCTACAAGGTGCTGCGCACCCCGGAGAAGCAGATCATCGTCGCGGTGCCGTTCCTGCGCGACGGGGGCGAGGTGGACGTCCTCACCGGGTATCGGGTGCTCTACAACACCTCGCGGGGGCCGGCCAAGGGCGGCATCCGCTTCGATCTCAACGTCACCCTCGACGAGGTGAAGGCCCTGGCGGCGTGGATGACCTGGAAGTGCGCCGTGGTCAACATCCCCTTCGGCGGCTCCAAGGGAGGCGTGGTCTGCGATCCGGGCCAGCTCTCCAACGGCGAGCTGGAGCGGATCACCCGGCGCTACACGTCCGCCATCATCGACACCCTGGGGCCGGACTCGGACGTGCCGGCGCCGGACGTCAACACCAACGAGCGGATGATGGCCTGGATCATGGACACCTACTCCATGCACAAGCGCCACACCGTGACGGCCGTGGTCACCGGCAAGCCGGTGGAGATGGGCGGGTCGCTCGGCCGGCGCGAGGCTACCGGCCGCGGCTGCATGCTGGTGACCCGGGAGGCGCTCCGGAAGCTCGACATCCCGGTCAGGGGAACCCGCGTCGCCGTCCAGGGGTTCGGCAACGTGGGGTCCACCGCCGCGCTGCTCATGGAAGAGCAGGGCATGACGATCGTGGCGGTGAGCGACAAGTCGGGCGGGGTGTACAACCCGAAAGGGCTCAACGTGGCCGAGCTGGTGCAGCACACCCGCCAGCGGAAGCTGCTCGCCGAGTACCGCGACGCCGAGCCGGTAACCAACGTCCAACTCCTCACGCTGGACTGCGATGTCCTGGTGCCTGCCGCGCTGGAGAACGTCATTACCAGCCAGAACGCCGCCCAGGTGAGGGCGCGGATCATCTGCGAGGGAGCCAACGGCCCCACCACGGCCAACGCCGACCGGATCCTCGAGGACAAGGGCGTCTTCGTCATTCCCGACATCCTGGCGAACGCGGGCGGCGTCACCGTGAGCTATTTCGAGTGGGTGCAGGACCGGGGCGGCTACTTCTGGGACGAAGAGACGGTCAACAAGCGGCTGGAGCGGATCATGGTCCGCTCGTTCGAGGAAGTCGTCGGCATGGCCGAGCGCCATGCGACCAGCCCGCGGATCGGGGCCTACATGCAGGCGATCGACCGGGTGGCGGTGGTGCACCGGCTGCGCGGGCTGTATGCCTGACGACGGGCGCCTGGTCGGCGGGGCAGGTGGGCGGGCCGTGCGGTGCGCCTGCTGCTGAGGAGCTGGTGACGCAGCTGCACCTGCTCGCGGTCGGCCGGCTCCGGTCGTACTATCGCGAGGCATGCGACGACTACCTGCGGCGGCTCCGGCGCTCGTTGCCGGTGACGGAAGTCGAGGTGCGCGAGGCGGCGCGCGCGCCCACGCCCGAGGCGCAACGGGAGGAGGAGGCCTCGCGCCTGCAGGCCCGCCTGCCGGCCGGGGCGGTGACGGTCGCCCTGGCGCGTGAGGGGCGAGGGTGGACCAGCCCGCAGCTGGCGCGCGAGGTGGAACAATGGCGGCTCGCCGCCCGTCCGGTGGCGCTGTTCATCGGCGGCTCGCACGGGCTGGCACCCGGGCTCGTGGCGGCCGCGAGCCATCGCTGGAGCCTGGGCCCCCTCACGCTCCCGCACGAGCTGGCCCGGGTGGTCGTGGTGGAGCAACTGTACCGGGCCATGACGATTCTCCGGGGGGAGCCATATCACAAGGGCGGTCGAGAGTCGAGGGTCTAGGGGCTGGGCTCCGGACGCGGCCCCATGACCGAATGGTTCGAGGAGTGGTTCGGTGAGGAGTACCTTCAGCTCTATCCCCACCGGGACGAGGCGGAGGCGGAGCAGGCGATCCGATTGCTCCTCACGGCCACCGGATTCGTCCGTGGCTGGCGCGTGCTCGACGTGGCCTGCGGCGCGGGCCGGCACGCCCGCGCCTTCCGCCGCGCCGGCGCCCGGTGCGTGGGCGTGGACCTGTCCGCGACCCTGCTGCGGATCGCGCGCGGCATAACCGACGCCCCCCTGGTGCGCGCCGACATGCGCCACCTGCCGGTCCGACCCGCCTCGATGGATCTCACCGTGAACCTCTTCACCAGCTTCGGGTACTTCGACCGCGAGGCGGAGCACGCCGCGGCGCTGCGGGAGATGGTGACGACGGTCCGGCCGGAAGGCTGGTTCGTCATCGACTTCCTCAACCCGGCGGCGGTCCGCCGGGACCTGGTGGCCCGGGAGCGGGTGAGCCTCAACGGGCGACGGGTGGAGGTGCAGCGCGAGCTCTCCGCGGACGGGCACCACGTGACCAAGACGATCCTGACCGGTGAGGGACGCCGCTACCGCGAGCGGGTGCGCCTCTTCGAGCCGGACGAGATCGCCGGCATGCTCGCCGCCGCGGGGATCACCCTGCGGCGCCGGTATGGCGACTACACCGGCGCGCCGCTCGGCCCCTCATCGCCGCGCACCATTCTGGCGGGACAACGCGCATGACGCTCCGGATCGTGCCCACGCCGCTCCAGGCCGCCCTCACCGAGCCCGCTCCTCGATCCGGCGCGTTCGCCGATCACCTGGTGGACGCCTTCGTGCCTTCCGCCGCGCGCGACGCGGCGGTGGCCCGGCTGCGCTCGCCGGGGACCCTGGTGGTCACGACCGGGCAGCAACCCGGGCTCTTCACCGGCCCGCTCTACACGGTGCACAAGGCGCTCTCCGCGGCCGCCCTGGCGCGGCTGCTGGAGCGCCGCTGGAACCGGCCGGTCGTCCCGGTGTTCTGGTCCGCCTCCGACGACCACGACTTCACCGAGGCGAGCCACGCGTCCTGGATTGGCCCCGACGGCTCAGTCGCCACCGCGTCGCTGCCGGCGCGGCCGCCGGAGGCGCCGCTCACGCCCATGTACCGCGAGCCGCTGGGCGCGGGCGTCACCGCGGCCCTGGAGCTCCTCGAGCAGGGACTCCCGCCCTCCGAGTTCCGCGACTGGACCCTGGCGTGGGTGCGCCGGCACTATCGGCCCGACGCCACCGTGGCGGGCGCGTACGCGGAGGCGCTGGCGGAGCTGATCGCGCCGGCGGGAGTGGTGGTGCTCGACAGCGCGCATCCCGCGGTGAAGCGCGCGGCCGCGCCGCTGCTGGTGCGGGCGCTGGAGCTGGCGGCGGAGCTCGACGCCGATCTCGACCGGCACGCCGAGGCGCAGGGGGTCACCAGCCGGACGTCGGGAATCGTGGTGGGCGACGGCGCGTCGCTGGTGATGCTGGAGGGCTCGCAGGGGCGCGACCGGCTGGTGGCGCACGACGGCGGCTTCACCGCGCGGCGGAGCCGCGAGCGGCTCACTCTCGACGAGGTCCGCCGGATCGCCGAGCGCGAGCCCGGCCGGCTCTCCCCCAATGTGCTGCTGCGGCCGGTGGTGGAGAGCGCCCTCCTGCCGACGGTGGCCTATCTGGCCGGCCCGGGTGAGCTCCGCTACCTGGGGCTGACCCCGCCGGTGTACCAGCGGCTGGAGGTCCCGAGACAGCTCCCGCTTCCCCGCTGGTCCGGGCTGCTGGTCGAGCCCCGCGTGGACCGGGTGCTCGACAAGTTCGGCATCACGCTCGAGGATCTGCTTCAGCCGGCCGGCGCGCTCGAGTCCCGGCTGGTGCGCTCCCAGCTCCCCCAGGACGCGATCACGGCCTTCACCGGCCTCCGGGACGCCGTCGAGACCCACTACGACGCGCTCGCGCGGACCGTCGAGGAGATCGACCCGACGCTCGCCCGGCCGGTGCAGAGCGCGCGGCACCAGGCGCTG